>CALKWH010000096.1 GCA_938004375.1 uncultured Pseudomonadota bacterium
GTATTCGGTGACTGGAGTTCAGACGTGTGCTCTTCCGATCTCAAGCCCGAGATCGCCGAGCACGCCGACGGCGCCTGCCAGTACGACCTGTGGATCGCCCACGTCCGCGCGCTCGAGCCGGCCTACGCGGCCGTCGCGCTGCGCCAGGGCGCCGAGTTGTGGCTCTACACCCTCGATCACGACCCGGATCCGTACTTCAACCCCACCCGCGCGGGCGTCGACGGCACCCACATGCGCATCATCCCGTGGGTGTCGTGGACCCAGCGCGCCACGGGGTGGGCCTACTACGACTTCGGGCGCTTCTTCGACGGGCCGCGGCCGACCTACATGGCCCACCTGTTCCGCGAGGGCGCCGAGGACTTCGAGTACCTGCGCCTGGCTGCCGGCGGCGCAGGTCCCACCGCCGACGTCGACACCGCCGCCGACGTGACCGCGCGCTCGGTGGCGCCCGCCACCACGTCGTGGACCCGGGATCCGGACGCGCTCATGACCGTGCGCCACGAGCTGGGCCGCTACATCGAGGGTTCCCGCGCCGACCCGCCGGCCTTGGCCGCCCAGGGCGCGCGGCCCCGGGGCGCGTACTGCGTGAACTTCCAGGATCCCGCCGGAGCCCCCACCGGCCCCGTCGAGGTGGGCGGCGTGACCTGCGACAAGCTCGGCTGGCTCCCCTTCGACGCCGCCGCCGGCTGGGGCTGGTACGGCGAGTTCGTGGGGAACGACGGCATCACGCTCACGGGCTACGACGACGTGGCCGGCGTCTCCGAGGCCCTGCGCTCGTACGTCTACGACGACTACGGCCGCGAGAACCTGTTCGAGTTCTCCCTCGAGAACGGCCGCTACCGCGTCACCGTGGGCGCCGGTCGCCCGGCCCGCGCCTACCCGAACGACCCCCACCGCGTGATGGTCGAGGGCGCGTGGCTCATCGAGGACGAGCCCACCTCCGACGCCGCGCGCACCTTCGAGCGCCAGGTCGAGGTGACGCTGACCGACGGTTCCCTGAGCGTGGTCATGGGCGGACGCAGCGCGCTCACCGGCGAATTCGCGTACACGTTCCTGTCCTACTTGCTCATTGAACCCATCGACTGAACGGGAGGAATGCCGAGATGATCATCGACGGACACGCCCACGCCTGCGGGGAATATCTCGATGCGCCGAAGATCCTGGCCCGGCTCGACGCCGCCGGCGCCGACGCGGTGGTGCTCTCGCCCGCCGAGCCCGGAAGCGCGCGGACCTATCGCGTGCCCGATCTGGCCGGCCGCTTCCCCGGCCCCGTGTGGATGTACCCGGTGAACCGCCTGGTGCGGGTCGCCGTGGTGCTCCGGCGCATGGCGGCGAAGCTGGAGACGGGCAACGAGCAGGTGGCCGCGCTGCGTCGCGCCGCCCCCGCGCGCATCCTGCAGTGCTACTGGGTAGACACCGGCCGCCCGGACGCGCTCACCCACCTCGACCGCCGCCACGCCGAGTGGGGCTTCTCGATGGTGAAGCTGCACCAGTGCTTCACGCCGTTCGACCCCACCGGGCCCCTCGTGGAGGAGATCGCCCACTGGTGCGGGCGCCGCGGACTGCCGCTGTTCGCCCACCTGTACCGCCCGCGGGACGTGGCGGCCTATCACGCGACCGTGAAGTCCCACCCGCAGACGAACTTCGTCCTCGCCCATTGCATCGACGTGGACGTCATGGCGAAGCTCCCGCGCCTGCCCAACCTGTTCTTCGACATCTCGCCGCCGGATCTGGTGAGCGAGCGCCAGATCCGCACCGCCATCGCCCACGCCGGCGCCGACCACGTGCTCCTGGGCTCGGACACCCCCTACGGCCGGGACAACCTGCGCCGCAACATCGAGAAGATCCGACGCCTCGAGGGCCTCACCGAGGCCGACCGCGACCGCATCCTGGGCGGGAACCTCCACGCGCTGCTCCACGCCCCGGGCTGATCACCCCCTGCAGCTCCGAATCGGCATCGACCGCCGTCTTCGCATCAGAAGTTGGCAAATCGCAACAGAAACATATCAGTGGAATTTCCCGGCAGGGTGTGTAACCCGATGGTCAGGGCGTTTGAGTAATGCCCGGTGACGAAGAGGGTGCCGTCGGAATCGAGGGTCAGGGCCAAGGGCTCCTGACTCTGCGGTCCTCCGAACGAAGAGAGGCGCAGCGCGTTTCCGGACGGGTCGTACTTGAGAATCATGATGTCTCCCGGGTAGGCGCAGGCGCAATTGAGAGCTTCCGCAGAGTAAGGATTGTTGCATTTTCCGGTCAGGTAAGCATTCCCGTCCGAATCGACCTTCAGCGAGGATATGTTGTCGTTGTCGGAGCTGCCCGAGGAGCGCGCCCAAATCGGAGTCCCCGACCCTGTGTAAGCGGCAGTAAAGACATCTGTGTTCGCAATCGGGGTCAGGGTCGTGCTCCCGATCGTGAGGTGGGTACGGTACTGGCCTGTCACGACGATGTTCCCCGAACCGGTGACGGCGACAGCCTGACCGGAATCCTGGCTCGGTCCACCGATGAAACGGGCCCACAGGAGCGTTCCGTCGGAATCGTACATGATGAGGAAGGCATCGCTCAAGCCCATGGTGGGGAGGATTTCGGGCTCGGCCGTCATGTCCCCTGAGTAACTTCCGGTTATCACCGGCCTGCCGGTCGAATCCAGCGCCAGACCGTTCAGGAGATCCTCGCCGGCTGAACCGGCTTGACGGCCCCAGAGCGCGTTCCCTGATGGACTGAATTTTAAGAGCAGGACATCTGCAAGCCCCGACGAAACGAAGGTCTGACCGGCGATGGTCCCGGTCGTTCCAGTAAAATGGGCCGCGACGAAGATGTTGCCAGCGGCATCCAGAGCGAGGGCACGCCCTGCGAACGAGCCTATGTTGAGGCTGGTTGCCCAAAGGAAATTTCCATTCGTGTCGAACTTGGCGATGAACCCACCGCTAGCAGCAACTGCCGTGGTGTCGAAAGTAGATCGGAAGAGCACACGTCTGAACTCCAGTCACCGAATACGATC
>CALKWH010000097.1 GCA_938004375.1 uncultured Pseudomonadota bacterium
GACCACCGAGATCTACACTCTTTCCCTACACGACGCTCTTCCGATCTCGACGAGTCCGGTATCTCCCGTTTGTCTTCAAAATGTCAAGGGGGATCGTTCAGAATTTCACGCACGCCGTGGCGTGCTCGGATCTGGTGCACGACGACGGCCGTCACGGCCGCGACCGCCGGGTCCACGCGCAGGATGAGCGCGCCCAGGGAGCGGGTGTCGAAGCCGGCGGAAGCGAATGCTTCCGCTTCGGCCGCGCTCCAGCCGCCCTCGGGGCCGACGGCGGCGACCACGGGCTGCCCCGGCGCGATCCCCCAGGGCGCGTGGGCCGCGGGGGCCTCCTCCCAGAAGAAGAGGCGACGGGCGCCTTCGGGGCCGACGGCGGCCAGGACCTCGGGGAGCGGTCGCGCGGGCAGAAGCTCGAGGAAGGCGGCCCGCCCGGACTGCTCGCAGGCGGCGACCATGACCCGGTGCCAGTGGTCGGCCTTCTGGCGGGCCACCCGGGCAGGCACGCAGGAGCGCTCGGAAAGGACCGGCAGGAGGCGGGCCACGCCCAGCTCGCAGGCCTGGCGGATGACGGTGTCCATGGTTTCGTGCCGGGGCAGGGCCAGGATCAGGTCCAGCGGGTGACGCACGTCGGGGACCGGGGTGGCCGGCCCCGTGACTCGGATGGCCGCCTGGCGCTTCCCCACGGGCTCGAAGACGCCCGGGGCCGCGAGACCGGCGCCGTCGAACAGTCGCACGGCCTCGCCGGCGGCCAGGCGCTGCACGTGCAGGGCGTGGTGGGCCTTGTCGGGCGGCAGGGAGACCGTCTCGCCGACGGGCCAGGGCAGGGGCAGGTGGATGTTCACGTCGGACATGGCCAAAGAACGCGGCTAGGGGCCGGCCGCGACGGGTTCGGACATGGGGGGCGCCGGGCGCTGGCGCTCGAAGGCCTCCCGGTGCACGGAGAGGATGTGAGACCAGTCGAAGCGGGTCCGCGCGCGCTCGAGGCCCTCGGCGACGAGGCGGTCGCGCAGCGCGGGGTCCTCGAGCAGGCGATCCACGCACGCCGAGAGGGCCTCGCCGTCGTTCTCGGGGAAGAGCAGGCCGTTGGCGCCGTCGGAGATGACCGAGGGGATCCCCCCCGAGGCCGAGGCGATCACCGGGAGGCCGGCCGCGTTGGCCTCGCACAGGACGCGGCCCATGGTCTCGGCGTCGCACACGCCGGTCACGGGATCGCGGAACACCGTCGAGGCGAGGACGAAGAGATCGGCTGCCCAGTAGTAGGCCGGCATCGCCTCGTACCGGACGCCGCCGACGAAGGTCACGTGCCCGTCGACGCCCAGCCGGCGGGCCTGGTTCCGCAGCCGGCCGAGGCGCTTGCCGGTGCCCACCACGGCCAGGTGCCAGCCGCGGGCAGCCGGATCCCGGCGCGCGAACCAGTCGAGCAGGAAGTCCAGGCCTTTCTTGTCCACGAGCCGGCAGGCGGTCATCAGGAGCGTCCGGTCGGGGGGCAGGCCCAGCTCCTGGCGCAACCGGAAGACCTCGGCGGTGACGACGTGAACGGACTGATCCGCAGACGGTCCGCCGACCGGGGACGGTCCGCCGACCGGGGACGGTCCGCCGACCGGGGACGGTCCGCCGACCGGGGACGGTCGGGCGAAGAAGTGGGCGTCCACGCCGCCCACGACCACGCGCACGCGCTCGGGCGGGACGCCGATCTCGAGCAGCAGCTTCCGGGTGAAGTGGCTGTTGGCCAGGATGGTCCCCGCGCAGGAGGCGGCGGTTCGCATCAACTGGCGGCGGCGCTCGCGGAACAACACCTCGAGCCACTCGGGCTTGTCGAGCTTCTTGAAGAACTGGTACAGTCTGCGCTCGAACACGAGGTGCGCGGCCACCGTGGCGCCCAGCGGGAAGGGCCAGGCGATCCAGGGCCGCAGCACGTCGTTGCCCACCGAGCGGCACACCGTGGGGACGCCGGTCAGGCGCTCGAGGATCCCGAAGAACACCGTGGAGGAGTAGATGAAGTCCGGGCGGTGCCGGGCGACGGCCTCGCGCAGGTGCGACAGGTTGTAGAAGTAACTGATCCGCGACAGCGTGCGGTGGACGGGGAACGGGAAGGTCGCGTCGACCTGGGCGGCGGCGGCTTCGGGGGCCTCGGGCCGGTAAGTGAAGACGCGCACGTCGGCGCCGCCGGCGTGGAGGTGGCGTGAGAGCAGGTTGGCGTGGGTCTGCATGCCCCCGATCGCGGGCGGGAACTCGGTCAGGATCAGGAGGATGCGGGGGTTCATGGGGTTGGCGGCGCGCAGTACCGTCTCAGGCGGCAGTCCGGGCACCAAGAGTGCCACTTGTGCTTTTCATATGCAAGCCGGATCTGGTCCAGGGCGTCGTGGCCGACGTGGAACCCGAAGTGGCGGTCCGCCGGGAAGAACGGGCAGAACCGGTAGTACAACCGGACGCGGTCTGGGGAGAAGCCGCGCACCGCGAACCGCAGCTCGCGGGGGGCGGTCCGCCAGGGGCAGGCGTCCACGTCCCCGCCGGCGGCGAGCCCGGCGAGGGTCTCCTCGCCGGTGACGTCGGTCTGCCAGGCGGCGTGCAGCCCGAAGAGTGCGGTGCGGTCGGCGATCCGCTCCAGGGCGCGCCGCCGGGTCGCCTCGATGACGTCGGCCTGGAGCGCGCCGCCCTGCAGGTTGACGAGCTTGAGGGAGAACACCCAGGAGTCGTCGGGCCGGACGGCCTCGAGGAAGCGGTCGACCTGGCCGGCCACGTCCTCGTGGTTCAGGACGAACTTGATCCGCTTGCGGGCGAACCGCCCGCCGAGCTCCCGCAGGTTGCGCAGGTACAGGTCGAACGGGAACCCACCGGTCTCCTTTGCCCAGGTCCCCGGATCCATGGCGATGACGGTGTGCGTGAGGGACACGCGGTCCTGCGGCCAGTTACGGGCCAGCGTCCGCTCCCTGTCGGCGTCGGAGAACTGGAAGCTCGAGAACAGATACGTCTGGCCCGTCACGACCTCGGAGAAGCCCGGCAGGTACCCGGGCAGGGCGTCCGAGAGCAGCGGCTCGCCCCCGGACACGTACAGGCTCTGGGGACGAAAGGCGCGGGCGGCCTCGAGGTAGAAGTCGTGGGCGGTCCGGTCGGCGCCGGCGGCGATCAGGTCCCGGAACAGGGGGTTCTTCGGCCAGGTCCCGCAGCGGACGCACCGCGCGCGGCAGGGTTCGATCCACTGGATGCGCAGGGAGGAGAACATGAGGGGCGGGGAAAGGCGGACGGGGACTAGTAGACCTCGGGGGTCGCGCCGCCACCGGCGCCGCGGCTGTCCATCTCCCGCTTGAGATCCTCGCGCCGCTTCTGCAGCCGCTCGATGCTCTTCTGGAGCCGGTCGACCTGCTCGTCGGACGGGTTCTCGGACTTCACCTTGGTGAGGCGCTCCTCGAGCTTCTCGATCCGCTCGTTGAGGCTGTCGTAGCGGCGCTGCTCGCGGTCCGCGCGCTGTTGCTCACGCTGGGCGTTGAGCTCCTCGGGGCTGGCGTTATCGGGGTCGGGGTAGGGCACGGGGTTGGAGGCCTCGGGGCCGTACACCTTACCGGAGTCGCCGCCGGAGTGCCCGGGCGTGAGGTTGGGAGAGGCCAGCATGGGCAGGGCGACGTGCTCCTTGCCGAACCGGATGTTGGACTGCTTCAGGCGGTTGTCGGAGCGGGACAGATCTGGCACCATCGGGGCCATGTCCTCGCCGGGGATGCCGTCTTCGTCCTCGTCGCCGGGCGTGCCCTTCATCTGCACCTCGGCGGCGGTCAGATAGGTCTTGCCGGGGGCGGCGGTGGCGGAGGGGGGCGGGACCGGCTCGGCAGCGGCCATCAGGACGTAGAAGCCGGTGGCCAGGCAGGTGACGAGCAGCAGGCCGGAGAACAGCCAGGCGCCGGAGTGGAAGAGGGGGCGTAGTTTCATCGGCTCGCGAGATCGGAAGAGCGTCGTGTAGGGAAAGAGTGTAGATCTCGGTGG
>CALKWH010000098.1 GCA_938004375.1 uncultured Pseudomonadota bacterium
ATACGCCGACCACCGATATCTACACTCTTTCCCTACCCGACGCTCTTCCGATCTCGACCCGGACACCCTCTGGATCTGCCTCGACGGCGCCGTGCGCCTCCGGCGCTGGGACCTGTTCGAACGCCTGGAGCGTCATCCCCTGCTCCCCGAGGCCGATCGCCTCCTGCTGAGGCGCCTGATCTTCACTGACGCCTTCGGGCTGGTCACCACCACCGAGCCGCCGGCGGACTGCACGCCGCGGGGGCAGTTTCTCCGCACGCGATGGGCCTGGCGCGCGCTGCGGGCGGGCGCCGTCGAGCGCGCTCTCGGTTGGCAGGAGCGCACGGTGAGGACCTGCCCCTACTCGGTCCACCACCGGTTGACGCGCCTCGAGCTGCTGGTCTCCGCCAAACTGCAGGCCGAGGCGCTGACCCTCTCCGAGGCCATCGAGGACCTCGCCCACGCCCCGAGCCTGTTCCGCCTGGGCAACCTCGCGCTCCAACTCGAGCGCCCCCAGACGGCCCTGTACTGGTCCAACATGCTGATGCGGCAGTTCCCGGACGACTACCGAGGATATTTGCTCTCCGCCATTGTCGAGCGAAACAACAACCGGTGGCGCCAGTTCCAGGAGAACATCGAGACCGCCCAGAAACTGTCCCTGCACGCTCCCGTGCTGCGGGAACACCGGGCGACATGGGAGGCCTACCAGGGCCGCTACACGGAGGCAGAGGCGATCCTGAAGCAGCAACCGCAGACGGATCCCGACGACGCCGAGTTGTGGTCCACGCTGGCCCAGATGGTCCAACGCGAGCAGCCCCTGCAGGCGGCCCGTTGGTATCAGACCGCCGTGGCCGCCTGGCTCGAGCGCAAGAGCCCGGCCGCGGCCTCCCGGGTGCTGGTGGCCTACGCCCACCGGCTGGACCCGCTGGCAGACAAAAACGAGCTCAAACGGGTGGTGGCCTCCCTGAAGGCCCTGCCCGAGCTGCACCCCGAGGCGCTCTCCTATCTGTCGCGCCACGCCCAGGGAATCGACCGCCACGCCCCCGAGGTGCGCCAGTACATGGAGGCCGCCGTCCGCCTCGCCCCCTGCAACCCCGAATACCGTCTACGGTTGGGAATCCTGCTCACCGACGTAGACCGTGCCGGAGCCGAGGAGCAGTTCCAGAAGATCCTGACGCTGCGCCCCTCTCCCGTGACCGAACAGGCGAAGGAACGCCTGCAAAGACTGCAGCGTGAAACCCCGCCCCCACAGGCGACGCCATGAGCACGAAACCCCAGAAGCATCCCTTCCGCGACGCCCTCTACCGCTTCCTGACCCGCCCCGGCGCTCTCATCGGCGCCCTGGTGCTCTCGGCTGCTGCCCTCTTCTTTTACAGCCGCGCCGCCTTCGGGTTCATCCGCACCGAGAGCGCGTCGCTCAAGAACGACTTCTCCCTGCGGTTGTTCTTCTACGTCGGATTGCTCCTCGTCGCCTTCCTGGGCGGCCTCCTGGCCGACCGCCTGCTCCACGGCGGAGCCTGGCTGCGGCATGTACTGGGCCCCCCCCCCGAACAGGATCCCGGGCAGCCCGATGTCACCGCCTTCACCCGGCATCCGGCGCACTTCTACGTCGCCGTCCTGCTGTTCATGGTCGCGGGGTGGTTCGTTTATGACCGCCTCAACGGCGGCTTCCACGCTTACTACTCCTCGACGGGAAAATACATGACCCTGTTGCGCTCGAAGGACGAGAACGACCGGCTGGCCGCCATCGAGAAGCTCGCCTCCATCAAGCGCCCGGAGGTCGCCGCCCTCCTCGAGCGGCGGCTGAACGAGGGGACCGAGCGCGAGAAGATGATGGCCGCCTGGGCGGTGGGTCAGTCTGAGTTCGCCGCCGAGGGCATCGTCGACGCCCTGCACCGGCTCCTGGACGCCCCCAAGGACCCATTGCGCCACACGGCCATGCTCACCCTCGCCCGTATCCTGCCACACCCCACCGTGGACCTGTTGAAACGCATCGAGGGGGAACTCCGACGCAACCTGGGGGAGGGAAAGGCCCCGCCACGGCGGCTTCTCTTTGCCGCGGCGTTCCTGCGTTCCCCCGAATACCTGCCGCTGTTCCTGGACCTGCTCGCCCTCGAGGATCCCGACACCACGGTCATCTCCATCTACGCCCTCGTGTGGATGGCGGGCACCACGCCAGAACAGAACCGCAGGGTGCTCGGCGCGCTCTCGCGGAACCTCCAGGGCTCCGAGCGCGTGCGCTGCATGAACACGGTCGCCCTGCTGTTCAAGGCCGACGAGCTCTCCGAGGAGACCCTGATGGCGCTGCGTCGAGAGTTCGAGGCCAAGGCGTCGGACTATGACTGCAAGCCCGAGGTGTTCGCCCTGCACCCCGAGAACCCGAAGCGCGACACCATCAACATCACCCGCATCAACATCCAGGGCTTCACCTATGCCGCCCACGGTCCGGAGCGATATCGCGAGCGCATCCTGCGGGTGCTCGCACGCGTCCGCGACGACGCCATGATCCCCTGGCTTCAGCGCATGTCAAAGAACGAACAACTTCCCGAATACATCCGGGATCTATGCCGACAAACCGCCGAGGCGAAGCCGGTTCGCCGGCAGGAACTGAACTGGTGACGGCCGGTCCCGACCGGAAATCCAATAAAATGGGTGACCCACGACCCCCATCCATGCTATAAATCCCACAGCTTGAAACGGGGAAGGGTCGACTTGAAGCTGCTCGAAAACCGTCACATCGTGTTCGCCATCCTCGGCGTCGTCGGCCTGCTGGTCATCATCCCGGTCAGTTTCGCCCTGTCCGGGCGCGGGGTCGACGCCGAACGGCAGGTGACCGCGAAGCTGGCCGACCCTGTCCTGGAGCCCGCTGCCGGTCCCACGCCCCTCCAGGAATTGTGGGTGAAGCACAAGGTCAAGGCGCCCATCGACACGCTGAAACAGCCGCTGCCCCGAAAGACTCTGCTGTCCGAACCGGTGACTCTGGGCGCGAAATCACCGACCTGGAGCGCCGACCTGATCACCCTCGAGCTCGTCATGGTCGAGAAGGCCCACGCCATGGGCAACCGCGATACCCACGCAGTGCTGCTCAAGATCCGCAACACGGGGAGCGCCGCCGTGGCCTTCCGCGTGGACTCGTCCGAGGGCAAGCTCTTCGTGGAGTGCGGCAACGTCCGCCCCGTGCAGGCGCACCAGTTCATCCTGTCCGCAGGCGCCTCGGTCGAGCGGATGGAGGGCTGCACCGGCACGCCTGACCTGGTCGAGCTCGTGGTGCGCCGGGTCCAGGTGATGCCCCTCTCCGAGGCCGCCCACATTACGCTCTCCCGTGTGCTGCAGCCGCTGGGCCTGTCGTACAAGATGCGCTCCCAGCACAAGACTCCCGAGCTCAACCCTCTGCCGGTCTGCATCGTCCCCGACGCCGAACTGCTGCAAAACCGCATCTCCGAGAACGCCGAGGCCTGGTTCGACGTCATGGACTTCCTGGCGCGGCACGACTGCGCGACGGAGTCCTTCCGATGAAGGTCTGTCCGAAGTGCCACCGACAGTTCCCTGACGAGGCGCGCTTCTGCCCGAAGGACGGCCTGCCCCTGGCCGAGATCGCCGATTCCAACCTGGGCGTCACCCTGCTCGGTCAGTTTCAGATCATGGAGCTCATCGGTCAAGGCACCATGGGCAAGGTCTACCTCGCCCGCCAGCTCTCGGTGGACCGCACGGTCGCCGTCAAGGTGCTGAAGAAGAAGCTCGCCTCGGATCCCCAGGTCGTCCGACGCTTCCATCGCGAGGCCAAGGCCGCCGCGCGGCTGAACCACCCCAACATCGTGACCATCCACCTCGTTGGGGAGATGGAGCAGGACCACACGCCGTACATGGTTATGGAATACGTGGAGGGCAGCTCCCTCGAGAAGGTGTGCGCCACCCAGGGCGCCCTGCCCGTCGGCCGCGTGCTGACGCTGTCGATCCAGGTCGCCTCCGCCCTGGCCGAGGCCCACCGCAACGGCGTGCTCCACCGCGATCTGAAGCCCGACAACATCGCGGTCTTCGAGCAGGGGACGCCCCGCGAGACCGCCAAGGTCCTCGACTTCGGCATCGCCAAGATCCTGCATTCGGACGAGGAGCTCTCCCAGCTCACCAAGACCGGCACCATCTTCGGGACGCCGGCTTACATCAGCCCCGAGCAGGCCAGCGGCGAGCACCTGGATCACCGGACCGACCTGTACAGCATGGGCGTCATGATGTTCCGCATGGCCACCGGCCGCCTGCCCTTCGAGGACGCCAGCGGCCTCGAGGTGCTCGTCCGCCACATCAAGGACCGGCCGCCGCGCCCGCGGGACCTGAACCCGGCCATCCCCCCCGATCTCGAGGAGGTCATCCTCAAGCTCCTGTCGAAGAACCGGGACGACCGCTACCCCTCGGCCGACGCCCTGGTGGAGGCCCTCTCCCGCATGCAACTGGGCATGTCCGGGATGTTCCAACTGGCCGCGCCCCCGCCGCCCCCGACACAGCAGGTCACGACGAGCCAGATCATGTCCTCGTCGGTGCTCGACGATGCCTACCCTCCCCGGAAGAAGGCCTGGATCATCCCCGTCGTCCTGTTGGCGCTGGCGGCCCTGGGCTTCGGCGCGTGGTGGTTCCTACTGCGAAACGACGAGAAAGAAATGGCAGCGTCATCCAACGGAGGACCGACCCCCCCCGGTCACATGCAGCCCTGACCAGACCACATGGGGACGCAGCCCGAGCCGCCGAAG
>CALKWH010000099.1 GCA_938004375.1 uncultured Pseudomonadota bacterium
ATCGTATTCGGTGACTGGAGTTCAGACGTGTGCTCTTCCGATCTCCTCGTCGCCCCCCTCGCCGCCCACCCGTGACAGAACGACCCGAGACGAGTCAGCGGTCCATCTCCAATTCCCGTCCAAATCGAAATCGAAATCGAAATCGAAATCGAGATCGTCAGTCATTCTGCCAGGGCGGCCGTAGTTGCATGGGATGAATACCAGGGATGGCCCCCGCCCCCGCCCTGACTGCAGGATCTGGATTTCGATTTCGATTTCGATTTCGATTTCGATTTCGATTTCGACTGGAGAGGTTGTGGCGCATGCCGCTCCCCATCGGGGTAGGGAGCGACCACGGTGGGGGTCGGCGCGTTCCTACGCCACCGGCGGGGCGGCGGGGGCGGCCTTGCGGGCGCGGCGGCCGCGGTACAGCAGGTCCTTGTTGAACTTGGCGCGCACCTCCGAGCGACCCTCGAAGGCGATGCGGGCGACGCCGTTGATCTCCTCGATCAGGTCCAGCACGCGGCCCTTGAGCTCCAACAGCGCCAGCGTCTCGCTCGGGAGGTCCGCGCGGGTCTTCTCCTGGACCGCGTCGGCGTCGCGCAGCCGCTGCCAGGCCGCCTTGACCAGCTCCGAGGCTTTCTGCCCCTCGAAGAACCGCGCCAGCTGGTCATCTAGGGGGATCAACTTCGGCGCCAGCGCGGACAGGTGGGCGAGCACCTCGGGGGTGGTCTGCAGGGTGTTGCCGTGCAGGGCGAACTGGTCGAGGGTGACGCCGGCCACCGGTCCGTCCTTGAGCACGATGCGCAGCGCCTCGCGCACGGCGCGGGACAGGGTCTTGCCCTCGGATCTGGCGAGCCCCTCGTCCTGGGTCAGGGCCTTCGCGCCGTCGCGGCTCACGCCCACGTCGCCCCGGAACCCGGCGAGCAGGTCCAACTGCTGCTTGAAATAGGTCACCCGGTCCTCGGTGAGGCCGCGCCGCGTCAGGTCCGCCAGGTGCTCGAGGGCGTTCCCGTGGGTCACGATCCCCTGCTGCGCCAGCGCGTCGAGGTCAAATTGCTTCCCCTTCTCCACCAGTCTCGCGTTCAACATGTCCAACTCGTTCCTTTCCTGCACGTTCGCCCTTCGACCGCGGCCGCCCCCATGGCGGCGCACGCGAAGGTCGTCTACAGACGTCCGCCATTGTCGTGACGGCCGGTCTGCTGGTTGCGTGAAATCGACCTCGACCTGCCACAAAGTCGACCTGCACAACGGATGAAGCCGCCTTCGGGCGTGCTTGAAGCCGCCTTCGGGGATCCTTGAAGCCGCCTTCGGCCGCCCATGAAGCCGCCTTTAAGCACCCTTGAAGCCGCCTTCAGGCATCCTTGAAGCCGCCTGCGCGTGCCATTGAAGCCGCCTTCGGGTTCCCTTGAAGCCGCCTTCCACCCTTCGTGAAGCCGCTTTCATGGTCCCTTGAGGTGTTCGACTGGTTACAGCGGAGTACATCTCGGGATCTCATGAACCCGTCCGCGAGTCCTGAAGACCTGACGTCAGGTCCTCCAAACCCGCGCCGGGAGCCGGCTTCCTTCCTGGAGTGTGGGGCGCTTCATCCTTGAATCGCGGCGCTTTTCTGGCACGAACCCCGTCAGGTTGTCAATCCCCACATAACACGCTCGCTGCGGCAGAAAAACAGGAATGATAACAAACACTTACATTCCATTATCCCAACCCACGCTCCGATCCACGAGCAATGGAAAGATGGTTTTACACCCTGAGGGAGATCTCTTTTGACAAGTTTTTGTTTGCGGGCTTGCGTCGTAGTGTTGTTTTCCCTACGCTGACATCGCCTGTCCAAAACAGACTTTCCTTCGCGTACGAGAATGAGGTCTGGAAAGGAGAGAGACCGTGCAATACCGAGCATCAGACGAATTCGCAAGCCCCCAAGGCCCCCCTTGGGATTTGATGAGCGGAATTAGCCAATGTTTTCAGGTCTTACTTTGAGAATTCTGACCAGTTGAACTTGTAATTCAGCGGCGGCAGTTCCCCAAAAACTGAGAAGTAAACATCTAACAATCGGCCTTCCCAGTGATATGCTTCATCTTTACTTCCCAACTTGAACCAAGACACAAGCAGTTGATCAGCCTTGCACCCGAGACGGTCAATCAGACCCAATGATCCGAGACGCCAACCAGCCATGTGACCGGGGGTTCCACGATTGGTCGCACACTTGTAGAGCATCTTTAATCTTCGACGGAGGTTGGCGGCCTCTCCAATGTCAATAAGTCCATGGGGGTCTTCATTAAGAAATCGACATAACTTTCGAGGTTGCATCGGTTTTTCTTCTGATGGAACTGCCAAGAGATAAACGCCGGCCTTTTCTGGAGCCTTTTCAACAACTTCAACGAATAAACGCCAATCAGTAAATCTGCCGCGATTCGGAAATGTCCAGTCTGACCATTGTTGGATTGTCGGAGTCATTGTTCGAATTCCTTGCGGATCTTTTCATGCAGATGGGATACGGAGAGTTGCTTTGACTCGATTGCATCGGCGATGATCTTTTTCACTTCTGCCAATGGAAGCCGAATCGGCTCATTGGAATCAATGGCCTTCTTCACAATGGCTGCGCACTTCCCGAGTCTGATGAGATTCAGGCTGACCGCATCCCGATGGGTCTTCTGCAATTCAGCAATGGGCGTCTTACCTGAGCTGGATTCGACCTGAACGCCTGCGCTCTCAAGATCACTTTTTTCAATAATGACGAAATCGACCTTGTCCAAGGCTTGGAAGGTCGTGCACATAGCAAGGAGCACTTTCTTCAAGTGTTCCTTTTCTCGATTGGGTACGGCCCACATGGATAGCCGGTTGCCCGTCGTGCGAAGGTCGGATGTCACGGGATCCGCAGGAATCTCCATCGAATCCTCGCTGAAGTCATCTCGCCATTTTGCCAGACTAATTTTTCGCACCAGCAGTTCGGTCATCCCTGTAAATCCCGAATCACATCGCGGGTGTACTTTGCCAGCCAGGGAACGCTGTCCCGATGGGTCCGAAGCACCTCCACCAACTCGGTGTCCCCCCACTGTTCCACGGCGCCGATCGCGGCGTCCCGGACGAGGACGCTGGGAGAGGCGAGTCCCTTCCGCAGGAGCGTTCGTTTCATCGCGGGACCGAGTCCATCGGCGTGTCCGAGCACATGGAGCCATGAGGCAATGAGATCATGTCGCTCCCCGGCCTCGAAGATCATGGAGGGGAGCTCCGGGTCGATACCCTGCGCGACCCACGCATCGACGCTGTCCTGGGCCGGGTGTCGCATGCAGCTTTCAACTGGTTCCAATATCAAAGCCTGCGAAATGGCGAGAAAACGCCGGCGACCCTCCTCGGAACCGGACACCCACCCGTCGTCTGATTCGACCAGGACGGCGACCTGGAGGATTCCATCGAACGCGCTCTGAAGAAACGGGGAAGTCACAGGAGAATCATCCCACTGCTCCAGCGATTGATCAGTCCTTTCATAGTCGCGCGTCGGGGTGTTAAGCACCATGGAACAACCTCCTGGCCTCGTCGTTGATCATGGCTTCGAAGACCTGCTTCTCCTGGTCATGGAGGGTGACCGTCTCCGAGATGGCTGCCTCCAGGTCAAGCGGACTGCCCTGGAATGACTTGAACACGTCGATGTCGAGCAAGAAGGTCGGTAAGGATTCGCCCGCTACCGGTACGTGCGTCACGAGCATCTGCGTCTTGTCCTCGCTGGTAAGAAGAACACGCTCGAGAAAGCTCTGCAGGGAAAAACCAGGAATGGAGGGTTCGAACGGCCGGAACGTGAAATGAGCGGCTCGATCCTTGTTCTCCCCTGTCAGAACGATTTTGTTGATGTAGCGCACGCCGATCCGGATGACCCGACAACTGCCTGCCACTTCAGAATGGGCACGCAAGGCAGACTCGATACGTTCCTTGAACCGCTCCTCGAAGCCCTCATACGGTCGCTGGGAGTTCACGCTCAACACGTCGTGACCGATGGTCAGCAGACGTGTACCGTCCTGATCCAGAAGCATCAGGCGGGGAATTTCATTCTGTTGGCTCACTTCGGGTTGCTTTTCAGGATTGATCCGGATGTTGGTGTTTTGGACCTGCATCATTTTGCGCAAGCCGACGTAGAAACTCCGGATGTTTTCATGCTGGCAAAAACGCTCGACCAACTCCGGGTTCCATTCGGTGGGGACGAACCGGAACTCGACGATGGCTTCTTCGATCGGTGGGGTTTTATAGGGCGGGCCAAGGTAGATGCTCATGATGCTGCGACAACACCGTTTCGGGAGCGTTTATTTCTTGCATCGTGCCGGGCAATTACCCGGGTATCGACTCGCAGAGTAATGCAAGCCGCCATGCTTGGGCAAAGAAAAAATGCGCTCCTCCGGCGAACCGTCACTTCAGCGTCTGGACGATCTCACGGAAGCTATCGAGGCCGGCCTCGAGGTTCTCGATGATGTCGGCGGCCAGGATGTCGGGATCGGGCAGGTGGTCGAGGTCGGTGAGGCTCTGGTCCTTGATCCAGGTGATGTCCAGGCTGGTCTTGTCGCGGGCCAGGATCTCCTCGTAGGTGAAGCGGCGCCAGCGGCCCTCGGGTCGTTCCTGCGGGTGCCAGGTCTCGCGGCGCAGGTGCCGGTTGTCGGGGCGGTAGCAGGCGATGAAGTCCTGCAGGTCCTCGAAACGCAGCGGGTTCTTCTTCAGGGTGAAGTGGATGTTCGTGCGGAAGTCGTAGATCCAGACCTCCTTGGTCCAGGGCGTCTTCGCGGCCGGGTGGTTGTCGAAGAACAACACGTTGGCCTTCACGCCCTGCTTGTAGAACACCCCCGTGGGCAGCCGCAGGATGGTGTGCAGGTCCGTGGTCTCCAGCAGCTTGCGGCGCACGGTCTCGCCCACCCCGCCCTCGAACAGCACGTTGTCTGGCAGCACCACGGCCGCGCGCCCGTCGGACTTGAGCAGCGTGCGGATGTGCTGCACGAAGTTCAACTGCTTGTTGCTCGTGGTGACCCAGAAGTCCTGGCGGTTGTAGGTCAGATCGTCGGTGTCCTGGTCACCCTCCTCGTTGGTGAAGGTCATGCTGCTCTTCTTGCCGAACGGCGGATTGGCGAGCACGTAGTCCACCCGCAGGCCGGTGTCCGCGATCAGCGCGTCGGCCGGCGAGATGAAGTTGTCGCTCTCGAAGTCGCCGATGTTGTGCAGGAACAGGTTCATCAGCGCCAGCCGGCGCGTGGACGGGACGATCTCGTTGCCGAAGAACGTCCTGTGCTTGAGGAACTCCTTCTGGTCCCGCGTCAGCGCATGGTTGCCCGGGTCCGCGAGGAAGTCGTAGGCCGCCAGGAAGAACCCGCCGGTGCCGCACGCGGGGTCGGCGATGGTCTTCCCCGGCTCGGGGCGCACGCACGCCACCATGGCCCGGATCAGCGCGCGGGGCGTGAAGTACTGCCCCGCGCCGCTCTTGGTGTCCTCGGCGTTCTTCTCGAGCAGGCCCTCGTAGATCTTGCCCTTCACGTCCGCGCCCAGCGTGCTCCACTGCTCGCGGTCGATCAGGTCGATGAGCTTGTACAACTTGGCCGGGTCCTGGATCTTGTTCTGGCTCTTGAAGAAGATCTGGCCCAGCACGCCCTTCTCCCGCGACAACTCGCGCAGAAGCTCGGTGTAGTGGGCCTCGAGGTCCGCCCCCCGGCGCGAGGTGAGGCTCCCCCAGTCGTACTTCTTCGGGATGGGCAGCCGTCGGTTGTGGGGCGGCCGGCTGAACTCGTCGGCCATCTTCAGGAACAGCAGGAACGTCAACTGCTCCAGGTAGTCCCCGTAGCCGACGCCGTCGTCGCGCAGCGTGTTGCAGAACGACCAGACCTTGCCGACGATGCTCGCGGTGTTGTTCGCCTCGTTCATGATGGATTCTTCCTGTTGAGCATGCTGATGACCACCTGCTTCACGGTCTGCATCTCCTCGGGTTTGCTGACGGCGATGAAGAGCGTCACCGCGGCCAGGGCGTCATTGGAGATGTATTTTCTGCCATCCGCTACAACTGTCAAGGATTCCTTGACACTCGTCGCCGAGGACAGTTCGCCCTCCTTGAAGCAGTTGTTGATGTGCAGGCTGATGTTCTGCTTGGTCTGTTCGAAGAGGAGGGCCATCTGCTGCTGGGTCAACCAGCAACTGTCCTGCTCGAAGCGGACCTCCAGGGCAACCTCGGCTTCCGAGATCCGGTAGATTTCGATTTTATTTTCCATCTCTCTTGACCTTGGCCCTTTTCCGACCGGACGAGGCTTTGGAGGCGTCTTTTCCAGCGCGCCCGGCGGCAGCGCTGGAATCTGCGGCGGCGCGGATGCGGGCCAACAGGGCGGACGCGGGCTCGTCAGCCGGATCCTGGGGCACGAGCTTCCCCTCGAAGGCCCGCTTCAGGATGCTCTGCCGCAGCGCCTCGGCCTGCTCCAGACCGCGGGTGATGCCGGCTTCGACCTGGTCGCACACGGACAGCCGCGCCTCGATCTCGGCGACGACGCGGGCCTGCTCGTCGAGGGTCGGCGGGAGGGGGATACTGATCCGGCGAATACCCTCTTGACCGATGTTCCTCATGGATTCCTGGTTGCCGGATGAGTTGTCTTGAATCTGTTTCCTTCCGATTTGACATCTCAGGAAATGAAGAACCCAATCCTCATTCACAATCTGTGTGTGGAACGACAACCTCAATGTCTTATCACTGAGCAGCAACTTCTTAGTCAGTGCGTGCACTCTCACGACGGCGCCAATCAAGTCCAGAGTATTTGCCCTGCTGAACAGGAAATCTCCAATGCGGACAAGGTAGTTTGAATTGATTTTTTCTGGGTCTGTGACGGTTTTGCTCTCGTTTTCATCAAACACGCCCCAAGTTACCGCGCTTACTTTCAGGACTCCGGTTTCTCTTTCAGATGGCGGTCGTTCATCGCATTTGAAGCTTTTTCCAGCTTCGATTGATTTGGTCAGGTCACCCAACTTCACCCACTTCCAACCGGCGGGGAGTTCGCCCTCGGGCACGTCCGCGTTCGTGAACCGGCCCTCGAACGCCCACTTCAGCACCGCCTGGCGGTAGGTCTTCAACTGCGCCTGCGCGGTCTTGAGGCTCTCGATGCCCTTGTCCAGCGAACTGAACAACTCCTCGATCCGCGCGACGATTCGTTCCTGCTCGGCAAGTGGCGGGAGGGGGATTGATGATTCTTCAAGAAACTTCCTGGGCACTCGGCGTTGACCAACGGCTCCTGTCATCATTCCTTGAGCATTTCGACGGAAATCCTCGCGATTCAAGTAGTGAAATACAAACTTACCAATCACCATCCCCTTCATGCGGAAAACATGAAATTCCGTCGAGCCGAAAGCGATGTGGTTTCGCAGAGAATGTACGATGGCGACCTTCCCGTTCTCCATGCATGGAGAAATTTTCGCAAAAATCACGTCCCCATCAGTCATGGGCACGAATCCCTTTTTTACATCTCCGTATTTCCGAGTCTCCACCAAAGAAATTTTGTTGGAACGCTCTTCAACATGTTTCATGGGCAAGAAAGTAACTTCCAGCACATCAGGGATATTTTCAAACGGTAACTTTGGATTGATTTCGGTGATGTCCGCGAGACATACCCATTCCCATCCCTTCGGCAATTCCGTCATTTCATGCATCCTAGGCGCCCAGCGCCTCGTTCAGTTCGGCCAGTATCGACTCCAGGTCCTCGCCGAACAGTTGCCACATGCGGCCGCGGCCGCCCCGGGCGTCGAAGGGGGTGTAGTCCAGGTCGTCGAGGACCCCTACCACGCCGACTCATTCGTCGTTCCCGCGCAAGACCACCCAGCGCCCACCCTTGTTGGGACCGACCCGCTTCACCCGGCCGGCTTCTTTCAGTTTCACCAACTGCCAGTAGACTCCCTGCACCGTCATCGAGAGCGCTTCGGCCATCTCCGGGATGGTCAGGTGACCATTCTCCGCGATCATGCCCAGCAGTCTCTCCCCGGTTTTCTCTTTGGTTTCTCTACTAGTTTCTCTACTAGTTTCTCTACTAGTTTCTTCGCCGGAGCCGGATCCACCCGGATTGTCCTTTGGTTTTTTCGCGGGCGCCGGTCGGGAGAACGTCACCGTGAAGAATTCGTCGAACGTGAACTCCACCGTGCACCGGCCGTTCTCCCGGACCGCCTCGCGGATGCGACCGATGCCCGTCCCGACCTTCTCGATGAATTGAATCCGCTGCAAGAGAGAGGCGATCAACGGATTTCGGGTGACGCTCCGGTGACCAAAGTCGGCGGGTCTCAAGCCGCCGGGCAACCCGCCCGGATTGGAGATCACGACCCGGTCGTCGAAGACCTCGATCAGGACGTTGGCGCGCCGGTCGAAGTAGTCCCGGTGGCAGACCGCGTTGATGATGGATTCACGAAGGGCGACCTCCGGAATCTCAGGGACTTCCAGCCTGCGGGGCGCCTCGATGACGTATTCCAGGTTGGTGTGTCTGAGCACGAACAGAATCGCGTGGCGGATGTTGTCGACGAGGTTGCCCTTCAAGTCTTTCTTGTCGAGGATGTGGACCCTTTCGGTTCCCTTGAACAGCACACATTCGACGATGGCGTGGTGGATGAGGAAATCGATATCCCTGGCGAAGAACAGGACCCCCGCGTTCGTGAGTCGGCCGTCGTCGGTCAGGCAGTCGAGGTTCTTCAACAACGCGGTGCGCTCGATCGTGGGACTGATCCGGGCCGCCTCGAGGAATGCATCGAAGGCCTTGTCGTCGAAGTCCTTCTCGAAGACCGCGCGATCGTTATGCAGTTCATCGAAACGGATGCGCCCTTCCTTCTGGAAGAACTCCACGATCTCGTTGCGGGTGAGCTTCTGGGAGTTGGCGCCGTTGCGAAGAAAGAAACCCTTGGGACATGCATAGGGCTTTTCGGTGCCCTCCGGTACGTCCACGAGCACCAGTGGTCCAAGGCCAGAAATGGGAATGTCCAGGTTCGGCTGCAGGGCACGCAGCGTGTCCTGAATGGCCGAGCGCGTCTTGTTATCGAAGGGGTGGCCCTTGACGCTCCCGTCATCCCGAACGCCAAGCAGAATCCGCCCCCCGCCCGTGTTGGCGAATGCGCAGACCTCTTCCATGAAGGACTTGTCCAAGGTTTCCTTGAATTCCAGATGGGAGCCTTCTCCTGCCGCGATGAGTTCCTGCAGATCGGTCGTCATGGTTTCATACCGCCAGCGCCTCGTTCAGTTCGGCCAGGATCGACTCCAGGTCCTCGCCGAACAGTTGCCACATGCGGCCGCGGCCGCCCCGGGCGTCGAAGGGGGTGTAGTCCAGGTCGTCGAGGGCCACGTGCACCGAGGTGGCGATCTGGTCCTTGAGCATGGTCAGCCATTCCATCTGCTCGCGCGTGAACTTCAGGGGCCCCGCCTGCTTGGCGAACAGCCATCGCTGGAAGTTGCGGTCCACGGTGCGGTCGTAGGCGGTCAACTCCGCGTCGATGCCCGCCACGCGGCGCACCAGGGCCACCAGGGCGACGAACTCGTTCTTGCACTGTCCGGACACGCGCTCCAGTTGCTCGTAGGCGCGCCACACCGTGAGCGGCGCGAGCGCGGGCTTGTCGCGCAGGATCGCCGCCACCAGGTCCCGCACCATGGCGAACGTCAGGTCCCGGCGCTGGTACGGCTGCCCGTAGAAGATCCGAAGGGCGACGAACTCGTCGCGGTGGGCGGTGACCCACTCGGAGAAGGCGGCCACGGTCCCGGCCGCCTTGGCGTGGGCGTCCCCGGCCCAGCCCGCGTGCAGCACCTCGTCGGCGTCGTCGAGGTCGATCTTCTGTTCGTGGGCGCGGCGGACCTGCTCGAGGTAGGCGTTGAGCTCCCCGGTGAAGGGGCGGGCGGCCGCGCGTCGCAGCTCGTCGTGGGCGCGGCGCACGGCGGTCTCGACCTGCTCCGGGGGGGCGTCGGCGGGCAGGGCGGCGCCGGCGCGGGTCGCTTCGGCCTCGAGGACGTCGGGGTCGAACGCGTCGAGCAGGTCGCGGACCACCTGCGGGATCGGGCGGCCGCCCGCTTTCTCGGTGAAACCGGCGCGCTCCTCGGGGGACAGGCGGCGATCCAGGCGCGTGAGGCGGTTGGCCAGGGAGGTGAACAGGTCCTCGTCCCGGGCGCCCACGGCCACGGCCGCGAGCAGGTCCGCGAGGGGGACGCCGGGCTTGCGCTCGAGCGGGCGGCTGTCGGTCTTCAGGCTGCGCGTGACGCCGATGGCGTCGACGATGACGAAGTGGTCCTTGGGCGCGCGGGCCGCCGGCGACACCTTGCGCAGGTCGTCGAACGGGATCACGCGGGTGCCGCGGCCCTTCATCTGCTCGAAGTAGTTGCGGCTCTTCACGTCGCGCATGAACAGCAGGCACTCCAGGGGCTTCACGTCGGTCCCGGTGGCGATCATGTCCACGGTCACGGCGATGCGCGGGTGGTAGTCGTTGCGGAAGGCGGCCAGGACCGACTTGGGATCGTCCTCGGCCTTGTAGGTGATCTTGCGGCAGAAGCGCCCCTGTTCGCAGAACTCTTCGCGCACGATCTGGATGATGTCGTCGGCGTGGCTGTCGGTCTTGGCGAAGATCAGCGTCTTGGGCACCTCGAACGTGCCGTCGGCCAGCTGTCGATCGGGGAACATCGCCGGCAGCTGCTCGCGGAAGGTGCGGATGATGGTGCGGATCTGGCTGGGGTTCACGACGTCGCGGTCGAGGTCGCAGCGGGAGTACGCCTCGTCCTCGTCCTGCTGCTCCAGGCGCCGCCTGCGCGAGAGCCGCTCGCGGCGCTCCACGTAGGCGCCCTTCCACAGGGTGCCGCCCTCGGTGGACACGCGGGTGTCGATGAGGAAGACGTCATAGCCCACGTTCACGCCGTCGGCCACGGCCAGCTCGTGGGAGTACTCGGAGACGACGTTCTGCTGGAAGTAGGCGAACGTGCGGGCGTCGGGGGTGGCGGTGAGCCCCACCTGGAACGCGTCGAAGTAGTCGAGCACCTGCATCCAGAGGTTGTAGATGCTGCGGTGGCACTCGTCGATGACGATGAAGTCGAAGAACTCGACGGGGAGCCGAGGGTCGTAGGCGACCGGGGGCACCGCGGGGGGCTGCCAGCGCTGCTCGGCGGGGTTCTGCTCCTCGGCGCTCTCCTCGAGCTCCTCGCCTTTGAGCGCGGCGTACAGCCGCTGGATGGTGCTGATGTACACCTGGCAGTCGGTGGGGAAGTGCCGCGACCGCAGCCGGTGCACGCCGTAGAGCTCGGTGAACTTGCGGTTGTCGTCGTTGGGAAGGTAGGCCATGAACTCCTGCTCGGCCTGCTCCCCCAGGTTCTTGGTGTCCACCAGAAACAGGACACGGCGGGCGCCGGTGTGCTTGAGCAGCCGGTACACGAACGTGATGGCGGTGAAGGTCTTGCCCGAGCCGGTGGCCATCTGGACCAACGCCCGGGGACGCGCCTGGGCGAACGACGCCTCGAGCCGGGTGATGGCGTTCACCTGGCACGCGCGCAGGCCCGTGGGGTCCAGCGCGGGCAGTCGCGTGAGCGTCTCACGCAGCGGGGGTCGGCCGAGCCACTCGCCCAGGGTCTCGGGCCGGTGGAAGGAGAACACCGGGCGCGTGCGCGGCTTCGGGTCCCGCAGGTCGGTGAAGCGCGTGACGGCGCCGGTCGAGACGTACACGAACGGCAGTTGACGGTTGTCCAGGTGCTTGAGCCGGGCGCCCGCGTAGTACTCGGCCTGGTCCTCGTGCCAGGTGAGGTGCACGCCCTCCTCCTCGCGCTTGGCCTCGACCACCCCCACGGGCTCTCCCCCGACGAACAGCACGTAGTCCGCGGGTCCCACCTCGGTCGGGTACTCCCGCACCGCGACCCCGAGCCCCGCGTGCAGGTTGATCCTGGCCTTGTCCTGCACCACCCACCCGCACGCCGCGAGCTGGGCGTCGATGAGGTCTCTGGCTCGCTGTTCGGGTGTCTGGTTCATCTCTTGGGGGTCCCTCACAAACGGTTCATGCGCGCGGGTTTTGTGTCATCCAGGCGCACCTGCCGTTCATTCACCGCCCGATGGTATGGGGGCGAAAGGGTTTGGTCAAGGTTTGACATGGCACCGTAGGCGGAGGGCGAGAAGTGAGGAGGTGGAAATTTTACTTGCAAGTGACATATACTTCACCTATAAATGAATTCCGTGAGCGGGTGTCCATGATCTCATCCAAGGAGTTTTACTCCGGCAGTCTTCGAAGCGTGCATTTTCTCGTCTGCGACGACGACTGTGAGATGGATGACTTTCTGGAAAGGATCCGGTCGGAAAAGCCGTCTGAATTCGATAAGTTGTATCGACTGATCCAGTTTCATTGTGAAAAAGACATTCGAAACGAGGAGAAGCTCAAACCCGTTCAGGAGGGTCTCTTTGAACTGAAGAGATCGGAAGAGCGTCGTGTAGGGAAAGAGGGTAGATCGCGGTGGTCGCGGTA
>CALKWH010000100.1 GCA_938004375.1 uncultured Pseudomonadota bacterium
CCCCGCCTCCAAGGTCGTCACCTTCGGCCTCACCTACGGCACCCTCGCCACCACCACCCGATCCGGCTATACCTTCGGCGGCTGGTGGACCGGCGACAACGGCACCGGTACCCAGATCCAGACGACCACCGTCGTCGCCACCGCCAACAACCACACCCTCTACGCCCGGTGGGTACCCAACACCTACACCGTCACCTTCGACGCCGAGGGCGGCTCCGCCCCCAACCCCGCCTCCAAGGTCGTCACCTTCGGCCTCACCTACGGCACCCTCGCCACCACCTCCCGCACCGGCTACACCTTCGGCGGCTGGTGGACCGGCGACGGCGGCACCGGCACCCAGATCCAGACCACCACCGTCGTCACGGCCACCTCCAACCACACGCTCTACGCCCGGTGGGTCCCCAACACCTATACCGTCACCTTCGACGCCGAGGGCGGCTCCGCCCCCAACCCCGCCTCCAAGGTCGTCACCTTCGGCCTCACCTACGGCACCCTCGCCACCACCTCCCGCACCGGCTACACCTTCGGCGGCTGGTGGACCGGCGACGGCGGCACCGGCACCCAGATCCAGACCACCACCGTCGTCACGGCCACCTCCAACCACACGCTCTACGCCCGGTGGGTCCCCAACACCTATACCGTCACCTTCGACGCCGAGGGCGGCTCCGCCCCCAACCCCGCCTCCAAGGTCGTCACCTTCGGCCTCACCTACGGCACCCTGGCCACCACCACCCTTGCGGGCAAGACCTTCGCGGGCTGGTGGACCGGAGACAACGGAACCGGCACGCAGATCCTCTCGACCACCGTCGTCTCCACCGCCGCCAACCACACGCTCTACGCGAAGTGGGAGTGATCGCGCCGGGTGCTCGGGCGCCCCGTCACTTCGCGACGATGAAGTCCTGGACGCAGCAGCCGAACTGGCAGTTGAAGTTGGTCGGGCAATCGTCGGTGGACAGGCAGGTCTGCAGGTCGTCGGGGCAGGTCGCCTCGCTGCAGTGGGGAGGGAGATCGAGGGGGCTCATCCCCGGGCAGAGCTCACATTCGGCGGGATTGCACGGGCGGGAGCACTCCGGGTGCAGCGTGCACCGGGGGCACAGGGCCGGATCCGCGAACGTGGCCTGGTTGCACTGGGGGAAGTTCCCCGGCGTGCCGATGAGCACGTCGTGGCACTCGGTGCCCAGGCACACGGTGCAGCAGCCGAAGCAGTCGCAGCCCGGCGGGGTGGAGGGCAGGCAGTTGTCGATGCAGGACGACCGCAGAGGAGCCGCGCAATCGTAGGGCCAGAACTTGGTGAGTTCGAGGAGGGCCGGGAAGGACTCGCAGGGCTCGTCGAGCAGGCAGCAGATGTGGGTCTCGCAGTTGTCGTTTCCGTCACCCGCGTCCCCGTCGTACCAGCAGTCGAGCTTCTGCCGACCGTTGTCGTCGGCCTGGGCGCCCGTGCTGAAGGCGGCCTCGTTCTCGTCCGTCGGTTTGATGCACTCGGGATCCCAGCCGTCGATATAGCCGTCGGCGTCGTTGTCGACGCAGTCCAGGCACTGGGTTCCACCGGGCGTGCACGGCGGATCCACGAGCAGCCCGCCGGCTGACCGAGGATCGTAGACCTCGTTGCCCTGCCGATCGCAGTACATGTAGTTTTCCCCGGCGTCGGTGGTGAAGCGGAACGCGAAGTGGAAGGCGCCAGCGTCGCTGGGGGTGAGGGCGGCGCCATAGACGTCCCAGTCGACCTCGTCGGCGACCCAGGCGGCCGGGTACCAGGTCCAGGTCGGCTGCTGGGGAAACGAGTGGATCGGCCCGACGCCCAGCTCCACGACCAGCTCCGTCGCATCTCCCGTCCGAGTAGTGATCCCGTCCGAGAATACGGCCACGGAGAGCGTCGGCGTGCTCTCGCCCAGCGGCACGTGAGCCAGCGTGGGGTCGAGCAGGCGGCAGAAGGCGCGGCACGAGGTCCGGACGCTCTCATCGGTGTCGTCGCAGTCGAGGGAATTGGCGACGTGCCCCGAAGGCTGCCAGCACGCCGTGATTTCGACCGCGGGATTCCCATAACCGTCGCCGTCCGCGTCGGCGTAGAACGAACGCGGCAGGCCCTCGTCGGTGTCGCCGTCGCAGTCGTTGTCGCGCTCGTCGCACGAGAACTCGCTCGCCTCCCAACCCTCCACCTGGGAATAGTCCGGCTCGACCCAGGCGTGCCCCGCCTCCTCGGAGACGAGCACGCAGGCCTTCTCCAGGCCGGCGCAGACGCCCTCCTGAAGGTCGGCCAGGGGCGCCACGCCCCCGCATTCGGTCGAATTGTTGGTAGACTTTTTCTCGCTGCAGCCGTCGCAGCCCGAGCTCAGGCCGACCAGGATCATCAGACAGACAAATGTGTTCTTCAGCGGGTTCATGGCTCCTCCTTCTCGCGCGGGCCAAAAGCGAGCATACCTGCCTTTTTTCTGGGGATCAACCAGCCCGTGCGGGCAAAGACGATTTCTACTCGAAGAGGACGTCGTCGAGGAGGAAGGGGGCCTGGGCGCCGGTGTTCTGCCAGGTGAGGGTGTTGATCGTCGAGATCAGCGGACAGACCGCGGCCAGGTCGATGGTGTGGCGGGTCCAGTCGGTGCCCACGGCCACCTCGGTCTCCTCGCATGCGCCGTCGCCCCCCGACAGCGAGAAGAGGAAGCTCATGGGGCCGTCTTCGGCGCGGGTCCAGAACGAGATCGTCGTGTAGAACGCGGGCGGAAACTCCTGCCGGTAGTAGACATGCATGCCGCTCCACTGCGCCATGTTGGGGATCCGCAGGCA
This sequence comes from uncultured Pseudomonadota bacterium, assembly GCA_938004375.1. Taxonomy (GTDB): domain Bacteria; phylum Myxococcota_A; class Polyangia; order HGW-17; family HGW-17; genus HGW-17. Next base: position 2,779 of record CALKWH010000100.1, read on the forward strand.
CGAGGCCGAACCGTCGTGGCACCCCGCGCCGGCCTCGACCACCTCGGTCGACCCCCACGGGTTGGGCATCCACCGCACCTGGTCGATGCCGCCCCAGGCGTCGGCGTAGACGGCCGCCGGCGGCAGGAACTCGCACACGCCGACGGGGGACGTGCCCTGATCGGTCAACTGCATGCCCAGGTCGTAGTGGTCGGTGGAGTCGTCCAGCAGCGGCACCGACCGGGTGGCCTCGACGGTCTCGCCCTGGGCGCTGGTAATTCGAAAGAAGATCGACTCCCCGGGGTCGGCCGCGGGCGCGCCCGAGATGGCCCACGCACCGCCGGAGCGCGAGAGCGCGTGCCAGGTGTCCGCGGGCTCGGAGCCGTAGCGCAGGGCGGCCCCACGGATGGGGATGCGGTGGTTGACGAACTGCAGACGTACGAAACCCCACTGGTTCCAGTCCAGGATCTGGGCGTGAACGTTCCCGGTCACCGGACAAGGGACGCGGCGGGCGCGGCCCTCGTCGAGGCCATGGGTGTCGAGCGCGGCGGCGCTCTCGGAGGAGAGATCGAAATGGAAGTGGGCGCCCGCGCACAGCGGGTTGCCCTCGACGGGGCACAGGTCGTGCACCATGACCACCTCGGCGCCGCCGATGGTGTCCACCTCCCAGCACTCACCGCAGGCCTCGCCGGGGTCGCCGTCGTAGGAGCCGCCGTTCCAGGGCTCGGCGATGGCGGTGGTGAGCCCGGCGCGCACGAACGCGGGCAGCACCGGCAGCGTGCGATCGAACTCGCACCAACCGCCGGCGGCCGCGTCGTAGGACGTGAGCCGCACGCTGGCGCAGGCGGGATCGATCTGGTTGTTCGTGTTGTTCGTGTTGTTGGTGTTGTTGACGTTGTTGACGTTGTTGACGTTGTTTGCGTGGTTCGACGACCCGGAGTCGTCGCAGGCGACCAGCGCCAGCGCCATCAGCCATCCCACCAGTGCGCAAATTTTCATGGCGACCTCCCGCTGCGGATCACAGCGCGAACGTGACCCCGAGGATCCAGGCGTCCGAGGAGGGCACCGGCATCACGGAGTAGTTCACTGTATGTTCCTTGTCCTTTTGGTGCAGCAACCGTGGAACCAGATAACCCGCCGCGGCTCCTACCAGGGCGCCCACCAGCACGTCGGTGAAGTAGTGCTTGTCCGCCGCGATGCGCAGGTAGCCCACGCCCGCGGCCAGCGCCAGCGCGGCGGTCCAGACGGCGCCGGGGTGCGCGCCGCCCTTCATGTCGTAGAGCATGGCCCCCGACACCGCCAGGGCGAACGCCGTGGTCGTGTGCCCGGAGTAGAACGACAGGTGGTCGTCGGCCTCGTAGGGGCCGTAGCCACCCGCGCGGGTGTAGGGCCGCTTGCGCAGGGCGACGAACTTGACGACCTGGTTCGCCAGCATCGCCACCGAGGCGCTCTCGAGCATGATCAGCGCGCCGATCCCCGCCTGCTTCGCGCGGGACGAGGTGGGCGAGGACCAGCCCTCGCGGTCGGTGAACAGCAGGGCGGTCAGCCCGACCACCGGGACCGACCCCAGCACCAGGTTGCTGGCCATGTTCGCGTCATCGGTGTGGGCGTGGTTCCAGCGCAGGCCGTCGCGCACGGCGTCGTCGAGGGGGTTGGTCTTCGTCCAGCGGGCGTCCTCGGGCACGAGCTCCTTCTTGAACACCTCGCCGGCGATCCACACCGAGAGCCCGAAGGTCGTCAGCGGGATCGACACGTGGGGCGCGTACTCGTACCAGTCCTCCTCCTCGGCCGCGCGTCCGGTCACCGGCCACGCGCACGTCAGGACCATCGTCAGGATCACGGGGAGCTTCCAGCGCATCTTCGTTCCCTTCCGGTCGGCGGCCTAGCGGGGGAGCTTCACCGCCGTGCCGTAGGCGACGACCTCGATCATGAGCGACTGCGTGCTCGACAGGTTGGCCGTCTCCAGGCGCACGTTGTGCACGGCGTCGGCGCCCCGGGCGCGCGCGTCCTCGAGGAGCCGCAGGATGGCCTCCCGGCGGGCGCGCTCGAGCACGGGCTCGATGGAGCAGATCGGAAGAGCGTCGTGTAGGGAAAGAGTGTAGATCTCGGTGG
>CALKWH010000101.1 GCA_938004375.1 uncultured Pseudomonadota bacterium
GGCATACGAGATCGTATTCGGTGACGGGAGGTCAGACGTGTGCTCTTCCGATCTACGGGCGCGGCGACGGGGGGCGCCGGAGCCTGGACGCGGGGGGTCGGCGCCGGGGCGGCGTCGGCCGGCATCAGGCCGCGCTCCCGGACCTGCGCGATCACGGCTTCAACCAATTTGGACAACTGCTGTTCGTCGATCTGAATGGCCATGGGTGCTTCCCTCTCGGATGATCAACTATTTGGCGTAGGTTCGGTTTCCCTCGAGCTCGATGTAGTCCACGATCGCCATGATCGTGGCGTCCACCGGCGTGTCCTTGGTGGTCTCGGTCAGGCGCGCGGAGGAGCCCTGGACGATCAGGACGATCTCCCCCACGCCCGCGCCCACCGAGTCGATGGCCACCAGCGGCTTGCCGTCGGCCTTCTGCTGCCGGAAGTCGACCGGCTCGATGATCAGCAGCTTGGTCCCGGTCAGGCGCTCGCTCTTGCGCGTACTCACGACGTTTCCGACAACACGTGCCAACAGCATCGGTGCTCCTCTATTCCGGCCGCAGCAGGCCAAGGCCCAGCTCGGCCGCCCGGCTCTGGGCCAGGGGCGTGACCAGGGTCCGGGCGTGGAGGCGCAGCTCGCGACGTCCGGCTCGGACCAGGTTCTCGACGTCCTGCTCGGTGAGCAGGTCGGGGGCGTCCTGCAGTCCGGGGTCGCAGGCGCGCGTCATGTCCTTGAGCAAGCGGGCCAGGTCCCGCGCAGGGGCCAGCCGGTACCCCGCCTGCCGCAATTGGCGCAGCAGACCGTCGGCCTCCCGGGCCACCGGGTTCGTCGCGGCCGGCGCGCCGGTCGACAGGAGGTCCTCGCAGATCACCACGGGTCTGCCGGCCAGGTGGGCCTGCACGAGCACGTGGACCCAGTCGTGATCGTCGCGCAGGGCCAGCAACAGGCGGGCGGCCTCGAAGTGGGCGGCGGCCAGCAGGACTACGTCGCCCTCCCGCAGGTCCGCCAGGATCGCCTGGACGGGCGCCCGGCCCAGCGCGTGGCAGCGGGGCCGCTCGTCGGGCGGCAGCAGGGGCGCCACCTCCTCGAGCAGGTCGGCGCGCACCAGCCAGCGCACCCGCCGGCCGTCGACGCGGAAGGCCGCCGCGCCCGCCAGGATCGCGTCCCTCGCGGGGGTGGGCGCGGGCCACAGCACGGTCAGGGTCGGCGGCGTCGGGGCCGGCGGTGCCCAGTCCTTCAGCCTGGTCAGCACCAGATCCGTGACGGTTTGGATGAGTCGCTCGAGCTCGTCGGCGCGCATGGGTTATCGGATGCTCCGGCCCGGGGCGGTCAACCGGCAGTAGGGCTGGCTCTCCCCGGGCGTGAGCGACGCGGAGATCCCGCAGCGCCCGAGCTCGCACAGGTCCGAGCAGAGATCGGCCAGGATCCGGAGCTGGTCGCCGTTCTTGATGGACGCGGCGTTGCCCTCGTCGGTGTCCAGGTGGAGCTCGGTCTTGAAGGAAGGGGAGACCCGGACCAGGACGTCCGAGAAGACCAGCCCGCGGGGCCCGGCGAACTGCACCCACACCTTCTGGTTGTCCCGCACGCCCAGCCGGGCGGCGTCCTCGGGGGTGGTGTGGATGTGCCGGGCGGCGACGATGCATCCCTCGCGCAGCTTCACGGCGCCCCGCGGCCCCAGGAGGTGGGCGCCGGGCGTCCCCGCGACGTCGCCGCTGTTGCGCAGCGGCAGCCGGAGGCCGAGCACCACGCCGTCGGTGGCCGAGAGCTCGACCTGGGTCAGGTCGCGGGCGGGGCCCAGGACGCGCACCTTGGAGATCGAGCGCTTCGGTCCCATCACGTCCACCGTCTCCTGACAGGCGAACTGACCGGGTTGGCTCAGGTCAAACAATTTCCGGAGCTGGTAGCCGGGGCCAAACAATGCTTCGACATGCTCCCGGGAGAGATGGACATGGCGCGCCGAGAGGGCTACGGGGATGGTCAGGTTCGGGTCGGGCATGGATTCGTCCAGATCCTCAAGGCGATTTCAACGCCGGTCGAGACTATCCCCGAGGGGGCCCGGATGTCAAGGCGGGTTTTGGACGGTGGTCTTTTGGGGGTTGTGCGTTTTTTCATTTCTTATATGTTACGCACGGGCGCGGACCATGAGGCCCGCCGGAGTGGACATGGCATTTCCCAGTCATTATCAGATCTCGAGCGAGTTCGGTGAAGGCGCCGTCGCCAAGGTCGTGCGCGCGCTCAACCGGGAAACCGGGAACACGGTGGCGCTCAAGGTGCTCAAAGACATCACTGACGTCGAGGACATCCGCCGGCTCGGCCGCGAGATGGACATCCTCGCCCGCATCGAACATCCGGCCGTGGTGCGCTACCTCGGGCACGGGACGACCACCGAGGGAGCGCCCTACGTCGAAATGGAGTGGCTCGAGGGGGCGTCCCTGCGCGACGTGCTCATGGCCCGGGAGCGCCTGGAGTTGACCGAGGTCCTGGATATCCTGATCCCGGTGTGCTCGGCGCTGGCCACCTGTCACGACAGCGGGATCATCCATCGCGACATCAAGCCCGAGAACATCATGCTGTGCGCGCCCGGCGGGCACACCGTCAAGCTCATCGACTTCGGCATGGCCAAGCTGCTCAAGGGCACCCCCATCACCCACGACGGGCAGTTGTTCGGCACGCCGCAGTACATCGCGCCCGAGCGCATCACGATGGACCAGGAGCTCACCGGGGCCATCGACGTCTACGCCCTCGGGATCATGGCCTATGAAATGACGACCGGCCAGCGCCCCTTCGACCACGAGGAGGTGCAGAAGATCCTGATGATGCACCTCACCGAGAAGGTGCCGCCCATGCACGAGATGGCGCCGGACCTGGCCATCCACCCGGGTTTCTCGCGCATCGTGCGCCGCATGGTGCGCCAGGAGCCCGTCCAGCGGCCGCAGGCGGCCACCCTCTACACCGATCTGCGCGTGCTGCGGGCCACCGTCGAGCGGCTGGAGCCGCGGCTGTGAGCGGCGAAGCGCGGCGCCGGCAGCGCAAGCCCCCCTGGCTGCGCGTCCCTCTGCCCGGCGCGGGTGCCTTCGCCGAGGTGCGCACCCGGCTCAGGGAGCGCGGGCTGGTGACGGTGTGCACCGAGGCCTCGTGCCCCAACCTGGCCGAGTGCTGGGCGCACCGCACCCTCACCATCATGATCCTCGGGGACACCTGCACGCGGGACTGTCGCTTCTGCGACGTGGGCCACTCGGACGTGGGTGCGCCGCCGGATCCCGGGGAGCCGGCGAAGGTCGCCGCGGTGCTCTCTGAACTGGAGGTGCGCTACGCCGTGCTCACCTCGGTCACCCGGGACGACCTGCCCGACGGCGGGGCCGCGCACTGGGCGGCGACGATCCGCGCGGTCCGGGAGGTGTGTCCCCAGGTCGAGGCGCTGGTGCCCGACTTCGGCGGGGACACCGCGGCCGTGGACGTGGTGCTGGCCGCCGGTCCGACGGTGTTCGCGCACAACATCGAGACCGTGCGCCGCCTCTCCCCCGAGGTCCGGCCCAGCGCGGACACCGACCGGTCCCTGGCCGTGCTCGGCCACGCCGCGCGCTCCGGGATCCCCGTCAAGAGCAGCCTGCTCCTGGGGCTGGGCGAGACCCGGGACGAGATCCTGTCGATCCTGGCCGAATTGCGCCGCGCCGGGGTCGACCGGCTGGCCCTGGGACAGTACCTGGCCCCCAGCCGCGCCCACGCCGAGGTCAGGAGGTTCCTTTCTCCCGAGGAATTTGCTATGTTGCGCGCAGACGCGCTGGAAATGGGCTTCACGGCGGTTCAAGCGGGTCCCCTGGTGCGTTCTTCGTATCATGCCCATGACATGGCCGGCCCCTGCGGCTCCACGAGGTGACATGCGATCCCTGCGTTTCTCGGTCTCCGGGTTGGTTTTCATGATGATTCTGGGCGGGCTCGTCGCCTGCCGCAAGGAGATGGTCTCCGACAGCGAGGAACACGAGAAGTCCAAGGCCTGTCGCGAGATCACGGCCAAGGCCGAGGCCGAGCAGCTCGCCCTGGTGCAGCCGCCGGCGCTGGACCGCGTCGCGCTTCCGGGGGGCGGCTTCTCCGAGCTGTCCCTGCCCGCCGACGCCCACATGGTCCTGGGGCTCAACCTGGCGGCCTTCCACAAGGCCGGACTCCTGGACGAGGCCGCCCGGCTGGTGCCGCCGTGGTTCCTGGCCCAGAACGCGCTGACCTTCCTGGGGCTCTCGCCGGGCAAGGCCGTGCAGGCCGTGGTGATCGGGGTCACGATGGACCCGAACGCCTGGGTCCCGAAGCGCGCGGCGGCGGCCCTCACCGGTGATTTCCAGGCGACCGAGACGGTGGACCACATCCAAAACATCGCCGGCCGGTTGCCCAACCTCGAACTGCCGCCGTTCTCCCGGGAAGGGACCGACCTGGTGGTCAGTACCTGGGGTCAACAACTCCGGCTCCGCCCTCACGGTGGAAGGACCCTGCTGATCACCAACTCGAAAGACGCCGTCACGGCCCTGGCTCCCGACTCCGAGCTTGCCCGCCTCCTGGCGCCCATGCCCCGGGACACCGCAGTGTGGTTCGCCTGCAGCCGGGTGGCCCGTGAGCTGCCGGGCATGCCCAAGGTCATCGCCAAGGTGGTCTCCCAGTTGGAGCAGTTCTCCGGGTATTTCAACATCGACGCCCAACAGAACGCCGAGTTCCAGCTCCGCCTGCGTTTCGCCAACGCCGAGGCGGCCCGCCAGGCCAAGGAGATCATGCGGCTCGGCCTGTCCCAGGGGCTTCTCGCCCTGGGGCCGCGGGTCCAGAAGAGCTTCAGCATGGACGGCTCCACCGACCACGAGAGCGTGGTCTCCCGGGGCCGCTTCGTGCGGATCCTGTTCCGCCTGGACCGCTTCCAGACCCAGTACATGATGCAGTGGGCGGTCTCCACGCTCAAGGAAACTGGACACTGGATCTTCGGTCGCGATTCTGCTATGAATGCGTCCTCCGGGCCGGTCGTGCAACCATAAAACGGCAGCCGGCCGGCCGTGAGACACGGTCGGGTGGCCGTGGGACATGGCCGGACACGGGAGCCGGGTCCGCCCGCGACATTATAAAAGGGAGTATTTCGATGACCAAGAAGACCTACAAGAAGAACGTGGAAAAGACCAAGAAGGCCGCCAAGAAGCCGGCCCCGGCCTCCGTGAGTCCGATGCAGAAGGTGAAGGAGCGCTTCGGCTCCAAGGAAAAGCTGGCCCAGGCCGTGCTCGATCTGTTCACCCAGGTGAAGGAGGAGCGCGAGAACCTGAAGGAGCGCCTGCTCACGGCCGCCAACACCCAGCTGCTGCGCCTGCACGAGATCACCACCCAGGTGAAGGAGCGCTTCGGCTCCAAGGAAAAGTTGATCGAGCACGTGCTCACCCTCCAGAACCGCGTGAAGGACGCCGGCTACCGCGAGAAGCTCGCCGGCTTCTCCCTGCCGCGCCTGATGGACCTGGTCCGCCGCTTCGAGAAGAAATAATCCAACCTTCAGCAGGAGCCCGCCATGTCCAATCCGATGGCCCGTTTCAACCACCTGCCCCGGCGCCTGCGCGACCGGCTCGGCTCAGACTTCGCCGCCTCCCTGGTGGTCACGTTCGGCGCCGGCGTCGCGTTCTTCGCGCTGGTGGCGCTCCTGATCGTCGCGCTCCCCTGAGGCGGACGACGGCGGCGCGCGGGTCACCCATGCACGGCCAACCAGAGACGGGGGTGTTCGCATGACCGCGGACGGACGGATCCGGGTGCTGCCCGACCACCTGGTGGACATGATCGCGGCGGGCGAGGTGGTCGAGCGCCCCGCCTCCATCGTCAAGGAGCTGGTCGAGAACGCGCTGGACGCCGGCGCGACCCGCGTCGAGGTCTCGGTGCGCCGCGGCGGCATCGAGGAGATCGTCGTCACCGACGACGGGCGCGGCATGGCCCCCGAGGAGCTCCGGCTGGCCCTGCAGCGCCACGCCACCAGCAAGGTGCGCGAACTCGCCGACCTGGAGGCCATCTCGACCTTCGGGTTCCGCGGCGAGGCGCTCCCCTCCATCGCCTCGGTCTCGCGGCTGACGCTGGTCTCGCGGACCCGGGAGATGGACGAGGGGCGCGGCCTGGCGGGTGAGGGGAGCGTGGCCCCCGGCGAGCGCGTCGAGGCCATGGCCCCGGGCACCCGCATCGTGGTGCGCGATCTCTTCCACAACGTGCCGGCGCGCCTGAAGTTCCTGAAGACCGAGGCCACCGAGGCCTCCCATGTCCAGGACGTGATCGTGGACATGGCGCTGTCCGAGCCCGGCGTGCACTTCCGGCTGCTCCAGGACGGCCGGCTGCAACTGGATCTCGCGCCCCAGCCGGACCGGCTCCGCCGCGCCCAGGACGTCCTCGCCCGGCGGGTGCGCACCGGGCTGTACCCCTGGGAGGCCGCCGGTCCCGAGGGCGCCCGCCTCGTCCTCGTGATGAGCGCCCCCGAGGTCCACCTGGCCGAGGCCTCGGGCGTGTACCTGTTCGTCAACCGGCGGCCCGTGCGGGACCGCCTGCTGCTCTCGGCGGTCACGGGCGCCTACGGCGGCCTGCTGCCCAAGGGACGCTACCCCGTGGTGGTACTCCACCTGGACCTGCCGCCGGCCATGGTGGACGTGAACGTCCATCCGCAGAAAACCCAGGTGCGCTTCCGCAGCGAGCGGCTCGTTGCGGGCTTCGTGCGCTCGTCCCTGCAGGCCGCGCTCGCCGCCGCCCCCTGGGTGGCCGGCAAGAACCCCCGCTCGTACCAACTGCGCCCCGAGGCGGCGCGCGCCGCCGAATCGCCGCCCGGAGCCGCCCCGGAGCCGCCCGCGTCCGAGGGGAAGACCTCCCCCTCGGAGATGCCGATCAAGGCGGCCGTGGCCCAGGCCCTGGCGCGTGCCCGGCAGGGCGCGTCCCGGCCTGCCCCCGTGCGATCCTCCGGCGTCCGTGAGGCGGATCGCAGGCCCGGCGTTCCGGCGGCGCCCGCGCCTACGAGGTCCGCCGAAGAGCGTCCGACGCCGTCCGCCGGGGAGCCCCCGACGCCGGCTGCGCCCGCCCGCAAGCCCGGCGCCCGCGCCCGCCTCGAGAGCCTGTTCTCGTCGTCGCCACCGCCTGAGGTGCCCGTCGCCAGCCCCGGCGGGGACGCGTCGGAGCCGGGGCCCATGACCGAGGGCGACGTCCGGTACCTGGGCTGCCACGACGGCCTGTACCTGCTGTTCTCCCGGGCCGGCGCGCTCATCGTCATGGACATGCACGCGGCCTCGGAGCGGGTGCGCTACAACGAGATCCTGGCGAACCTGCGCGGCGCCCGCGCCCTGTGCCAGGGCCTTTTGCTCCCCCTCACCGTCGAGGTGGCGCGCGCCCCGGCGTGGGAGCCGCACCTCGACGATCTGCGTGCCCTGGGCTTCGACCTCGATCTGTTCGGGGACCGTCAGTTGGTGATCCGCGGGGTGCCGGCCTCCCTGGGCACCCGCCCCGTCGAACCGTTGCTCTCGGAGTTGTACGAGGACCTCGCAGCGGGCCGGGAGGCCGCCGAGGGGCTGCAGGTCCACGAGCGGATGGCCGCCACCATGGCCTGCCACAGCGCGCTGCGCAAGCACGACCCCATCACGCCCGAGATGGCGCTGCGGCTGTTCGGCCAGATCCGGACGATCCCCGCCGGCGGGCACTGCCCCCACGGCCGGCCGGTCTCCATGGAGCTCTCCACCGCCGAGCTGGAAGCCGGCTTCCTGCGGCGCTAGGATCCCGGACATGCCCTTCGAGCCCGTCTCCGTCGCCCGCACCCTCTTCCAACTGCTCTCGCGCAACCCCCAGTTGCTGCACCAGTTCCATCTCTCGCGCCTGCAGATGGAGTGGAGCCGCCTGAGCGCCCCCTATCCCGACGGCACCGCGCCGCTCGCCTACGACGGTGTCACCCTCACCCTGGCGGTGCGCAACATCGTCTGGCGCCAGGAGCTGGGCCTGCGCCATCGTGAGCTCGAGGCCGCCATCCGGGCCGCCTGGCCGGAGCTGGCCTTCTCCGAGCTCAGGTTCCGGGTCCACGAGCTGCCCCGCATGCCCGCGCCCCCCGCGCCCCCCGCAGACCCGGCCCTGCGGCAGCGCCCAATCGGCCGCACCACCCCGGGCTCCCCTGGCGAGCAGGAGTTCCGCCGCCTCCACGACGAGTGGAAGGACTCCGAGGAGCCGTTCGCCCGCAGCCTGCTGCGCATGCTCGAGCAGCGCCTGCCCGAGGACAAGGAGTAGTTGCCGACCTTGGCTGCGGCTGGCGGGCGCTTTCTTGCTTTTCGCGCTCGCTTGCACTACCCTTTTGCCCCATGAACCGCAGCGCGTTCCGGATCCTGGTCGTCGACGACGAGAGCAGCGTGCGCAAGATGTTGCAGATCGCCTTCTCACGGGCCGGCTACGGCGTGGAGACCTTCCCTTCCGCCGAGGACGCGCTGGACTTCCTCGAGACCGGGACCGCCGACGTGATCGTCACCGATCTGCGCATGCACGGGCTCTCCGGCATGGATTTTTTGCGAAAGATCAAGCAGCGTTGGGCCGAACTCGAGGTCATCATGATCACCGCCCACGGCACCGTCGAGAACGCCATCGAGGCGGTGCGGGCCGGGGCTTTCGATTTCGTCCAGAAGCCCTTCCAGATCGCCGAGCTCGAGCTCACGGTGGCCCGCGCCATCGATCAGCAGGCCCTGCGCCGCGAGAACGAGGAGCTGCGGCGCCAGGTGCGGTCCGGGCAGGGGCCGTCGGTGCAGTTCGTCACCGAGTCCCCGGCCATGAAGATGGTGCTGGACCTCGTGATCAAGGCGGCCCCGGCGCGCGCGAGCGTGCTCCTGACCGGCGACTCGGGCACGGGCAAGGAGCGCGTGGCCCGTGCGCTGCACCAACTCAGCCCGCGTAAAGCGGGGCCCTTTCTGGCCGTCAACTGCGGCGCGATCCCGGAGACACTCCTCGAGGGCGAGCTCTTCGGACACGTGAAGGGGGCCTTCACCGGGGCCGACGCCACCCATGACGGGCTGTTCCAGGCCGCCGGCGGCGGGACCCTGCTCCTCGACGAGATCGGCGAACTGCCGCTGCCCCTCCAGGTGAAGCTGCTGCGCGTGTTGCAGGAGCGCTCGGTGAAGCCCGTCGGCGGCACGCGGGAGCTCCCGGTGGACGTGCGCGTCATCGCCGCCACCAACCGCAACCTGGAGGAGGACGTCCGCGCCGGCCGCTTCCGCGAGGATCTGTTCTACCGGCTCAACGTGGTGAGCATCCGCGTGCCGTCCCTGGCCGAGCGCCGCGAGGACATCCTCCCGCTGACCGACCAACTGCTCTCCCGCCTGTCGGCCGAGGCCGCCATCGTGCGCCCCCGCCTGTCCGACGAGGCGATCAGTTTTTTCCTGACGTATCCGTTCCCCGGCAACGTGCGCGAGCTGGAGAACCTGCTCGAGCGGGCGGTAGTGCTGGACCAGGACGGCGTCATCGACCTCGCCGACCTGCGCCCGCCGGAGCACTCGGGCGCCCAGCCGGCGCTCGCCCATGCGGGCACCCTCGACGAGCAGATCGCCGAGCTCGAGCGGGCGCGCATCCTCGAGGCCCTCTCGGCCACGGGGGGCAACCGCACCGAGGCGGCCCGTCGCCTGGGTATCACGTTTCGTTCCCTGCGATACCGCCTGGCCCGGCTCGGCCTGGGGGAGGGGTGACGCTTTTGGGCCCCGGATTGACGAATTTTGTCACATATTTATACTAAGCACTTATTGCTTGTCGTTGATTTTTCCTTCTGTCCCGCGGAGTTCGCCCGATCGCGCCGGTCTGGCCCGCGGCTTGCTTTCGAGCCCGGCGCGGAGAGGTTTTGATGAGACGCACCGGCTTTACCCTCGTGGAATTGATGATCGTGGTCGTGGTCCTCGGGATCCTGGCCGCCATCGCCATCTATTCCTACAGCAAGCGGGCGGCCTCGGCCAAGGCCTCCGAGGTCCCGGGCATGTTCGCCGAGATCAAGCGCGCCCAGTTGGCGTACCAGGCCGAGACGGGCATGTACCTGTCCTCGGCCGCTGCCGAAACCACCGTGTATCCGGCGCTGTTGGCCACCGGGGAGCCCAAGCGGAAGAAGTGGGATCCCCCCGCGGGTTCGGCGTGGGCCAACCTTGGCGTGCGTCCGCCTGACGTTTGGAATTACTGCGGTTACGCCACCATCGCCGGCTCCGCCGGCGTGGCCCCCGGTGGATCTTTGGGGAAGGGGATCTACAACAACCAGACCCCGCAGACCCAGTGGTTCTACGTCGTGGCCATCTGCGATCTGGACGCACGACGGGCGACCAACACGACCTACGTGTCGTCCCACGATCGCGAGACCTCCGTGATCCAGAATGACGGAGATTAGACATTTACCCGGGCCACCGGCCCAGAAAGGACTCGTCCCATGAAAAAGCAATCCGGCTTCACCCTCATCGAGCTCATGATCGTCGTCGTCATCATCGGCATCCTGGCGGCCATCGCCATCCCGTCGTTCCTGCGGTACATCGCGTCTTCCAAGGCCGCCGAGGTTCCGAATAACCTGAAGGCCCTCTATGACGGTTCGGTCTCCTACTTCGAGGATCCGCGCAACCACGTCGACACCACCACCGGCGAACCCATCGCTCCGACCTTCCCGGCGGCCGTTGCTGCCTTCACCCCGTTCGCCGAGTGCTGTGTTACTGGTCGTCCCGTGAAGTGCAACCCCAAGAACACCGGTTCCCTGCCGTATGATGGCACGGCCGTGTGGGGCGCCGACACCTGGAAGAAGTTGAAGTTCGAGATGCGCGACCCGCACCTGTATGTGTATTCGTATCTGTCCAACGCCACGGCGTTCAAGGCTGTCGCCAAGGGCAACATCGAGTGCAAGGCGAGCAGCATCGAGTATTACTGGCGTGGTGGCACGATCGACGGCGCGGTCGTCAAGGGTTCGGCCGAGATCGTAAAAATGGCCGATGTCCCCACTCTGTAGTTTCTCTGCACGGCTTCTTCCCTTCGGCTTTCCTTCTTCTTCCCTCTTGCCCTCAGTCTGAACAGCCCGCATAATGCCATGCATGGCGCAGAAACTGACCCTCGCCCTGGCCACCCTCCTCCTGCTCGCCCTGGGCGCATGGGGGATCGCCGCTTCCCGGCGGGCCGCCCGTTTCGCCGAGGTGCCCGCCAACCTGCGGCTGATGTACGAGGGGGCCACGGTCTTCGCCCAGCGGTACCTGGCGCGCCCGGTCGCCGAGCGCGTGCGGCCCGACTTTCCGATCTCGTCCAAAGTCACCCCCGAGAGTCCCTGTTGTCATGAGGGGCGGCCGACGCCATGCGCGCCGGGCGGGAAGACCGCCACCTCCTACAGTCCGGCAGAGTGGAAGAAGACCCCGTTCGTTGAGTTGGCCTTCGAGTTGAAGGATCCCCACCTGTACCGCTATTCGTTCACCTCCTTCGGCCCCGGCGAGGTGCTGCGCTTCGAGGTCTCCGCCCACGGCGACGCCGACTGCGACGGCGTCCTCTCGCGTTTTTACCGCAAGGGCTATGTCATCGGTCACGACGTCACCGGCCCCCTGGAGATCTTCTCGGAACACCCGGAAGAGTAAAACGGCGCGCAAGCAGAGCTTGCGCACTCCTTTCAATGGCGATAAGCACGAGTTCACGTCAGCCGCCAACAGGGGGGTGTCGGGGGGATTTCCGGCCTCGGCCGTCCCAGGTAGCGCGTGGAAGATGAACTCGTGGCCGGGCCGGCGTCCCCCTGACCTGAGGGTCCGGGAGCTGCGCTCCCGGAAAGAAAAACAAAGCAAAGAAGACACGCCCGTCGCCAGGCGTGAGAGAAATACCAGAATGAACGATGGAACGTCGGAAAATGACCGGTCGTGGCGTTTTGGCCACGACCGGTGAGCACAAAGCAAAGAGAAGAGAAGAGAAGAAGAGGCGGCGCCCGACCGTCGTCGGTCGGCTAGTCGCCGCACTCCAAAATCTCGGCGACCCGCTTGAGCAGCAGCGACACACCGAAGGGTTTGGCCAAAAACGAGCGCTCCTCGGTGGCGACGCCCTGCTTCTCGAGCAGGTTGGACGTGTAGCCGGACATGTAGAGCACCCGCAACGCCGGCGCCGTGCGCTTGAGCTCCTGGAACAGGCGCTTGCCGCTCATGTGGGGCATGATCACGTCGGTGATCAGCAATCCGATGGGCCCCTCGTGGGCGTGGGCCAGCGAGATTGCCTTCTGGGGATCGGGCGCGTCGAGCACCCGGTAGCCCTGCTTGGTCAGAGACCGGCAGACGAAGTGCCGCACCGCGTCCTCGTCCTCGACGACGAGCACGGTGACCGGCTCCTTGGTCTTCTCGACGGGGGAGGGGGAGGGCGTCAGTTCCACGGCGGCGGTGATCTCGGCGTCGGACAAGGGCAAAAGCACGCGGATGAGGTTCCCCGATGGCGGGGTGGGGATCCAGGTGATCGTGCCGCCGATGGCGTGCACCACGTTCCACGCGTTGGAGAGCTCGAGGTCGGTGACCGAGCCCGAGGCGGACCCGAAGGGCTCGAAAATGGTGCGGGCCTCGGCAGCGGACAGGCTCTCGCCGCGCACGGCGACGTCGATCTGGAGCCGGGGTCCCTCGCCGGCGTAAGGCCCCTCGCCAGGCGAGGGGCGCAAGATCTGGGCGCGCACGGGGATGGGTCGGGGAGCGCCCTCGGGCAGGGTCTCCCGGGCCCGGCGCAGGGCGGCCAGAAGCACCTGCTGGAAGTGCTCGGCGTCCACGCGGACCACCGTGCGATCACCGACGGCTTCGAGCTCGAGGGAGACACCGCCGGGGAACTCGCCGGACAGGCTCTCGACGGCCGCGGCGAGCAGGGCGCGCGCCGAGACGTTCTCCATCTTGAAGGTGTGGCGGACCCCCAGGCGCAGCAGATTCCGGGCGAGGTCCTTCGCCCGTTCCGCGGCCTGATGCACCTGCCGCAGGTCCGAGGCCAGGGGGCTGTCGGCCTGCAGGTCGAGCAGGGCCACCGACACGTACCCCAGGATCGGGGAGAGCAGGTTGTTGAACTGGTGGGCGATGCCGTGGGCCAGGCGGCCGATGCTCTCCTGGCGCTGAGACTGCTGCAACTGCTCCTCGAGCCACACCGATTCGCTGCGGGCGCGCTGCCCGGCGATGGCCTGTCCTAAAAGGGCCGCGCCGGTGCGCAGGCTCTCGACCTCAGGGGCCGTCCACACGCGGCGGGCGCGACAGTCGTCCATGCCCCAGAAGCCCCACCAGCGGTCGTTCACGAAGATGGGCACCACCGCCATGGAGACGATGGCCTGGGGCAGGAGGGTCTCCTGCTCCGCGAGGGGGAAGTCGATGACGTTGCCGGCGATGACGTGGTTTTGTCCGAGCTCCTGGACCCATCGGCCGAAGCCGGCTTCGGCCAGGCTCAGCGCCTGCAGTTCGGGGTTGTCGATCTGCGGGGGCACTCCGGGGGCGACCCACTCCATCCACTGGCTGGTCATGAGATCGCCGGTCTCGGAGACGTGGTTCTCGAAGATGTAGATCCGGCTCACCTCGGCGGCCTGGCCGATCCGGGAGAGCTGGTCCGGGAGCCGGTCCCGGAAGTCCGGCGCCGCCAGGGCCTGGCCGAGCAGGGCGACGGCCTTCCACAGCCCCTCCGAGCGGCGGGAGGCGTTGCGGGACAACGAGAGATCGGTGGTGTCCAGACAGAACACGTCCCAGCCCGGAACGCCGTCGTCGGCCACCCGGGGGGCCAGGTTGGTCCTGAAGGCCAGCTCGGAGCCCTGGGCGTCTGTGAACAACCAGGTGGTCTCGCGCTCGGCGTCGCCTTCGAGCTCGCCGAGCACGCGCTCGAGCTCGCGTTTCCCAGAAAGCATGGAGAACAGACCGTGGGGCAGCGCCGCCAGGCGGTCTTCCTCGAGGCCCAGCAGGTCGAAGCAGGAGGGGGAGATCCACTCCCAGCGCCACTGGTCGTCGCGCTTCTCCAGGCGTCCGGTGAACTCCCGGGAGTACCTCCGGGAGAAGGCGGTGATCTTCTGCATCTGCTGGAACCTGCGGCGGCAGTGCTCGGTGCCCTCGGCTTTCTGCAGGTTGGACCAGCACACGGCCAGGTCCATGGTCAGTTGCTCGAGGCGGGTCGTGGTCTCGGCCGAAAACGCGAACAACTGCCGGTGGAGCAGGCACAGCACGCCGAACCGCGACTCCCCGGTGGATACGGGGAGGAGCAGCATCGAGCCGATGCCGCGGGCGCGGGCCCAGTCGCGCAGCCGTCCCAGCTCGGGCATGGACTGAGTGTCCCGGATATGGACGAGCTTCTGCCCGAGGAAGGCCCAGGAGGCGGGGTGGCTCTCGCTGAGCCCCGTCTGCATCGGATCCCAGAAATCCGGTCCCCAGTCTCCGGCCACGGCAGCCGGCTTCAACTCCGGCGAGGCCGCCAGGAGGAAGACCGTCGAGCACTGCAGGAACGTGTTCAGGCGGCGGCAGACGAGCCCGAGGGCGTCTTCGAGCCGGTCCACCCGCAGCAGATCCGAATAGAGGGAGGAGAGGTGGTTCTCCACGCGGTGCAGGGTGGGTTCGGTCACCGGGCGCGGCGTCTCGTCGTCCAGCGGGCTGCCGGCGGGTTCGAACCACAGGACGAACATCGAGTCGTCGTCGGGCCACACCGTCACAGCGAGCCGGTAACGCGCCTCTGCGACGTCCGGCCCGGTAGTGAAGAAGCTGTAGGTCAGCCCGGCCTCGATGTGCCGCGCGAGGAAACGGGCGTCCAGTTGGGCGCCGCGGACAGGTCGGCCCTCCTCGTCCAGGGGGACCCACTCCAGTTGCTCGAGGCGGGAGGCGCGCCCATGTTCGTAGGGTTCGAGGACGTCGAAGAAGGCGCCATTGGCGAACAGCAGCTGGCCGTCGGAGTCGACGACGAGGGCGGCCACAGGACAGGACTCCAGCAGCAGGCCGTTCTTTCCCAGCTTTTTCGGGAGGTTTTTGAGGTTCTCCAGCATCTTTTTGCGCCGTTGTTCGATTCGCGTCCTCGGTCTGCTCTACCGTATTGAAAGGAAGTACCACATTTCGCCAGGCGGTGCAAACCCGTTTTCCGAGTCCCGTGCCTGGTCGCGATCATTGCCAGAACCGGGGATTTCGGGATATGCTTCCCGCCGTCCGGTCTTTGCCTTCGCGCAGACCATCAGGAGCGCCCCATGAAACGCCTCTCCCTGCTCGTGTTCTTCCTCACGCTCTGCCTGGGTCTTTGTGCCTGCGACGGATCCGGTGCCAAACCGGGGAGGCGCACGACCCCCGGGGGCGGCGGCTCCGGGGATGCCGCGGACAAGGATGATGATCGGGATCCGGATCGTCCCGCGAAGCCCAAGACCGAGAAGACCGCCTTCACCACGGTCGCCGACTACGACAAATACCTCGAGGAGAACCCGGAGGACCCGCAGGCCTATTACAACCGGGGCACCCTCCACCTGCGGGCCGGCAACACCGCGGGGGCGCTCGCGGACTTCACCAAGGCCGTCGAACTCAAGCCCGATTACCAGATAGCCTGGGTCAACCGTGCCGTCCTGTACGTCAAGTCGGGTCGCTTCGACGAGGCGCTGGTTGATTACGAGAAGGCCATCGAGCTGGACCCCCAGAACGGCCGCATGTACTTCCAACGGGCCTACGTGTACGAGAAGAAGAACGACGCGAAGCGGGCGTTGGCGGATTACGACAAGGCCATCGCGCTCAAGGCCGACTATGCCGAGGCCCACGTGAACCGCGGACTGCTCCACGAGGCCGCTGGCCAGCTGGACAAGGCGATGGCGGACTACAACCGGGCCATCGAGCTCAACGCCAAACTGCCCAAGGCCCACGCCAACCGCGGCCTGATCCTGGCCCGACAGAAAAAGTGGGACGAGGCCCTGGCCGACTTCTCGAAGGCCATCGAGCGGGATCCCCAGTACGCGCGGGGGTACTACAACCGGGGCGTCGTCTACCTGAGCTCGGGCAACCTCGACGGCGCCATCGCCGACTTCGACAAGGCCATCGAGCTGGAGCCGAACTTCCCGAAGGCCTACATCAACCGGGGTGCCGCCCACACGGAGAAGAAGAACTTCGAGGCCGCCGGGAATGACTACTCGAAGGCCATCGAGCTCGAACCCGACAACGGAAAGGCCTACGTGAGCCGCGCCGTGAACTTCTTCAACCAGCAGAAGTACGACGAGGCCTGGGCCGACGTGGCCAAGGCGCGCGCGCTCAAGGTCGAGCCCTCGAAGAAGTTCATCGAGGCGCTGAAGAAGGCCAGCCGAAGGGATAAGTAGCTAAAACGCGGGAGTGTGGACCAGGGGCACCTTGCCGTCCAGCGCGGCCACGAGCTGGCGGGTGCGGACCATTCGCAGCACGGCGAAGATCAGCGGCGCGAGGATGCGGTCCTCCTCGACGAAGAAGATGCCGGGGTTGGACTCCATCCGGTCGAAGAGGATCTGCGTGCCCGCGCCCAGCTCCTTGTGGAACGGCTTGCGGAAATGAAGCGCCTGGAAGGCGGTCAGAAGCTCGATGGCGATGATCTTCTCGACGTTCTCGATGACCGTTCGGGTCTTTCGCGCGGCGATCAGGCCCATGCTCACGTGATCCTCGGTGTTTTCGCAGGTGGGGATCGAGTCCACCGAGGCGGGGAAGCACTGGCTCTTGTTCTCGGAGACCAGGGCGGCGGCCGTGTACTGCGGGATCATGAAGCCGGAGTTGAGCCCGCTGCGGTGGATCAGCAGCGAGGGCAGGCCGTTGTTGTGGCGCCCGTCGACGATCTTGGCCACGCGGCGCTCGGAGATGGAGCCCAGCTCGGAGACGGCCATCGTGAGGTAGTCCATGGCCAGCGCCAGGGGCTCGCCGTGGAAGTTGCCCCCGGAGCGCACCGCCGCACGGCAGGCCTCGATGGTGAGCGACTTCCGGTAAGCCTCGAGCTCGGCGGGGCCGTCGGGTGGGAAGATCAGCGGGTTGTCGGTGGAGGAGTTGGCCTCGATGAGCAGCATGTCCATGACGTGGGACAACGCGTTGCGGGCGGCGCCGTGGACCTGGGAGGCGCAGCGGAACGAGTAGTCGTCCTGCACGCTGGGGATGCGCGGGACCGCGCGCTCGAGCAGATCGGCCACGGCCGTGAGCTGTTCGCGCAGGGCGGCGGCTGCGGCGGTCTCGGAGTCGAACAGGCGCCGGATGCACGCCTGCAACTTCACCTGCAGCGGATGGAGGCCGCGTCGCAGGGCCAGGGTGAGCGGGTCGGCTGCCGCCGCTTCCCCGGTGTCGGCGGTCGTCGGCGCTCCGGGGTCCTGGCGGTTCGCGTCGGCCAGTCCGTGGGGATCGGAGCGGGCGGCCTCCAGACCGGCCACCAGCGCGGTCACCTCGGCCTCGAGGCCGGTGGCGCGGGCGGCCCCCAGGTGCTCCTGGAGCTGGCGGATGCACTTGTCCAGGATCGCCAGGTTCAGCGGGCTCGACAGGATGGCGCTCCCCTCGACGAGGAGCCGGACGTTGGCCGCCGAGGCCTCCTGCCCCGGGTAGGGACGGGCGGCCGCGATCTCGGGGTCGAACGCGGTGCGGATGCCCTGGAAGGCCTCGAGGGAGAGGGCGCAGCTCATGTCGGCCTGCATGGCCAGCCCCTCGGCGTCCCAGGCGTTCATGATGCCCAGCGCGCAGGTGACCTGCACGCCGTTGGTGAGCGCCAGCCCCTCCTTGGCCTCGAGGTCGATGGGCGCGTAGTCGTGGAAGAGCTTGAGGTTCTCGGGGGAGGCCGAGACGAAGCCCTCGGGGTCCGGGGTCTCGACGATGTCCAGGTCGCGGCGGCTGTTGCGGCGGCGTCCGGGATCGTAGATGCGGCCGCCGGGGTCGCCCACGAGCACCAGGGACAGGTGCGAGAGGGGGGCGAGGTCGCCCGAGGCGGACACGCTGCCCTGATCGGGCACCCACGGATACACGTCCCGGTTGAGCAGCTCGATGATCTTCTCGAGGACCGCCGGGCGCAGGCCCGAATGCCCCCGGCACAGCGCGTTGGCGCGCAGGAGGAGCGCCGCGCGCACGATGTCCTCCCCCAGGGGCGTGCCGATGCCCGAGGCGTGGGAGCGCAGCAGGTTGTGCTGGAGGATCTTGGTGTCCTCCCGGCTGATGAACACGTTGCGCTTGCTCCCGAAGCCCGTCGTGAGCCCGTACACGGGCACGTTGTGCTCCACGAGCAGGTCCACCACGGACCGGCAGCGCGCGGTGAGCCGCAGGGCCTCGGGGGTGATCCGCACCCGCCGGCGACCGCGGGCCACCTCGATCACGTCCCGCAATTTCAGGTTATGGCCATCGATCCACAAAACTTCCATGGCTGACTCCCGGGAAAAACGATTCCGGCGCCGCGGGAAAAAGCTGTTCTCTCTCGACAGCTCGGGGCGCCTTTGTTAAGAGGGAGTGGTATCACGAAGACGGGGTGTTTGCATCCCTTTTTCCGAGAGACTGGTGACCATGTCCACGAGCATCCGAAAATCCCGCCCCGCCCCCCGTCCGCGCGCCACTCAGGTCCGCCGCGCGCAACTGAAGATCAACGCCGAGGCCGCCAAGGCCGTGCGCCTGGGGCACCCCTGGGTGTACCGCCATGCCATCGTCAACACGGCCTTCTCCTGCGCCGACGGGGATCTCATCGACGTGGTGGATCCCGACGGCGGCTTCCTGGCCCGCGGCTTCTTCGAGACCGAGGGCACCGTGGCCGTGCGCCTCTTCACCCGCGAGGAGAAGACCCCCATCGACGAGGCCTTCTTCCGCGCCGCCTGCGCCCGGGCCGTGGAGCTGCGCAAGCGCTTCCTGGGCGAAGACCTCACCGTCTACCGGCTGATCCACGCCGAGGCCGACGGCCTGCCGGGGCTCACCGTGACGCGGTTCGGCGACTGGCTCCACGCGATCCTCTATTCTCCGGCCTCGGTGCGCTTCGTGCCCGAGATCTACCCGGCCCTCCTCGAGCTCACCGGCGCCCGCGGCCTCTACGAGCAGGCCCGCTTCAAGCCGCTCACCGCCGCCGAGGCCCCCGCTCGCAAGGGCAGCCGCCACGCCGCCGGGGAGCAGGCGCCCATCGATGTCGAGGTCGTCGAGGACGGCCTGAAGTTCCTGGTGGACGTCACCGCGCCGTCGTCGGTGGGCTTCTTCCCGGACTACCGCCTGGGCCGCCGCCGCGTGCGCGAGCTCTCGGCCGGACGTCGGGTGCTGAACCTGTTCTCCCACACCGGCGCGTTCTCGGTGCACGCGCTGGCCGGCGGCGCCGACCACGTGGTGAACGTCGACATCGCGCAGAAGGCCCACGCCCGGGCCCGGCAGAACGCCGAGCGCAACGGCTTCGATCCCGCGAAGATGATCTGCCACGCCGACGACGTGTTCCGCATCCTGGGCATGCTCCGGCGCAAGCAGGCCCGCTTCGATCTGGTGATTGTGGATCCGCCCACCTTCTCCACGGACAAGGGGCGCACCTGGAGCGGTCCCCGGGACATGGCGGACCTGCTCCACGAGGCCTCCGATCTGTGCGCGCCCGGCGCCCTCCTGCTGATCACCTCGAACACCGTGAAGCTGCCGCTGGAGCTCTTCGAGCGCCAGATCGCCGCGGGGCTGGCCCACCGCCGCCCGATCATCCTCGAGCGCCCGGGCCTGCCCCAGGACTACCCCGAGCTGCCCGCCTTTCCCGAGAGCAACTACCTGAAGTCCCTGCTGGTCGGGCTCGACTGATCCGATGGACGCGCACTGGGAGTTCCGCCGTCGCGCCGAGGCGCGCCTGGCGGCCGAGCGCGGCCGCGGCTTCTCCCCCGGCGGGCACCGGTTCGCGCTGGTGGTGCCGTCGCCGTATCCCCAGGGGATGTCCGGGCTAGGCGCCCTGTGGGTATACGACCGCGTGAACGCGCTCCCCGGTTGGGGCTGCGAGCGGCTGTTCGCGCCGGATCCGCCGTGGCTGGATCGCCCCTGGCGCTCGTGGCCCCACGCCGCGACCGTCACCCTGGAGTCCCGCACGCCGCTGGCCGAGTTCGCGCTCTTCGGGGTGAGCCTGAGCGCCGAGGTCGAGGTGATCGCTCTGCTCAAGTTGTTGCGCGCGGCCGGGATCGAACCCCTGCGCGCGCGGCGCGGCGCCGGGGCAGGCGCCGGACCCCTGATCGTGGCGGGCGGGCCGCTGGCCCTGGTGGCGCCCGGCGTGGTCAGCGCCATCGCCGATCTGGTGTTCCTCGGGGACGCCGACGAGAGCCTGCCCGCGTATCTGGAGCGCGTGGGGGAGGGCGCCGGGTTCCTCGAGGCCGCCGTTGGGCTCGACGGCCTGTGGGATCCCGCCGCGCTGGCGTTGCCGCCGCCCGAGTGCGCGCTGCCGGCTGGGACGATCCCTCCGGCGGTGTCGCGGCTCACCACCCCCGAGGGCGAGTTCGGCGAGAAGATCCTGGTCGAGGTGGGGCGCGGGTGCTCCCGGGCCTGCGCCTTCTGCATGATGTCGCGCCGGGCGCGGCCCTGCGGGATGCGCGTGTTTGCGAAGGAGGCGATCCTGGCGGCGCTGCGTGGGGGGGAGGACTTCCCCGCCTCCGTCGGGCTGGTGGGCGCCGCCGTGTCCGACCACCCGCACCTGGTCGAGCTCGTCGAGATCCTGGCGGCCGCCGGGACGAAGGTGAGCCTGTCGAGCGTGCGGGCCGACCGCGCGTCCCGGGCGCTGCTGACCGCGCTCGTCGCGGGCGGGCTAAGGACCCTCACCCTGGGTCTCGACGGCGCCTCCGAGCGCCTGCGCGCGGCCATCGAGAAGCAGTGCACCGAGGACGACTTCCTGGCCGCCTGTGACCACGCCGCCTCCGCCGGACTGAACACGGTCAAGGTCTACTGCATCCTGGGCTACTCCGACGAGACCGATGACGACGTCTCGGAGCTCGCCGACCTGCTCCTGCGCGTCCCGCGCTTGCTGCAGGTGAGGCTCTCGCTGTCCGCGCTGACGCCCAAGCCGGGCACCCCGCTGGCGCTCGCGCCGCTGCCCGACGAGAAGACGCTGCTGACCCGCGTCCGCCTGTTGAAGCGTCGTCTCGGGCACGTGAAGATCCAGGCGCCCTCGGTCAAGGACGCCGCCCTCGAGCACGCGGTGGACCACGGCGACAAGGTGTGGCTTGCGGAATTGTTGAATCAAATCGATCGTCGGTGAAACACGATCAATCACACGCGCGGTCGAACAGGTCGGCCAGGCGGGCGCGGTCGTCGTCGGACTCCCGGGTGCGGGTGAGGAGGTGCTCCGGGGCCGGCCGGCGGTCGAACCACAGCCGGCCGCCGGGCGCGGGGTTGGTGAGCGCCAGCCAGACGGCCGTGTCGATGCCGGCGAACGGCGGGCGCAAGAGCGGCCTGGTGACCTTGTAGAAGCGCGGGAGGCTCGAGCGCACGCCGGGGGTGTCCGCCCAGCCTGGGTGCATGGCGTGGACGCGGACGCCGCTGGCGGCCCAGGCGGCGTCGAGACGGGTGGTCTCGAGCAGCAGCGCGCGCTTGGCCTGGGCGTAGGCGTTCACCCCCGAGAACGGGCGCGGAGGTTCCACCAGGGCGCCGACGTCCAGGCGCACGCCGTAGAGTCCGCCCGAGACCACGTTCACCACGCAGCCGCCGGTGTAGCCAAGGCGCTGGCGCAGCCGGCGGGCCAGCAGGGCGGGGGCCACGGCATCGACCACGGTGGAGCGCTCGAGGCCGGCGATCGTACGGGCCTCGTCGTGGAGCGCGCCCGCATTGTTGATCAGGGCGTGGATCGGGCGGGCGTCGGTGGAAAGCGCGCCGCCCAGGGCGCGCACGGCGTCGAGGTCCTCGAGGTCGCAGACGCGCACCTCCAGCTGCCCCGGGGCGCCCGCCTCGACGAGCTCCGAGGCCACCTGATCCAGGCGCGTCCGGCTGCGGCCCACCAGCACCAGGTCGCAGCCCTTGCCGGCCAGCGTCCACGCGGCGCTGCGTCCCAGCCCCGAGGTGACGCCGGTGATCACGACCCGGAAGCCCGGCGCGGTCCTGGGCGTGGCCCGATAACGGGACCGGGCGGCGTTCCAACCCGGCGTGGTGAAGCGCCAGGCGAGGTTCGCCAGGCTCAGGCCGGCGTCGGTGGCGTCGTCGGCAGCGGTCGCGGGCCCGAAGACCTCCGTCAGGCGCCGGGCCACCCGGTCCGCGACCCGCTCCATGAACGGACGCAGCGCGGCGGCGCCGAGCCCGGCGGCGCCGAGCACGGTGGCGCCACGCGCGGGACGCGGCTCCACCTGGGCTTCGTAGGTGAGCTGGGTCCCGTCGTAGTCGGTGGACAGGTGCAGGCGGTCGGTGAGCCGCACCCGCTCCCCACGCCCCTCGAAGACCAGCAGGCGCCCGGGTTCCATGGCCACCAGCTCATAGTCCAGCGGGAGCGTCGCGGGGCCCAGTCGGTACAGGAGCCGGAAACGCGATCCGACGCCGATGGGCCCCAGGTCCACACGGCCAGCCTCGTGGACGTTGGGATCCCACTCGAAGATGTTGGAGAGATCGGCGAGGTACGGGAACGCGACCTCGGGTGAAACGGGGAGCCGGATTTGTCGTTGGACGTGCATGTCCGGGACTATCCGATCGTCCGCGCGGGATTGTCAATAGGGAGGGCGCCGCCTGTGTCAAGGGCGCCGCCGGGGTCCGTTACGCGTTCACGCCCCAACCCGCCACGCGTACACGTCCCATGCACCCGCGACGCGGGTGAACGTCCGCGTCCGCACCGCGGACGTACAGACCAGCGAAGGGTTGGGCAGACCCGTCATCGGGTCTGCGGCCCCAACGGGGCCGCCCCAACCCTGGTGAAGAGGAAAGACCCCTTTGTACCCGAAGAGGAAATCGCCGGTTTTTCGCCCGACCCCGTCGGGGTCGAACACATACGCCGGCGTTGCCGGTGGACCATGCGACCCCGTTGGGGTGGACGCATGCCTTCGCTGGTCTGTACACCGGCGTTGCCGGTGGGACCGTGGGACCCCGTCGGGGTCGGACTTGACTTCGGTGATCGTTGCCGTGATCATCCCCGCGCGAGGAGCGTCGCGGACGCCGGTGCAGCTGGCGGGCGCCGTCTGAGCTGACCACGAAAGGAACCAAGCCATGTTCGATCTCGAGACCCCGGTGGACCGGACCGGGACCCAGAGCCTGAAGTGGGAGCGCTACGGCGGCCGCGACGTGATCCCGATGTGGGTGGCGGACCTGGATCTCCCCTCCCCGCCGGCGGTGGTCGATGCGCTGCACCGGCGCGCGGCCCACGGTGTGTTCGGCTACACCCTGCCGCCGCCGGAGCTCACCGCGGTGATCGTGGAGCGGTTCTCGGACCGGCATGGGTGGGAGGTGGACCCGTCCTGGATCGTCTATCTGCCGGGCCTGGTGGTCGGGCTCAACGTGGCCTGCCGCGCCGTGGGCTCGCCGGGGGACGAGGTGGCGACCTTCACGCCGATCTATCCGCCGTTCCTCACGGCGCCCGGGCTCTCGGGCCGGGGCCTGGTGACGGCGTCCCTTCGAGAGGCCGGCGGGCGCTGGGAACCCGACTGGGACGCCCTCGCGGCCGCCCTCACGCCGCACACCCGGCTCGTGCTGTGGTGCAGCCCGCACAACCCCTGCGGCCGGGTGTGGACCCGGGCCGAGCAGGAGAGCCTCGCGGAGTTGGCGCTGCGGCGCGACCTGGTCGTGGTCAGCGACGAGATCCATGGGGACCTGGTGCTCGACCCGGAGGCGGAGCATGCGCCACTGGCGTGCCTGGTCCCAGAGCTCGCGGCCCGCACGATCACGCTCCACGCGCCGAGCAAGACCTTCAACGTACCGGGCCTGGGCTGCGCGTTCGCCGTGATCCCGGACGAGGCGCTGCGCCGCTCGTTCATACGGGCCATGGACGGCATCGTGCCCCACTTGAACCTGTTTGGCTATGCCGCGGCCCTGGCCGCTTACCGCGACGGCGAGCCCTGGCGGCTGGCGTTGATCGATCTGCTGCGCGGCAACGCCGCCCGGGTGTGCGAGGCGGTCACGGCCA
>CALKWH010000102.1 GCA_938004375.1 uncultured Pseudomonadota bacterium
AGATCGTATTCGGTGACTGGAGTTCAGACGTGTGCTCTTCCGATCTACATTGCAAGTCGTATTCACCATCCCTGAAGACGGTGTGAACGTGTAGGTTCCGGTGCCGTCCCCATGATCTGCCAGGGAGCCGTTGCAGGTGTCAGGCGTCGGATCCACGGACAGGCTCACGCCATCACCGTCGGGATCCATGCACTCCACTTCGTAGATGTATTGCACACCAACCACCGCATCCGTTCCGGGCATCGAAATGATAACGGGCGGGTCGTTGTCCAGCAAACAATTTAGGCCATCCGCAATATACCCGTTGTCGCAATCGCAGATCGCGTCGCCGTTTCCGTCAATCAGGCAAACACCATGAAAAGAACAGTTTACTCCCGAGCAGGGATTTGACTCAGAAACGCACTCGAGATCCTGCGCTACAAATCCATTATCGCAATCGCAATACGGGTTGTCTTCGCCATCCACGAGACAGGTGCCATGACCAGAGCAGAGGACCCCCAGGCACGGACTCTGCTCTGCAATACATTCGAGGCCCTGAGCGAGGTACCCTTCGTCGCAATCGCAGGAGACGTTACCCTCGCCGTCATCCACGCAGGTACCATGACCGGAGCAAGTGATGCCGTCACATGGTTGCACATCGAGAATGCACTCGAGATCCTGAGCGAGGTACCCTTCGTCGCAGTCGCAGAAGACGTTTCCTTCACCGTCATCCACGCAGGTTCCATGGCCTGAACAGGTGATGTCGTCACACGGTTGAGGGTCACGGACGCAGTTGAGACCTTCTGGATGATAACCGTAGAAACAACTACAAACCGCAACATCATACTGTACGAGGCAATAGCCGTTGCCGGAGCATGACACATTCAGACAGGGATCGGCCTTGGAACCGCCTGAATCGTCACAACCAGTTTGGAAGAATGACACGAAGAACAAGAAAAACAGGATTTTTGCCATATTTTGCATTGTAAATCTCCTTGAAGAGGTATTTTCACGATTAAACATATTGTCAGTATGTTATAGAAGTTTTTTCATTTTTCAAGCAAATATTTTGACTTCTCCGACAACTGCCATGCAGGTCAGACCCGGGGCCGGCGCGCTTGCTTTAAAGGCTGGGGAAAAGGCTAGTTTGAATGGAGCGTCACGCTGCCGTCACCCATGACGTCAGGCTCCAACAGGCGGCTTAACTGGTCGGCCCTTGAGATGGGGTCTCCGTGGCGTTGCCGCAGGCAAGGCCGGGGAAACTTCGCAACGTGAAGTTTCTACCGTTTGTGGCGGTGACGCACGGGAGCCGGACGCGGGGCAACGCGGGCGCGGGGGGCCGGGCGGGCGGAGGAACGCACCACGACGGTCCGGTAGCGCGGGGCGTGGTAGCGGGCGTGCCAGCGGTTGTAGGCGACGCGGTTGGTGCGCCAGTTTGCCAGGGCGACGTTGTAGTGGACCCAGGTGGCCGGGACGTACATGATGCGGCCGCTGTAGTAGTAATACGGGCGACCGATCGAATCGAAGTACACCAGGGAACCGTTGTAGTAATAGCTGGTCCAACCGCCGTAGCTGGCCTCCACGTGGACCGTGGCCGGGCGCGCGGTGATCACGCAGCCCGAAGCGAGCACGGTCAGGGAAGTGACTGCAATCATGCCGAGGGTGAAAATCGAACGTCTCATCAGATTCCTCCTTGGGGGTGAAAGGTTACTTGGACAACGTCCAAACATATTTGCCGGTCTTGTCGATGTAGCCCCATTTTTCCTTGACTTCCACGGCCGCGATGCCACCGACGAAGGGCTCGGCGTCGTCGAAGATCGGGTTGACCAGGAACTTGCCGTCCTTGCCGATGAAGCCCCACTTGCCCGCGGAGCGGACGGCGGCCACGCCGTCGGTGAAGGACGTGGTCTGCTGGAACGTCGGGGGGATGACCATGTTGCCCTTGCGATCGATGTACCCCCAAGCCTCGGTGTCCTTGACCAGGACCTGGGCCAGGCCGTCGCTGAAGTGGTTGCTCACCGCATCGTACTGCGGGTTCACCACAAACTTGCCCCGCTTGTCGATGTACCCCCACTTGGTCTTGAACTGCACGGCGGCGACGCCGTCGCGGAACTCGCGGGCGTCCTCGAACTGGACGTTGATCTGCAGTTTGCCAGTGGTGTCGATGAAGCCCCACTTGCCGTTGATCTGGACCGCGGCGAAGCCGTCGGCGAAGGACCGGGCGTTGTCGAAGCTGGCCTCGATCACGAAGGTCCCCGTCCGGTTGACGTAGCCCCAGGTCTTGTCCAGCCGCACGGCGGCCATGCCGCCGGAGAACTCGAGGGCGGCCGCGTACTGCGGGTTGATGTCGTACTTGCCCTGGTTGTTGATGAACCCCCACTTGCCGAAGGGACCGCCGATCTTGACGAGGGCCAGGCCGTCGCGAAACTCCTTGCTCGCGCTGTCGAACTGGGGCTTCACGATGATCGTCCCCTGCTTGTTGATGTACCCGAACTGGTTCTCGACCAACACCATGGCGATGCCGTTGGCGAAGTGCCAGGCGTAGTCGAACTGCGGGTTGATGAGGAACTTGCCCTGGGGGTTGATGTAGCCGTACTTGCGCCCGATGATCACGGGGGCCACGCCGTCGGCGAAGCGATCGGCGAAATCGAACTGCGGTTGGATGACCACCTTCCCCGTGGCGTTCATGTAGCCGAACTTGCCGCCCTGGCGAATGGGAAAGAGGTCGGTGACCGCCTGGGCATGGGCCGTGGACGCCACGAGACTGCCAAGGAGGAGGATCATGGTCGCGAAACGGTGAAGTGACATGAAAATCGTCTCCGGGGGCCCTTGTATGCATGCGGTCCGTTCCGGGACTGACTGAGATCCGAACGGCCGGTCCTATATACTAGCCAAAGGGCGGTTTGATTCAATCTGAAAATCGCGGGGGCGTAAGAAACCCCGTCACCGGGGCGTCAGACCCAAGGCGTGAGGTCGAGTTATTTGTAGCTCAAGGCGCCGGTGGGGCAGAACAGCGCGCATTTGGGCGCCCCGCCGCAGAGGTCGCACTTGGCCACCCGGGTGTTGATCGGGTCGAGGTGGATGTTCCCGAATGGGCAGGCCGCGTAACAGGCGTGGCAGTTGATGCACCGGTCGTAGTCGATGGAGATCGCGCCGGTCTCCAGGTTGCGCTGCAGCGCCTTGGTCGGGCAGACCTCCTGGCAGGCCGGGCGGTCGCACTGGAAACAGACCACCGGGATGCCCTTCTCCAGGGGCGGCTTGGTGTTGTAGGCGCGGATGCGCGGCACCCCGGGCTGCTGCTCAATCTGATGGGAGTAGGCGCAGGACAGCTCGCAGGTGCGGCAACCCGTGCACTTTTCAGGCTGAACCAGATAAATCTTTCTCATGGGTTACCTCCGTGCCGTTTCCAGGGCCTGCTGCCCCTCGACGACGCGCTGCATCGTCTTCATGGTGGTGCGCCGCTCGCAGCTGCCGCACAGTTGCATCTCCTGGGGCGTGAGCAGTTCGGTGCGACGGCGGATCAGGTCGCGGTGCTCGGGCGTGAGATCCAGGGGCTCGCCGCACTCGGTGCAGGCCAGGCGCTCGAAGGTGCGCCCCCAGATCTCGATGGTCTTGTCGGTCTTCTTGTACTCGATGCAGGACACCGGGCACACGAAGGCGCAGGAGCCGCAGCCCACGCAGTCCTTGGCAGGCTCGCCGAAGGGCGGCTGGAAGTAGGTCTCGGTGCCGCGCCCCTCCATCGTGAGCGCCTTGGCGCCCACGAGCTCGGTGCACACGCGGGCGCACAGGCCGCACAGCACGCACTTCTCGCCCTGGGGCACCAGGCGCATCTCGA
>CALKWH010000103.1 GCA_938004375.1 uncultured Pseudomonadota bacterium
ACCAACGTCCCGGAGATGAAGGCCTACTGCGCCGCCGCCAAGCGCCTGCTCCCGCAGTGCGCCACGGTGGCCGGCGGCGTCCACGTCGAGGTCATCCCCGAGGACCTGCTCGACGCGGCCGTTGACTTCCGCGTGGTGCGCAACGCGGTGACCGCCTTCCCGAAACTGATCGAGCACCTCCGCGGACGCGGCGAGAAGCCCGCCGAGGCCCTCTCCACCTGGGAGACCGTCGATTGGGAGTCCCTGCCGCCCTTCGAGTTCGCCTGGGTCCCACCCCGGCGCGACCTGAACCGCCCCTACCGGGACCGCTACTTCTACATCTTCCATGACCGCGTCGCGCTGGTGAAGAGCGCGTTCGGCTGCCCGTTCTCGTGCAACTTCTGCTTCTGCCGCAAGATCACCGGCGAGCGCTTCCACGCCCGGCCCATGGACGACGTGCTCACCGAGCTCGAGGGCCTGCCCGAGACCGAGATCTACATCGTCGACGACGACTTCCTGGTCTCCCGCGCCCGGGTCGAGGCCTTCTGCGACGGCCTGGAGCGCCGGCGCATTCGAAAGCACTTCCTGGTCTACGGCCGCGCCGACTTCATCACGCGCAACCCCGACCTGGTCGCCCGCTTCGCCCGGCTGGGCCTGCGCACGGTCATCGTCGGCCTCGAGAGCTTCGACGCCGCCGAGCTCGCCGCCTACGACAAGGGGACCGACCCGGACACCAACGAGGAGGCCCTGCGGATCCTGGCCCGCCACGGAGTGGACTGCTACGCCACCCTGATCCTGAACCCGGACTGGTCCCACGAGGACTTCGACTTCCTGCGCCGCAAGCTCATCGAGCTTGACATCCGCTACGTCAACCTGCAGCCCCTCACGCCGCTGCCGGGCACGGGCTTCACGGTCCCGCAGGACCGCCTGCTGTTCCACCGCAGCGACTACGCCCGCTGGGATCTCGCCCACATCGCCGTGCGCCCCTCGAAGATGAGCGTGCACGCCTACTACCGCGAGATCATCAAGAGCTACGAGGCCGTGCTGTACCGCCCGTCGGTGCTGAAGAACCACCTGAAGTACCCGCCGCGCATGCTCTGGAAGATGATGACCGGCTCCTTCGCCGTCCACCGGCAGTACGTGAAGAAGATGCGGGAAGCGCGCCATGCCTAAGATCCTGTTCATCCAGCCCACGCAGTACGCCCGGGACGGTCGCAAGCTGGCCACCCAGAGTCGCATCCACCTGCCCGGGCTCGTGTTCCCGCTCCTGGCCGCGTACACGCCGTCGCGCTGGGACGTGGAGGTCTGCATCGAGGTCGTCGACCGCGTCCCCTTCGACACCGACGCCGATCTGATCGGCCTGGGCGCCATGGGCTTCGCCATCTTCCGCGCCCTCGAGCTCGCCGAGGAGTTCAAGAAGCGCGGCAAGACGGTGGTCATGGGTGGCTACATGGCCTCGATGGTGCCCGAGGAGGTGCTGGCCCGGGGCGTGGACTCCGTGGTCGTGGGCGACGCCGAGAAGAGCTGGCCGCGGCTCCTCGCAGACTGGGAGCGCGACGGCCGGCTCGCCCGGATCTACGACGAGCCCGTGGACAGCCTCGCCGGCCTCCCCCTGCCGCGCTACGAGCTGCTCACCGCCAAGCCCATCGGCAACATGCTCCCGGTGCAGGCGGGCCGCGGGTGCCCGCACCTGTGCTCTTTCTGCTCCATCGCCTGCATCTACAAGGGCCGCTACCTCACCCGCCCGGTGGACGAGGTGATGCGGGACGTCCGGCGCGTG
Organism: uncultured Pseudomonadota bacterium; assembly: GCA_938004375.1. GTDB lineage: Bacteria > Myxococcota_A > Polyangia > HGW-17 > HGW-17 > HGW-17. The sequence continues at coordinate 1,760 of CALKWH010000103.1, forward strand.
AAGGAGCTGGGCTTCTCGGCCTTCTACCTCATCGACGACAACATCGTCGGGAACCCCGGCTACCTCGAGGAGCTGGTGGACCGCATCGCCCCGCTGAAGATGACCTGGGCCTCCCAGTGCTCGCTGAACCTGGCGCGGAACCCGAAGCTGCTGAAGAAGGTGGCCGACTCGGGCTGCAACATCCTCAGCTTCGGGCTCGAGAGCATCACCCAGGAGGGCCTGGACAAGTTGAACAAGAAGTGGGTGAAGGTCGACGAGCACGAGGAGCTGCTGCGCCGCATCGCCGACGCCGGCATCATGCCCTCCACCGAGATGATGGTGGGGCTCGACAGCGACACCGAGCAGAGCCTCCGCGACACCTTCCGGTTCGTCCACGAGGCGCGGATCCCGATCCCCCGCTTCTACATCCTCACGCCCATGCCCGGCTCCGAACTGTACGCCCAGTTCAAGGCCGAGGGCCGCCTGCTCCACGAGGACTGGCACCGCTATGACGGCGCCCAGTGCGTGCACCGCCCCGAGAAGATCGCCCCGGAGAAGCTCACCGAGATGTACTGGTGGCTCAACCGCGAGGTCTTCAGCCTGCGCAGCATCGCCCACCGCGTGCTCCGCCGCCCCGGCGCCTGGCGCCGCCCCAAGGACACCCTCTTCGCGCTCGCGGTGAACCTGCACTACCGCCACTACCTGCAGCGCGGCATCGTCCCTAGATCGGAAGAGCACACGTCTGAACTCCAGTCACCGAATACGATATCG
>CALKWH010000104.1 GCA_938004375.1 uncultured Pseudomonadota bacterium
GATCGTATTCGGTGACTGGAGTTCAGACGTGTGCTCTTCCGATCTGGTCCCCGGCGGGCGGAGGGACGGTGACGTCCCCGGGCGGCACGGTGTCGGCCGCGGGCGGGACAGGGCCCGTCGGAGGCGCGGGTGGATCGGCAAAGACCGGCGCGACGACCAGCCAGGCCAGCGACGAGACGAACAGGAGTATCGAGAGCTTCATGACTGACCTCACGGACGCGCGGCCTTCGCCGCACGCTCGGAAAAGAAGGGACCCAGACGGGACGGATCGACGTTCCCGCCGGACAGCACCACCCCCACGCGCAAGCTGCCGAACCGCTCCCGGTTCGCGAGCGCCGCGGCCAGCCCCACGGCCCCCGAGGGTTCGACGACCAGTTTGAGCCGGGTGTAGATCAACTCCATGGCCTCGAGGATGCCCGCCTCGTCCACGGTGAGGATGTCCTCGAGGTGGGAGCGCAGCACGGGGAACGTGAGCTCCCCGAGGGAGGTGCGCAGCCCGTCGGCCACCGTGTCCGGGTACGTCGAGGGGATGATCGTCCCCGCGGCCAGGGATCGCCGGGCGTCGTCGGCCAGCGCCGGCTCGACTCCGAAGATCCGAAGCCGGGGGGCCAGATGACGCGCCGCCACGCACATGCCCGCGCACAGCCCGCCGCCCCCCACGGGGACGAGCAGGGCGTCGAGCTCCGGCGCGTCCGCGACCAGCTCCAGCGCGACGGTGCCCTGCCCCGCCATGATGTCGGGGTGATCGTACGGTGGCACCAGGGTGGCGCCGGTCTCGGCGCACACGGCCACGCAGGTGGTCTCCCGGGCGGCCAGCGTCGGCTCGCACAAGACCAGCCGGGCGCCGTAGCCCTCGATGGCGTCCTTCTTCACCCGCGGGGCGGTGGCGGGCACCACCACGTGGCACGCCAGGCCGTGGGCCCGGGCGGCGAAGGCCAGGGCCGCGCCGTGGTTCCCCGCCGAGTGGGTGGCCACCGCGCGCACCCCCGCGGCGGCCAGCACGGCCACCGCCGAGGACGCGCCCCGGCACTTGAACGATCCCGTGCGCTGCAGGTTCTCGGGCTTGAAGAAAAGCCGCATCCCCGAGAGGGCGTCGAGGGTGCCCGACGTCATGACCGGCGTGCGGTGACAGAACGGCGCGATCCGCGCCGCGGCGGCCACGACGTCTTCAAAGGTGATGACTGGATTCATGCCCACTCCCCGGATTCAGGGAGAGTGACGCAAATCGGCCCGGAAAGCAAGGGGGGACAAGACCGCCAGTTGGGGACGCGGCCGTCCGTGGCGGATACCATGATGGGTGGTTGGGCGTTTTGAAGAGCGGGTGACCTCCCCCACGCGAGGGATGCGCGAGGTCATGAAATGCCTCAAAATGTCATCCAGAGAGGAGGCCACCCATGGCGATTTATATCGGACTCGACGTTCATTCACAACATACGACTTATCACGTGGTCAACGAGTGCAAGGAAAAGGTCGCGAAGGGCCGGGTTCCGACCCAGGCCGATGCCCTGATGCAGTTCAGTCAGGACATGCTTGCCCTGGACCCCGAGGTCCATGTGGCGATGGAGAGCGGAGGCCAGAGCCGGTGGGTGACACGGACCTTGCTGGCCAACGGTCTGGACGCGCATGTGTTCCACGCGACGGAGGTGGCGGCGAAGCGGCCGAAGAAGGAGTACAAGAACGACGAGAACGACGCGAAAGATCTGGCTCACGGGATGCTGCAGGGGCTGTACGAAATGGAAGTGTACATGCCCACGGACGAGGCCCAACAGATGCGGCAGGACACGGTCCAGCGGTTGCACTTCGTGGAGATGCGATCCCAGTCGCAGATTATGGCGAAGGCGCTTCTTCGTGGCCGTTCGGAGCCGGTCCCGAAGTGCCTGGACAGCCATAAAGCGTGGCAGTCGCTCTTACAGAAGCACGCGGGAACGGAACAGGAATTCTTCCTGGACCTGCACTACCAGTCCTACGTTCACGCGGAGAAGATGATCGACCTGATCGAGGCGCGCATGCACCAGAGCGCGGCGACGAACGACGCCGTCCGGGAGGACATCGACCTGCTGACGACGATCCCGGGGGTGGGCTTTCTGACGGCCTTCGCGTTGGTGGGCGTGATCGGGGAACTGTCACGGTTTCCGAGTGCGGCCCAGTTGTCGAGCTACCTGGGGCTGGTGCCGCGCTCGTACGACTCGGGAAGCCGACGGCAGGCGGGGCACATCACGCGCAGCGGGCCGTGGTACATGCGGAAGTTGCTGTGCCAGTGCGCCCAGCAGGCGCGCAAGGGGACAAACCCGCTGGCCGCGTACTACTACGCGGTCCTCGGTCGCAGCGGGAGCGCGAAGAAGGCGATCGTGGCGGTGATGCACCGGATCGCACGCATCGCGTTCCAGGTACTCAAGAACCGCCAACCGTTCGACACCGGGCGGTTGAGGATCCACGCGGAGCTGGACCCGAAGACGGGAAAGCCGGTCTGGCGAATGGAACGTGAATCAACGCCACGTCGGCCACAGGCCAGGCTTGCGACGACGGAATCACGCGGGATCGCACAAGAGTAAGGAGTAGTTTTAAGGAGTCGCTTGCATGGCGCATTTGCCCGAGATTCCGAACGAAATGGACTTCCAACGAGTTTCCGTGACTTCGTTACACGGAGTGATTGTCTACAAATCGTGTGGCTGATTGAAGCACGGAGCCTTTTGAATTGGGAATCATGGCGCATCGCGACGCCGAATAGATGTTTGAAGAATCCATTTTTGTCCCGGACGGACGGACGCCGACGAACGACTGAAGAACGAACGCTCACGCGTTGCTCGAACCGGGCCGCGGGCTCTGCCCGGGGTGGCCCGCCAGGCCCCGTTTCAACCAACGCGTGTTCAGGCCGTCAACCCCGACGACCGCGAAAGAGAGAATAATTTGGCATGAATCGGTATACATGCACTTGACTCCACCCATCATAGATGTCCGTGCCCGTCCGTGGCGGGCCGTGGTTGTCCGTTCTTCCGGGCCGTGGTCCGTTCGGCCGTTCTTCCAGGCCGTGGTCCGTGACCATGCCCCGGGATCCTCCTTCACCCGGTCTCTTTTCGAATAGGACACTGTGCACATTACGCTCATTTTCCGGTCGCGTAATTTCCGCCACCTACCGCCCTTCCCGGAACCCCACGTACAAACAAACGGCAATATTTGTTCGCTTGCAGTCCCAATCGGCCGTGTTATCTTGTCTCCAGGCGGCCAACGCGCCCCGGAAAGGGTTTCAATATGCACACAGCCCCCGTGTCTTCCGCAATCCGTAGCACCCTCCACCCGCGTCGTTTCGTCCTGGCCATAATGGCCTGCGCCTTGCCACTTCTGTCCTGCGAAACGACCGGTAACGGCGATCAGGACAATACCCCTGATTTGAGGGTGTTCACCGCCGCCGAGGTCACCGAGGTTCCACCAGCCATCGCCGACGAGAATCCCATCCGCTTCGTCGAAGACGACGGCACCGAGGGCGGCCGGGCGGTCCCCTCGGACATCGAGCTCATCTACGAAGAGCTCCGCACACAGGACGCCTCGGACCGGGAGTTGTCGCGCACGACGCGCGGGACGATGACCCTAGAGATTTGGCAGCGCACGTCGCATCCCCAGTTCTACCTGGACGCCTCCGAGCCGTACGTCTACCACGAAGAGGGCGGGACCACCTATCTGGAAGATGGGACCCAGCGCCATCACTACCGCATCCGCCGGCAGCCCAACCGCTCGAAAGCCGACAAACCGATGACCCAGCCGGGGCCGCCCCGGGTGGACGCCGTCGTGTTCGAGAAGTGGGCCGAGGCCGCCGTGGACGAGCCCCTCGCCCTGATGGTCCGGCTCGCCCAGTTGCACGAATACCAGCCGCCGCCGCTGCCGCCCAAGGGCATGTTCTCCGAGAGCGACGATGCGCGCGCCCTGACCATGCGGGAGGCGTATCTGCGGGACCACGCGGCCCGGTTCGCCAACGCCGCTTCGGGATTCCAGGGGGAGGTGGAGGCCCTGGGTGGCCGCCTGCTCGAGGTCTTCCCCAACACCGGCTGGGTCAGAGTGTCGCTACCGCAGGCTGCGATGGACGCGCTCCTCCATCACCCGGGGGTCAACCGCATCGACGCGCTGCACCACCCGACTGAAGACTGCGCGTGTGGGAACCCCAATAGCATTATATGCACTACGCCACCTACGCCTCCTAATTGGATGCTGGGCGCTGGCCGCCAGAATGATCGGCTCGACGCGGATAAATTCCTGAACGCCAGCATCGATGGCCGACGCTCCAATCCGAACCGGCACCAGAGCCTGCGCCTGTTGGCCGGAATCGTGGAAAGCGACTACATAGAGAATGAGAGTTTGGCGTTACGCACAATGGATTTGAATTATGGAACACGAATCACTCTATATGATTGCTCACAGTCCCCGTGCGATTATCCACAGAACCCCAATGAAATCGTTGAGGACGGGGAGGAGACAATCAATGGCGTCATCAATTGGGTGGAATCTCACTTCCACGGTACCATGGTTTCTTCGATTCTTGCGGCTGATTTCAGGTTGGGTCAAGCCGACGGAAATTCCTTTGGTGACCCTTCTTATCTCACTTCGTCTGACCCGGCCCATTGTGCCGATTGGGTGAACGCTTCCACCGGAATGGCGCCTGGCAGCGCAGTCATCTACGCGAACGCGGCACCTGGCGATATTGCAGCCTATGTCCGGGCTTACAACGTCATGCAAGAGCGAAACGTCGATGTTCTCAATTGTTCGCATGATCTCGGAGTCGGATGCGACATCTCGTCAAATCAGTCCGACGAGGCAGAGTTGGAAAATGCTTACGACGACGGCATCCTGGTAATCGCCGCCTCCGGCAACAGAGGTGGAGGTGTGGATTGCAATCTTAGGCGACCGGCCGACACCCCAAAGGTTCTCGCCGTTTCCAGCCTAGATGCGGGCCTTGCTGCTTGTCGAGACAACTATCAGGACTGTGTGATCGAAAATGATGAGGCTGCAACGGGGGGCATGAATGCGATCATCAATGACACCCCGTGGTCGAGGATTATTGCCGGCATTGATCTGGTCGCGCCACAGAGCATTATTAATGTAACCCATGCCTACGACCGCAATTATTTGCCTTTGAATGGCCCCTGGCCGCAATCAGGTGGGAATCCTCGTTGGCCGGAGGGATGGAACCATAGTTGCAATAATTTTAAAGCATCCGGTGGTTCTTCCGCCGCCACACCCCACGTCTCCGGTCTCGCGTTACTTCTCAAGCATTGGCAACTCAATAAGGGCAATACGATGTTCAACTACGCAGGGCGAATGCAGGCGCTCCTGCTGGCAATGGGAGATCGATGGGACCCCACTTATGCGAGCAAACGTTTAACCGGAGTTTCTCGCTATTCTGGCTTCGGGCGCATCAAGTTGCGCCACCTGGACAATGTGAATTTCGCTCCTCGGGCATTCAACACTTTCATGCACCTTTTCAACCCTTACTCCTCCAGCGTGACGAGTTGGGCATGGCCTTACAAGATGCCGGTCGGCACCAACTTCGTCAAGTGCGTGATGTTCGAAGCCGAGGACATGTCAACCAAGCCAGACATCAGCGACATCTACTTGCAAGTGAATATGAAGAACCCTGACGTAAACGGCAACTGCAATTCTAGTTCCACCATGTTCCGGAGCCGAGGTGATACTTCCCATGACATCCGGCACATGGTGGCCCATGGCGCTGACGTGTCCGGAAAGTGTGTGGAGTATCAAATCATCAAACGACACGTCACACCGATGAATACAGCAGCCCACGTGTTTTGCTATTTTTCCAGTCGATTCGACGACGAAGATGTTGCGGATTAAGGAGGCGAGTCAATGTGTAGAAAAACATATATTTTTACAACCCTCATGCTCATTCTCAACCTCGCATGCGACGATAAAAAAAATGAGATTACCCAGGCGCTCTGTGCGCGTCAAACTACCCGTTCCGATTGCGAAGCCGTAGGGTGTACCTATACGTGCGACATGGTATTAATGAAACACGGTTATACCAATCATGCCTGTGTTGCACGTCGCAAGGCGGGTAGATGTATCGCCATGGTTGAGTTAAACATCCAAAATGATATAAACAATGGAATAGACCACGACTATAAAATTGATGCCCATTCAACTGGGTGGCAAACCGGCGAATTAGTTTTCTCATCAAACGAAAACAATGAGTTGTATCAATATGTGAGTATGTTTAAAGTGAAAAACCCTTATCCATACTCCGTTGAAGTACTTGGGTACCGCGCTGCAACCTGGCCGGCTGATTCTGAGAATGAAGACCCTTGTACCTTGTACGACCCCGATGAAACCCTGTTCCCCTGGGAGGGCTCCTGCGAGACCGACTGGTGGAGCCAAGACATGTGGGACGACGTACTGCCCGAATGACGAATTCCGTGGGACCGACCCCGCACCGGTCACTTCAGATGACCGACCGATGCCAGCTCCCGTGACGGTTTCGTGGATGGCCAAGGTCTTTTCCTGAGTCCAAAGGTCTTTTCCGGGACGCCCAAAGAGGTTTCCGCTACTGCAATAGGGATTGCTTTACGATCGGTGGAATCGTTTCACAGTCTTCTTGAGTGCTTGGATTTCTCAAGGTCCAAATCGAAATCGAAATCGAAATCGGAACAGGGGCTGAGGGCTTGGTCAGCCCTTCAGAAAAGGTTCTTGCGATTTCCCTGCGCGGTCTACGGGGGATCACTCGACGATGTACGGGCGGGTGGTGTTGCCGGCGCCCCAGTAGTCGCGGGCCGCGTCGGCGGAGATGAGCGTGGCTTCGGCGGTGTCGATGTCGAGGCGGATGTACTCGCCCTGCTTGGTGAAGCCGTAGACCTTGTCGCCCCAGAACCCCAGCGCGAAGATCCGCTGGTAGCCGGTGGAGCCGATGATGCGGGCGTCTCCGGTGTCGGGATCGATCTCGGCCAGGAAGTCGGACTCGCAGCCCTCCTCGTTGTAGCCGGCCGTGCACTTGAGCGTGGCGTAGGTGTGGTACTCGCTCGCGCCGGTCTGCACCGAGACGATGTCCCCCGAGGAGACGGGGTCGAAATCCATTGAATCGTAGTAGCCGTGGTGGACGAACAGCGAACCCGGATCCTCGGCGTAGGCGTCGATCTCCACCCACTCGCCGTCCTCGGCGGTGGCGCCCATGAGCACGTCGCGGTTCGGATCGGCGGGGTACACGCCCTTGACGTAGGAGAGCGAGAAGAAGTGGTACTCGGTGTCCGCGGGGAACTGGCGCAGCAGCGTGCACTCGGCCGTCTCCTTGTTGATGCGGAAGAGGCCGCCGTCGGTGATGCCCACCATGTTGCGGTCCTGGTCCAGCGCGATGTCGTAGAACATGCTGCCGCCGACCTCGGTGCAGATGCCGTTGAACGCGCCCACGAGCACCATGTCATCGCTCTCGCCCGGATCGATGTAGTACAGGTCGAACTCGGTGTGCACGTAGATGCGGGAGTTCGTGGGGGGCAAGATCGGAAGAGCGTCGTGTAGGGAAAGAGTGTAGGTTTCGGTGGGCGCCGTATC
>CALKWH010000105.1 GCA_938004375.1 uncultured Pseudomonadota bacterium
CCGCACCTCGTCGGGCTCGGCATCGCTCTGGACGTCATCCCGGGGATGCGTAAAAACCTGATCCTCCACGCTGGACCGCCTGTGAAATGGGAGAAGATGTGCGGGCCGACCCGCGGCGCGATCATGGGCGGGCTGCTGTACGAGGGGGTCGCCAGGGACCTCGCCGAGGCCGAGCGCCTGGCCGCCTCGGGCGAGATCGCCTTCGCCCCGTGCCACGAGCACGCCGCGGTGGGGCCCATGGCCGGCGTCATCACCTGGTCCATGCCGGTGTTCATCGTGCAGAACACCACCCACGGCAACACGGCGTTCTGCACCATGAACGAGGGCCTCGGGAAGGTCCTGCGCTACGGCGCCTACGGCGAGGACGTCATCCGCAAGCTCAAGTGGATGGAGCAGGTGCTCTACCCGACCCTGAAGCGGGCGGTGGAGGCCTCGGGGCCCATCAACCTCAAGAACCTCATCGCCCAGGCGCTGCACATGGGGGACGAGGTCCACAACCGGAACCGGGCCGGCACTTCCCTGTTCTACCGCGCCATCGCCCCGCACGTGATCCGCACCGCGCCCACGCCGGACACGGCCGCCGACGTGCTCGAGTTCATCAACGGCAACGACCACTTCTTCCTGAATCTGTCCATGCCGGCGTCCAAGGCCACCCTCGACGCGGCGCGGGGGGTGCCGTACAGCAGCCTCTGCGTCGTCATGGCGCGCAATGGCACCGAGTTCGGCGTCCAGCTCTCCGGGACGGACGGCGAGTGGTTCACCGGCGCCGCCCCGGTGCCCGACGCGCTGTACTTCCCCGGCTACTCCAAGGCCGACGCCAACCCCGACATCGGGGACTCGGCCATCACCGAGACCGCCGGGCTCGGGGGGTTCGCCATCGCGTCGTCGCCGGCCATCGTCCAGTTCGTCGGTGGGACGGCCAGGGACGCGGTGGGCTACACCATGCAAATGTATGAAATCTCGGTGGGCGAGAACAACATCTATCAGATCCCCTATCTCAACTTCCGCGGCACCCCCACCGGGATCGACGTGCGCAAGGTCATCGACAAGAACGTCACGCCCTTCATCGACACCGGCGTCGCCCACAAGAATCCGGGCGTCGGACAGGTCGGGGCGGGCGTGCTCTCGGCGCCCGTCGAGCCGTTCAAAAATGCCTATATCGGCCTCGCGAAGAGGCTCCAATCAACCACCCGTTAATCGAGATGGAGAACCACATGACCATGAATCCCCAAGAATTCCTCCAGTTCATGAGCACCGTGAAGATGTACGACCTCACCCAGCGGCTGTCCATCCACACGCCTCCCTGGCCGAGCTACATGCCGCTGCAGATCCAGTACTTCAAGCGGATCGCGGGCGCCCACATGGGACAGGGCGCGAACGGCCAGATCATCAAGACCTCGAACCACGTCGGCACCCACATCGACGGCGAGATCCACTTCCACGCCAGCGGCCGGAGCATCGGCGACACGCCGCTGGACCACTGGGTGGGCGCGGGCGTCGTCGTCGACATCAGCGCCGACGTCGAGGACTACTCCCTCTACTCTCCCGAGCTGCTCATGTCCCGCGCGGACATCCGCAAGGGGGACATCCTGATCATCAACACCGGGTATCACCGCTACGCGTGGGATCAGCCGGGGTCCGACGAGGTGCGGTACTTCGTGAAGCACCCGGGGCCCAGCCCCGAGTTCCACCAGTGGTGCGTCGACATGCAGATCAAATGGATCGGCGTCGACTGCGGTTCCGCCGACCATCCCATGAACACCATCATCAAGGATTGGCATCCCAAGCGCTTCAAGGAAGCCGAGGCCAAGTTGATCAAGGACTACGGCAAGACCTGGGACGAGATGTTCCCCGCCGAGGAGTTCTACCAGGTGATGCACCTCAATCTCTTCCCCAAGGGCATCGTCCACGCCGAGAACATCGGCGGCGAGATCGCCAAGCTCTCCAACAAGCGCGTCTGGATCGGGCTGTTCCCGCTGCGCGGCATCGAGCTCGAGTCCTCCATGTGCCGCGTCATCGCGCTGGAGCCGTAATCCGCCGCGGGCGGCCGGCGCTGCCCGCGACCCATCACCGAGGTGAAAGCCATGGCCATCGCTCATGAATTCCAATATGAAAAACCAGCCACCCTGGCGGAGGCGTTCGCGCTCCTGACCCGCCACGGCCGCCGGGCGAAGATCCTCGCCGGCGCGACCGATCTGGCGGTCCAACTCAAGGAGGGGGTGGTCACCCCCGAGTGCCTCGTCGACGTCAAGGGGCTCTCAGAGCTCGACCCGCTCGAGAAGCGGGACGGGCGGCTCGTCATCGGGGCCAACGTGACGTTCTCCCAGTTGGCCGAGTCCGCCCTGGTCCGCGGTGAAATCCCCATGCTGGCCGAGTCCGCGCTCACCGTCGCGTCCGTCGGCGTGCGCAACCGGGCGACCATCGCGGGCAATATCTGCAGCGCGGTGCCCTCCCTGGACGCCGGTCCGGTGCTGCTGGTGTACGACGCCGTCGTGGTCGTGGCCGGCGAGCGGGGACGCCGCGAGATCCCGATCACCGAATGGTTCCTCGGGCCCCGCAAGACGGCCCTTCTCGAGGACGAGCTGGTGGTCGCCATCGAGCTTCCCCTTCCGCAGAAGCGCCACCGGGGCGTCTACGTCAAGCTCGGGCGGTATCGGGGCGAGGATCTCGCCCAGGTCGGTGTCGGCGTGCTGGTCACCGGGGACGACGAGTACAAGGTCGCCTTCAACGCGGTCGGACCGAAACCCGTGCGGTCGGCCAACCTCGAGGCGCTGCTTCGCGGCAAAAAGCTCGACGACGCGCTGCTGGCCCAGGCGCGCGCCGCGGTGCCCGGGGAGATCACGCCCATCACCGATATCCGGGCGTCCAGGGAGTACCGGGTCCACATGGCCCAGGTCATGCTCGAGCGGGCCTTGCGGGCGGCGGTCGCGCTGCTCGCCGGGGCGTCCGTCGACGTGGAACACCTGATCTAGGAGATGAAGATGAAAAAAATATCCTACAAACTCAACGGTGAAGTCCGGCATCTCCATGTGGAACCCAACGACGTCCTTCTGGACGTCCTGCGGGACAAGCTCGGCGTCAAGAGCCCCAAGTGCGGCTGCGACCGGGGCGACTGCGGCGCGTGCGCCGTGTTCCTCAACGGGAAGAGCGTCCGGAGTTGTCTCGTCCTGGCCATCGAATGCGACGGGATGGAAATCGAGACGGTGGAGGGCCTGGGCCAGAACGGCCTGACCGCGCTGCAGGAGAAGTTCATCGAGCTCAACTCCTTCCAGTGCGGCTACTGCGCGCCTGGGGTGACCATCTCCGCGACCGAGCTCTTGCGGAAGAACCCGAACCCGACCCTCCACGAGGTGAAGGAGGCCATCTCGGGGAATCTGTGTCGCTGCACAGGCTACGCGCCCATCCTCGACGCCGTGCTCGAGGTCGCCGCCAAGGGAGGTGAGCATGGAAAACTTTAGGAACGTCGGAAAACCCGAGGTGCGGATCGACGGCCGCGAGAAGGTGAGCGGCGCGGCCATCTACGCGGCCGACCTCGACTTCGGCCCGAACCTGCTGCACGCCCACGTCGTCGAGAGCACCGAGGCGAGCGCCGAGCTCGTCTCCATCGACGTCGCCGAGGCCCTGAAGGTCGAGGGCGTGGTCGGCGTGTTCACCGGGAAGGACTTCCCGGGGTATCAGTTCGGCCTCTACATGAAGGACCGGTACATCTTCGCCCAAGACAAGGTCCGGTTCCTCGGCGAGCAGGTCGCGGCCGTCGTGGCGCGCTGTCCCAAGGCCGCCAAGAAGGCCGCCGGGCTCGTCAGGGTCACCTACCGCAAGCTCCCGGCCGTGCTCGACCAGATGGAGGCGCTGAAGGAGGATTCCCCGCTGATCCATCCGGACCTGGAGCACTACGGGCACGTCCCCTGGTTCTTCCCCAAGGCGAAGACGAACATCGCCCACTGGCGGAAGGTGCGCAAGGGGGATCCCGAGAAGGGCTTCGCCGAGGCGGACTACATCCTCGAGGACTCCTACCATGTGCCTCGGTACGCCCACTGCGCCATCGAGCCGCACTGCGCCATCGGCAAGTTCGACCACTCGGGGCGCCTGACCGTGTGGGCCACCTCCCAGTCGCCGCACACCCAGCGCCACATCTTCGCCGAGGCGCTGGCGCCGCTGGGGCTCACGCACCAGGACGTCCGGGTCATCGCCCCCCATGTGGGCGGCGGCTTCGGCGGCAAGGCGGGCATCC
>CALKWH010000106.1 GCA_938004375.1 uncultured Pseudomonadota bacterium
GACCACCGAGATCTACACTCTTTCCCTACACGACGCTCTTCCGATCTACGCTCCCCGAGCCGGCGGCGCGGTTCCTCCTGCGCAGCGGGGTCGTGGACCGGCCCTTCGTGCGGGCCCACCGGAGCCGGGGCCGCGGCCGGCTCCACCTCGAGCGGGACGGCGCCGCGATCGTCCTGGCCTTCGAGCAGTACAACACCACGGCGCTTCCGACACGTCACGCCCTGATGCGGGGCACGTATGCACCGATGATCGAGATGGACGGGCACGACAGCCTGGAGCTCGGCGGAGCGGGCCGCATGTCCATCCGGCTCAACGGCATGCCCTTCCAGGAGACCTGGGGTCCCGAGGTGGCGCAGGCCGGCCTGGTCGCGTGCCTGGCCGAGGTCGCGCTGAGCCCCTCGGCGCTGGTGGCGCCGGGCGTCGAGCTCGAGGCCCTGGGCCCGGACGCCCTGCAGGCGCGGCTCACCGCCCACGGGATCACGGTGACCGGGGTCTTCACGTTCACGCCGGAGGGGGATCTGGTGGACTTCGTCGCCCAGCGCTACGCGACCGAAGGGGACCGGCAGGTCCTCAAGACCTGGCGGGCCCGCTGCGACGGGCACGGGGAACACGGCGGCGTCCGCGTCTGCGACCGGATGGCCGGCCTCTGGGAGGAGGAGGGCCGCGCGCCCTTCGAATACGCGAACTTCGAATACCACGAGGTGGATCATGACGTGTTCTCTCTTTACTGAAGGGTTGTCCGGGAGAAAGACGGCGTGGAGCCTGTGCGTCACGGGGGCGTTCCTCCTGGCGGCGTCCGCTGTCCACGCGCGTCCGGTCGGGACCGGACCGGAGCCGAACCGGGTTACGCTCCAGGTGCTGGGCGAGGGGATGACGCTCTCCGCGCACTACGAGCGGCGTGTCCTGTGGCGCGGCCCCTTTGTCCTCTCGATGCAGGTCGGGCTGGGCTACTTCCCCCTGTTCACCAATGGGGGGTTCGCCCCGGGAACGGTGCTGGCGCCCATCGGACCCCGGCTCCTGGCGGGCGACGGCGTCCACCACGCGGAGCTTGGCCTCGCGCTGACGCCCATGCTGACGCTCGACGCGGCCGGCCGCGGGGGATGGGCGCTCACGGGGCTGTCGGTCACACCCTCGCTGGGGTACCGGTACCGGCGCGCCGGGTCCCCCTGGAGCTTCGGCCTGGCCTGGGCGCCGCGGATCGGACGGGGGCTCCGGGAGGTGGAGCTCGACCACGTCCTGCGGCTGGAAGTCGGATACTCGTTTTAGGAGGTCGTCATGAAACCGGTGTTGATCGCGATCGTCGTGCTGCATGGCCTGATTCACCTGATGGGGTTCGTCAAGGGGTTCGGCCTCGCCCCCGTGGCGGCGCTGAAGCTGGCCATCGGGCCGGGTCTGGGGGTGCTGTGGCTCACGGCGGCCCTGCTGTTCCTGGTCGCCGCCGGGCTCCTCGCGCTGGGGAAGGAAGCCTGGTGGATCGTCGGGCTGCCCGCAGTGGTCCTCTCGCAGGTCCTGGTGGTGCTGGCGTGGAGCGACGCGAAGTTCGGCACCCTACCCAATGTGCTGATCCTGCTTCCTCTGGTCGTCTCCGTGGCCACCGCCCTGCCCGGGAGCCTGCGGTCCCGGTATCGCCGGGAGGCCGCGGCCGCGGTGAGGTCCCTGCCGGAGTCGTCGCCGATGATCACCCAGGCGGACCTCGACGCGCTTCCGGCGCCGGTGGCCCGGTACGTCGCCCGCAGCGGGGCCCTGGGGAAGCCCCGGATCCTCGGCTTCTCGACCGACTACGAGGGGCGCTTCCGCAACGGCTTCGACGCCCCGTGGATGCGTTTCTCCAGCACCCAGGTCAACGTGATCGAGCCCTCCAGCCGGCGCTTCCTGATGGAGGCGTCGCTGTACGGGCTTCCCATGACCGGCCTGCACCGGTTCGTCGGCGACGAGGCGCGCATGCAGATCCGGGTGGCCTCCCTCGTCGAGGTCGTGAACGCGGCGGGACCGAAGATGCGGCAGGGCGAGACGGTGACGGTGTTCAACGACCTGTGCGTCATGGCGCCGGCGGCCCTGATCGGCGCGCCGGTGGAGTGGTCGGTGCTCGGGGAGGGCGTCGTGCAGGGGAGGTTCACCCGCGACGGCGTCACGATCTCGGCCGTGCTCCACTTCGACGCGGCGGGCGACCTGGTCGACTTCGTGTCCGGGGACCGGTACTTCACCGCCGACGGGAAAGAGACGATCCCGCTGCCCTGGCGGACCCCGACCAGCGACTATCGTTGGTACGGCCCGGTCCGGCTGCCGGGGACCGGAAGGTTGATCTGGCAACGCCCGTCCGGGGACTTCCAGTACGGCGAGTTCCACCTGAAGCGGGTCCGCTACTATCCGTCGTGGGATTGAAAGCGCCGGGTCGTCGTCGTGCCCGCGGTCGCTGTCCTCGACGCGAGGGAGGATCACTCGAGCTCGGCGCAGGCATCCTCGGTCGTGCCTTTTCCGTCCAGGGGGAACGCGGTCAACTCCAGGCTCGTCTTCCGTAGGGCGGCCACCTGCTTGGCCGTGAGCTCGGAGGCCTGGCCCTTGGCGTCGAGTTGGTAGACCGTGGTGCTGGCCTCGCAGCGATAGACCATTTCTCCGTCGTCGTCGTCGACCCTGGCGGAATTTTTCGGAGTGGCGGAGACCCTGTATGTACGTGCGGCCAGGTAAAACGGTCCCTCCTCTTCCCCGATCCAGAGGACCTTGGCGGTCTGGGTCCGGCTCGTTCCGGCCGGCGCGAAGAGATGCTCCTCCAGCTGCCGGATCCGGCGCGGCCCCTCGGGGCGCAGGGACCAGATTTCGATCCACTTCACGTCCGAATAGGGATCGGGGTCGGGCGGCTCGGGCCGCTCGCCCCGCACAAGAAAGAAGGGCACCTCGGGGAACGATGCGTGCTTCTCGAGGGTCGCGAGCGAGCTCAACACGGGCTTGATCTCCACCTCGGTGAGCCGCAGGGGATCTTTGTCGGGGTCCTTGGGACGGGGCAGCCAGAAGGTCCGCACCTTCTGGGGCGGGGCCTTCGTGCCAGGCTCGGGTGGGAACGGCTCGACGGACAGGAACGCGCCCACGAGGACGTTTTCGTCGTGCAAGGTGAGCGCGTAAACTGAGGACTCCGCGGGCAGGGCGCTCCCGAGCGACTTTTGGACCACCTGGAGATATTCCTCGCGCAAAGGACCGGCGTCGCCGTCGGTCATCTTTTCCAGGGTCTGGATCAGCCCGGCCGGCGTGATCGGCGGCGGCGGAGCTTCCGGCGCCTTCTCCGGGGTCTTGGGCGGCGCGGGGGCCGGGGGAGGAGTCTTCGCCGCCGCCTCCTTCGCGGGAGGCGCGGGGACGGCCTCCTTGGCCAGAGGAGGCGCCTTGCCGCGCCCGGTGCACCCGGCCGCGAGCAGCAGGAGCAGGGACGCGCCGGACACGAAGACAAGGATACAGGAGCGAATGGAACGGGGATGACTCATGGCGGGAATTCCTCCTAAAGAGTCGTCTCGGGTGGAGCTCGACAACGCAGCAAAGACTTCTTTCGATGTGCGCGAGGGAATAGTTCCTCCGAATGGAACTATAGACTTTCGGACAAACAATGACAAATGGTTTTTTTTGACATGTGTACCCGCCAGCGCAGCCGTGAATCCCTAGAAGCGCCGACGGTATCCCACCACGAGGAAGTCCTCGCCGTTCATCCCGTAATCGTTGAGCAGCCCCAGGACGTCGCACCGATGGTGCAGGCGCACGAAGAGCTCGTTCAGGGGCCACCCCGGGAGCGCGAAGGCCACCTCCAGCACCAGGAAGTTCAGCCAGCGGGACCCGCCCTTCCCGGTCCGTTCCAGCGGACTCAACCCGGAGAGCCAGGACACGCCGAAAGGACCGAACCCGACCCGGGTATGCAGATGGTCGTCCCAGGGAAAGCCGCCCCAGTACAGGACGGGCGCCGTGGCCAGCTCGGTGAGGTCCGCCTGGCCGAACTGCCGGCCGGCCACCAGGTCCAGGACGAGGGAGAGCGGCCAGCGGCCGGCCTGCCAGAGCACGGCGGTCGCGTTGGCCGCGACGAGGTGATGGTCCTCGAAGTGGGTCTCCCGCAGGGTCAGGAGGAAGTTGGGACTGCTGTCGTAGAACCGGCCGCCGTACCCCCCCGCGCTCCAGCGAGGCTCCGGGGTCCGGGCGTGTGCGGCGTGGAGGGGAGGTGCGGCAAGGAATACCATCAGGAGAAATCGAAGACGCTTCATCCGTAATCTTCTTTGTATGACCGAGAAACCCCTGGATACGGGACGCGGCGCTACTTCACGAAGGTGCCGGCGTGGAACTCGCGGAAGGCGAGATCCAGCTCGGCCTGGGTGTTCATCACGATGGGACCCCGCCAGGCCACCGGCTCGCGCAGCGGGGCGCCGGCCACGAGGATGAAGCGCGCCCCGGCGTCCCCGGCAATCGTCCGCACCGCGTCGCCGTCGCCGAACAGCACGGCGGTGCCTCGATTCGTCTCGGGCTTCGCGTCCGGCCCGAAGCGTGCGGTGCCCTCGACCACGTACGCGAACACGGTCAGGCCCGCGAGGCCGTCCCAGGTGAACGCCCCGCCCGCGGGCAGGGTCACGTCGAGATACCGCGGAGAGGCCACCACGTCGCGCACGGGGCCGGTCACGCCGCCGTACTCCCCCGCGAGCACCAGCACCTCGCCGCCGCCGGGCAAAGGCACGCGGGGGACCTCTTCGGGCGTGATGCCGCGGTAGCGAGGGGGCGACATCTTCTCCCGTGCCGGCAGGTTCACCCACAACTGCAGCCCGCGCAGGCGGCCCTCGGCGCGCTCGGGCATCTCCTGGTGGATGATCCCGGACCCCGCGCTCATCCACTGCATCTCCCCGGGGCCGATGACCCCGGCGTTGTCCAGGCTGTCCCCGTGGGCGACGCGCCCCTCGAGGACCCAGGTGACCGTCTCGATGCCCCGGTGGGGGTGCCAGGGGAAGCCGGCCAGGAAGTCCTCGGGCTTATCCGAGCCGAAGTCGTCCAGGAGCAGGAAGGGATCGAAGGCGTTGTCCGCCGAGAAGCCGAAGATTCGGCGCAGCTTCACGCCGGCGCCGTCGAAGGTGTCCTGGCCGTGGACGATTTTTTTGAGCTCGCGGATCATGGGGTCCTCCCGGCCGGAGGGGTCGCCGCCAGCCGGGAGGGATGGTATCAAAAAATTACTTGCGGGGGAACTTCACGTTGGACTGGGCGGCCTTGAGGATGGAGCGGTAGACCTTGCCCGGGCTCATGGAGATACCGGAGAGGCCGCACAGGTGCAGGCGCTCGATGGTGTACGGGTCGCCGCCGTGTTCGCCGCAGATGAAGATCTCGAAGTGGGAGTCCACCGCGCGGGCCTCGTCCACGAACAGGCGCACCAGGCGCTCGACGGCCGGGTGCATGGAGACGAACGGGTGCCGCTCGAAGAACTTCTCGTCGACGTAGTACGGCAGGAAGCGGTCCGCGTCGTCGCGGGAGATCGCCAGGGTGGTCTGGGTCAGGTCGTTGGTGCCGAAGGAGGCGAAACCGTACTTCGGGTGCGCCTCGGCGGGGACGCCGTCGAGCTTCGTGCGCAGGGCCTCGACCATGGCCTTGCCCTGGAGGGCGGCCGCCGGCGTCTCGACCATGATACCGAAGGCGTAGTCCACCCACACGCCCTTCGCGGCGTGGAGCTCGGTGGCCACTGACGTCGCCACTTTGAGCAGCTCGGTGACCTCTCGGGGGATGATCACCAGCGGGATCTCGATCTCGGGCTTCGGGTTCTTGCCGGCCTGCTTCAACTCCAGGGCGGCCTCGAGCACCGCGCGGATCTGGGTGCGCGGGATCTCGGGGTTGGTCAGCGCCATGCGCACGGAGCGGTGCCCGAGCATGGGGTTCTCTTCCTGGTGCATGTCGGTGTTGGCCGGGAAGAACTCGTGGAGCGGGGCGTCGAGCAGGCGGATGGTCACGCCGTGGCCGTCCATGACCTCGAGGCTGTGGCGGAAGTCCTTCTTGGAGAACTCGTAGATCTCCTCGAGGGCCTTCTCGGCCTTGGCGGGATCCTTGCCGAAGAGCACCTGCTGGATCGAGGGCAGGCGGTCGCCGAGGAACATGTGCTCCGTGCGGAACAGGCCGATGCCGCGGGCGCCCTTGTCGTAGGCGGGCTGCGTCTCGGCGGCCTCGGCGTTGGCGCGCACGTCCATGGCCTTGAGCTCGCCGGCCCACTTCAGGATCTTCTGCGCCGACGGGTTCAGTTCCTTGGGCACCGTGGTGGGCACCTGGCCGAGGTAGACCTCGCCGGTGGTGCCGGTGATGGTGATGAAGTCGCCGCGCTTGATCGTGTGGCCATTGGCGGTGAACTCGCCCTTGGCCTTGTCAATGGCGATCTCGGATGCGCCCACGACGGCCGGGATGCCCCACGCCGTGGCCATGATCGCCGCGTGGGAGACCTTGGTGCCGGTGGAGGTCAGGATGCCGCGGGAGGCCTTCATGCCCTTGACGTCCTCCTGGGAGGTCATCACGGTCACCAGGATCACGGGCTCGCCCTTGGCCGCGAGCGCCAGGGCCTCGTCCTGCGTGAACGCCACGTGGCCGGCGGCGGCGCCCGGGGAGGCGGCCGAGCCCTTGGTGATCAACGTGGCGGCCTTGCGGGCCTTGTCCTCGATTTGGGGGAACAGGAGCTCCTCGAAGCGCTCGGGGTTGACCATCATCACGGCCTGCTCCTTCGTGACGATGCCCTCCTCGTGGAGCGCGGCTGCGATGACGGACTCGGCCGTGGCCGAGCGCTTGCCGTCGCGGATCTGCAGCCAGAACAGGATCGGCTTGCCGTTGATCTCCTCGATGGTGAACTCGGTGTCCTGCATGTTCTTCAGGACCTTCTCGAGGCGGTCGGCGGTGCTCTTCATCTCCTCGTAGATCGCGTGGAAGGCGGGATCCTCATGGTCGCGCAGGGCCTCGAGGGGGAGCGAGTTGCGGATGCCGGCGACGACGTCCTCGCCCTGGGCCTGGAACAGCACGGTACCCTCGAGGTGGTCGGCGTGCTTGATGCCCGAGGACTTGTCGCGGGTGAAGAACACGCCGGTGCCGCAGCGCGCGTTCTTGTTGCCGAACACCATCTGCTGGATGTTGACGGCGGTGCCCAGATCGTCGGGGATGCCCTCGAGGCGGCGGGTGAACACGGCGCGCTCGTTGCCCCAGGACCGGAACACGGCCTCGGCGGAGCGCACGACCTGCTCCTCGGGATCCTGCGGGAAGGCATGGCCGTACTTGTCGTAGACACCCTTGTACAGCGCGATCAGTTCCTTCAGTTCGGCGGGCCCGAGCTCGAGGTCGTTGGCGGCGCCCTTTTGCTTCTTGAAGTGGTCGAGGGTCTCCTCGAAGGGGTCCTCGCCGTGCTCGTCCTCGATCTGGAGGACGACGTCGCCGTACATCTGCAGCAGGCGGCGGTAGGAGTCGAGCCAGAACCGGGCGGCGTCACCCACGGCCAGCTTGTCGACGATGGCGTCGTTCAGGCCGATGTTCAGGATCGTGTCCATCATGCCGGGCATGGAGAACTTGGCGCCGGAGCGGGCGGACACCAGCAGCGGGTTGGTGGGATCGCCGAACTTCTTGCCGGAGAAGGCCTCCATCTCGGCGAGCCCCTCGTGGATCTCCTTCACCAGGGCGGCCGGGATGCGGCCGTCCTCGAGGCGGTTGGCGTGGAACGTGGGCAGGTTGAGCACGGCCGGGCAATTCAGGTCCAGCTCGCAGGTCATCAGGTACAGGCCGTAGCCCTTGCCGCCGAGCAGGCTCTTGAGCTCGTCCTTGGACTTGCCCTGGAACTCGGGGAACTTGCGGCCTTTAGCGAAGAAATACGTGTTTTTCCACTGAGACATTATTCGAAACTCCTTGGTGAGTGGGGTTGAGAACCAACTGAGACGGCCGCCCGGATCGGCGGGTTCAGGCGGGGCGCCGACCCAATCCCGGCGCCGAAACGCCTGTATCATATGGATTTCCCGGGTAAACGCAAGCTGTCCGTCCGGCGGGGCCAGGGTTCAGCGGCGGACCACCCGGAAGCCGAGGTGGTTGGCGAACATATGGGGGGCGAACTCGATGCGGGTGGCCACCGAGGCATAGGAGGCGTTGTAATACCACGAGCCGCCGCGGGCTGTCCGGTTGGTGCCGGAGGCGGGGCCGGTGTAATCGGTGATGGCCCCGGAGGGGTACCCGGCGCTCCAGTCCCAGCACCACTCCCACACGTTGCCGCTCAGGTCGTACAGGCCGAGCTCGTTGGCCGCCAGCGTGCCGACCGGGTGGGTGATGGCGCCGCTGGTGACGGAGTACCAGGCGTAATCGTCGATGGCGTTGGCGCCGTCGTCGCCCGCGAAGCGTTTGGCCCACCCGTTGACGGGATCGTCGGCGCCCATGGCGGCCCACATCCATTCCATCTCGGTGGGCAGCCGGTAGCCGTTGGCGTCCCAGTTCGCGGTGGCGGCGTTCCAGGTGGCGTTGTTGGTCGTCGGGGGAGCGCCCCAGACTCCCGGGTTGGTACTGCCGTTGATGGTATAGACCGGGTCGCAACCCTCCATCAGGCTGAGACGGTTGCAGAAGACCAGGGCGTGGTACCAGGTGACACGCTGCACGGGATCTCCGGCTCCCGTGCTGTGATTGGCGTCGCTGGGGTCTGGGAGACCGGTCACGGCGGTGAACTGGGTCCGCGTGATTTCATTGGCGCTGATGCGGAAGGGGGCGACGGTGGTCAGGTCCGGGGCAGCGCTGGTCCGCTGGAAGGTGCCGCCGGGAACCTGGACCATTGGGCCGATGTTCGGGCTGGTGGCGTCGTCGACGCGGATCGTGAGCGTGTAGCTGGCCTGGGTCGTCGTGTTCTCGGCGGTGACCGTGATGACGACTTCGGTGACGTTCTCCACGAGGGTCACGGGCGAGGCGGGCTGGAGCTCGACCGTGGCCAGAGGATCCATGGCGACGGTGGTGACCGCGACCTGCGTGACGCCCTCGTCCACGACCGCTTCATAGGTCCAGACGTCCGGGTCGAACACCGGCGTGAGGACGGCGCCGTCCACCGACAGGGACTGCAGCCGGGCCTCGGACCCCGCGTCCTCGCACGCGGCCGTGTCGAACGCGCAGACCCCGTCGCAGCCCAGCGTGCCTCCCAGGAAGCCGAGGGAAACGCAGGTCTGGCCGTCCAGGTCGTCCCCGTCGCATGCCTCGAAGCCGGCGACCACACCGTCGCCGCATTCGGCCTCGAGCTCGCAGCCCGTCACGTCGAAATGGCAGTCCCCCGTGCAGGCGAGCTCCCCGGCGCCCAGGCGCAGGGACTGGCAGGTCTCGCCGCCGAGCAGGGTTCCTTCGCACTCCTCGCCGTGCAGGACCTGGATCAGACCGTCGCCGCAGCGGCCGGAGCAGGCCGCTGTGTCGAAACTGCAGTCGGAATGGCAGCCGAGGCGGCCGTCCTGGTCGTAGTAGCCCAGTTCGGCGCAGTTGGCCCGGGACAACCGGTCGCCGTCGCAGTCCTCCCCGGGATCGAGGAAACCGTCCCCGCAGGCGTCGGCGTTGGTGACGGGCGCGTCGCATCCGGCAAACGGTCCGCAGAGGAGGAGGAGGAGGAGGCAGGCGAAGGGTTGGATCGGGTTTTTCATGATGCTTCCCCGGGAAGGTGGCTTCAGTCAGGGTACCCCCGGCGGCTTTCCCGCGTCAAGGGTCCGGTCGACCCCGTGCGTTTTCTCAGGCTCCCCAGCTGTTCATTCCGGCCGTTTTCTGGTAGTTTCGTTTCCTGCTAAGGAGGCGCAACCCCCATGGAACACAAGCAGTTCGAATGTCCCGGCTGTGGAGCCCAACTCGAATACAACGCCGCCACCCAGGGCGCCAAGTGCCCCTACTGCGGCCACGAGGCGCGCATTCAGCACTCCGACAAGGAGCAGCAGCAAGCCGTGCGCGAGCTCGATTTCTTCAAGGCCCTCGAGCAGGGCGAGTCCTCGGCCGAGACCCAGGAGGTCGCCGAGATCGCCTGCAACGCCTGCGGCGCGCACTTCTCGATGGACCCGAACATCACGGCCTCCGCCTGCCCCTTCTGCGGCACGCAGGTGGTCAACCAGGCCAAGACCGAGCGCCGGATCAAGCCCAAGGCGCTTTTGGCCTTCAAGATCACCCGCGATCAGGCCGTCGAGCGTTGGCAGAAGTGGCTGCACGGGCTCTGGTTCGCGCCCAACAACCTCAAGCGCGTGGTGCGCTACGCCGAGCAGCTCAACGGCATGTACCTTCCACACTGGACCTATGACTGCAACACGGTCGCCCATTATCGGGGCGAGCGCGGCGAGGACTACTACGAGAAGGACTCCAACGGGAACCGCGTGAAGCGCACCCGGTGGTACCCCGCCTCGGGCACGGTGCACGACACCTTCGACGACGTCCTGGTGCTGGCCTCCGAGTCGATCCCCCGGCGGCTCTCGGACCAGGTGCCGCCCTGGGACCTCGAGAACCTCGCCCCCTACGCCGACGCCTACCTCAGCGGCTTCCGCGCCGAGGCTTACCAGATCGGTCTGAAGGACGGCTTCGCCGTGGCCCAACAGGTCATCGACAAGGCCGTGGACAAGTCCATCCGCCGGGACATCGGCGGCGACCACCAGCGGGTGCACTGGGTGGAGACCGAGTACCACGACATCACCTTCAAGCACATCCTGTTGCCCCTGTGGATCTCGGCCTATCGTTACAATGAGAAGGCCTACCGGTTCCTGGTCAACGGCTCCTCCGGGAAGGTCGCCGGGGAGCGCCCCTACTCCTGGGTCAAGATCACCCTGCTCGTGCTCTTCCTGCTCGCCGTCGCCGGCGGCATCGCCTGGTTCGCGACCCAGAAATAGACGGTGAACCGGGCTGTCACTTCGACCGGCTGCGCTCCATCACCTCCCGCAGGCGCTGACCCAGGTGGTCGAGGGCCGTAAGCCAGTCGGACTCGAGCAGGCTGGAGAAGCACCACTGCATGTCTTCGGGGAGGGTGCTCAGGCGCCAGGTGAAGTCGTACAGGCGGAGGTTGGAGGTCACGCCGAGGCCGTCGATGGAGCCGGCCGGAATCAGGCGCCACGAGCTGCCGTTGTAGGAGATGGTCAGATCCGTCTCGTGGGGGCCGGACAGCGCCATGGCCTGGACGAACACGCGGTGGCCCCCGGAGTTGACCAGTTGGGTCAGTTCGTTGACGTAGCGGTTCACGTCCCGCAGTTTGCCGTCCTCGACCTCGAGCCGCGGCCGGCAGCCAGAGTACTGTTCGGTGCCGTGCAGGGGGTCAAGTTCCCAGGGTTCGTTGCAGCGCACTCCCCAATGGACGCACCGGAAGGACGAATAGATCCCCAGCGTCTCGACGGTGTCCGGGTTGAACAGGTCCGGTGTGGTGGCCGAGCAGTCGTCCTCGTCGGTCAGGAAGAGGATGACCAGGTGGGCGTCGGGCCGGCGAAAGTTGAAGTTCTCGGCGTGGTTCTCCGTGAGCGCCTGCATCATCGCTTCCAGCGGCTGTTCCCAGCCGCAGGAGGAGGGATCGATGCCCAGCAGGCAGCCGAAGACATCCTCGATGGGGTCTTCGACGTAGTTGCGGCAGCGCGGGCAGCCCCGATCGTCGACCTGTAGCGTGAGGTCTGCGGGCTCGAGGCCGGTGATGTTGGGGTCCCGGCAGTGGGAGTCGTTGCAGGAGTGTCCTGTGCAGTTCATCACCTCGCCGGGCCGCTGGGCCTTGGCGATGGTGCAGCCCACCGGCGCCAGGTCGACGATGTAGTTCTGGTTGTGCAGGTTGGTGCAGGCCGCCGGTTTGAGGAGCTTGCCGTCGTCGCCCTTCTCGGTGCAGTTGGGCACTGTGTTCCCGAGGGCTCCCACATCCATGGACGTGACGCCGACGTGCAGGTCCGGAAGCCCGCCCGAGACCAGTTCGAGCCAACTGATCAGTTCGGGGAAGCGACCTTGCAGGACCGAGCGGGTGTCGTCCATGGACACCGAAGCGTCCACGACGAACAGCAGGTCGACCTTCCGGGTGTCGTCGTATTCGATCAGGCAGGCGGCTGAACAGCCGTCACCGTCCCGGGCGTTCCCGTCGTCGCACTCCTCGTCGGAGGAGACGGCGCCGTTGCCGCAGGTCCGCCGGTCCTCCCAGTCCAGGAGGGAGTTGCAGCCGGGGAGGGTGAAAAGACCCCAGAGAATGAATCCGAAGAGGAAGAAAGAATGTCGCATGGGTACTCTGCGGCCGCGTGCCCGGCCTTTGTTTTGGTGTAAACGAAGTCCTGGGAAAGTCAAGTTCCAAGACCGTCCATTTCCCCGGTAAAAACTTGCGAAAACGTTGAAATCCACTAACATGCGCACAGGATGCGACACCGACATCGAACCCTCTTGCCCCCTCCCGAACCCCCATGGAAGAAGAAGGCCCGGATCTTCCTGATGGGCTTCGGCTCCCTGGGGTTGCTCTATTTATATGTGTTCGTGTTGTCGCCGGCCTCCTGCTCGAGCGTGCAGGACAAGATCGACCGTACCGTCGAACAGAACACCCGCGCGGCCGCCCCCGCCGCCCGGGAGGGGGAGCCCGCCGAGAAAACGCCGGGGCGGGCGGCGCTCAACCTCCAGGTCCCCGCGGAGCTCACCGGCGAGACCCAGGAGGACCTGCTGGTGCGGGACCAGTTGGCCGCGCGCACGGTGTCCGGCCGCGTGCAGAAGAAGGAGAAGTTCACCCAGAGCCTGGTTCGCAACGGCGTCGACGCCGCCGAGGCCCGCCGCCTGATCTCCGCCTTCGAGGGCCGCAACGTGTTCAACTTCGCCCGCGCCCAGCCGGGCCAGTTGTTCACGCTGCAATTGAACGACGACGGCACGCGCATCTTCACCTTCGAGTACCACTTCTCCGCGCAACTGAAGCTGCAGGCGACGCGCACGGCCAAGGGCTTCGCCGTGCAGAAGATCACCGCCCCCGTGGTGAGCGCGCCCTGGGCCATCGGCCTGCGCCTCCAGACGACCCTGCGGGCCGCGGTGGAGGGCGTGGGCGAGGATCCGCAGTTGGCCACGCTCGTGGAGGCCCTGTTCCGGGACGAACTGGAGCCCGGCGAGCTCGGCCGGGGCGACGTCGTGCGCGTCCTGGTCGAGAAGAAGACGTTGCGCAAGAAGTTCTTCGGCTATGGGCCGATCCTGGCGGTCCACCTGGTCTCGCGCAAGAAGGGGTCGTACTTCGCCTACCGGGGCCCCGCTGGCGGCTACTACACCGCCGACGGGCTCTCGTTCTTCCGGCGCTTTTTGCCGCGTCCGCTGCCGGGCAACGCGCCTCCAGAGCCCGACCCCCAGACGGGGGGCGTGATCTTTCCCGCCCATCGCAACCCGCCGGTGTGGTCCCTGGCTCCCGGGCGCGTGGTCGAGGCGGGCTGGGCGGGTCCCCTGGGCCGCCGGGTGATCATCGCCCACGAGGACGACGTGCGCACGACGTTCTACCAACTCGGCTCCATCGCCGACGGGCTCAAGGCTGGTGACTCCGTGGGGCGCCGCCAGATCATCGGGTCGGCCGGCTTCTCGGGCACGACGCCGGACCGCAACGGCGCGGGCCTGCTCGCCACCCAGGCCGGCCGGCCGGTGTCCGTCTACGCGCTCTCCACGACGCGCCAACCCTCGCTGCCGGTAGATCTGCAGCCGGCCTTCGCCCGGTCCGTCGAGGCCCACGCCGCCCTGCTCGAGGGGCTCTCGTTTGATGCCCACGGGGTCGCGCGGGCCGCCGGAGATCCCACGGTTAAAAAAGAGGAGAAGCCGGAGAAGCCCGCTCCAGCGAAGAAACCGGGGTCCAAACCCGCGCGCGGCGTCCGCCGCTGAGTTTTTTTGACTTAGGTAAAATAACACCAAAAAAAAGGTACTAGAGCGGGATTGACAGAAAGCACTAGTGTTGCTAAAAGCCGCAACCATGAAGTCACAAGAGCTCGACGTCATCATCCAGAACCTCGAAAAGAACAACGACATCCTGGAGTCCCAGGTGGACTTTCTGAAGACCCTGGCCAACCGCCACCGCTTCAAGATCGTCATGGCGCTGGGACAGATCCAGGGCGAGATGGAGCAGCGGGATCTGCAGAAGATTATTCAGATTTCCAAGGCCAACCTCTCCCAGCACCTGGCGCTCTTGCGCGAGTCCGGCGTGATCAACAGCCGCCCGTACGGCCGGATCACCTACCTGTCCCTGAAGAACCCGGCCATCAAGGATGCCTGCGCCCTGGTCCGCGAGATGATCACGCAGCGATCCTTCGCCCTGATGCACCCGGAAAAGTAGCGAAAAAAACCAAGGAAAAACAACAAAGTCTGACCAGTCTGACCAGTCTGACCAGTCTGACCAGTCTGACCAGTCCGACTGTCGGACTTTTCCACCTTGACAAACCGTTAACAAGTTGCTAAGATTCGCAACTATGAAACCTTCCGACCTCGATTCCATCCTCGCCTCTCTCGAACAGAACGACTCCCTGCTCCACGCGCAGGTCGACTTCATGAAGACCGTCGCCAACGTGCATCGCCTCAAGATCATCATGATACTGGGGCAGATCCAGGGGGAGATGGAGCAGCGGGATCTGCAGAAGATCCTCGGCATCTCGAAGGCCAACCTCTCCCAGCATCTGGCGCTTCTGCGCACGGCGGGGGTGGTGCACAGCCGGCCCGCCGGGCGCGTCACCATGCTCTCCCTGAGATACCCGGCCATCCGGGACGCCTGTTCAATGGTCAAGGACGTGATCGCCCGGCGCGCGTCCGAGCTGGTGCCGGCGGCGGCCGGCTGAGCTCTTCCCGGTTCACCTCCCCGGGTGTCCGGGGAAAAGGAGTGTGCGCATGCGTGCATGGTTCACCGTCTTCCTCGCGGCCTGGATCCTCTGGCTCGCGCTGACCGTTCCCTGGCAGCAGGCCCAGGTCCTCGCGGGCGCGCTGGTGGCGGCCCTGGCCGCGGTCTTCGTCCGCCCGCTCCTGCCGGCCGGCTTCAAGGGCCCGGGCCCCGCCGCCATCGGGCGATTCCTGCTCTTCGTGCCCGTGTTCCTCGCCGAGATGGTCAAGGCGAACTTCCAGATCGCCCGAGTCGTTCTGCACCCGGCGCTGCCCATGAAGCCGCGGGTGCTCACGGCCAAAACGGAGCTGGTCTCCGACGCCGGCAAGATGCTGCTGGCCAACGCCATCACCCTCACGCCGGGAACTCTCACGGTGGACGCCGAGGGCGACGAACTGGTCATCCACTGCGTCAACCCCACCCCCGAGCAGGAGCAGGACCCCCGTCGCCTGCTCCATCCGTTCGAGGATCACATCCGGAGGTTCGCGCCATGAGCATCTGGTCCGTCTGGCTGGGTCTGTTCTCCCTGGGCCTGCTGCTGGCGCTCGCGCGCGTGCTGCTGGGCCCGAAACCCGAGGACCGCGCGGTGGCGCTGGACGTGTTCACCGTCATGCTGTCGGCGCTCACCGTGCTGTTCGGCGTGTGGTCGGGCAGCGTGCTCGTGCTCGACATCGCGCTCGTGTTCTCCGTGCTGAGCTTCCTGGGCATGCTGCTGCTCGGGCGGGCTCTGGAAAGGGGGCTGTGATGGCCTACGCGGGTCACGCCTTCATCGCAATCGGTCTGTTCTTCCTCGTCGTCAGCGGCCTGGGTGTCCTGCGAATGCCGGACGTGTTCAACCGGCTGCAGGCCGGCACCAAGGCCAGCACGCTGGGGTTCCTCGGCGTTCTGATCGGCGCCGGGTTCTTCCGGCCGATGTGGATCCCCCGGCTCCTGATCCTGGCCGTCTTCCTGCTCTCCACGGCGCCGCTTGCGGCCCACGCCCTCGCCCGCGCCGTGCATTCCCGGCGAGGTGACGCATGACCGCGCTTGTCCTGCTCGTCTGCATCCCGCTGGTCGTGGGTGCGGTGGCCGTGGTCACCGTGCGCGACCTGCTGTCGGCCATCCTCATCGAGGGCGTGGTCTCCCTGTCGGCGGCCGTGCTCTTCCTGCTGCTGGGCGCCCTGGACGTGGCCATCACCCAGGCGGTGGTGGGTTGCGGCCTGACCACGGCCGTGTTCCTCTATTCCTGGCGACGTCTGCCCGAGAAGGCGCGGGAGGTGACCCATGAATAAGCTCCTGGCCGTATTCGTCTCCGCGGGGGTCGTGGCCCTGCTCGGCGTCTTTCTGCTCACCGGACCGGCGCGGGACCAGTTGTTCAGCGGCCGCTCCGAGCTCGGAGACGCCTTCTCCCGGCGCGACGTGCGCGGTCCCGCCCCGGACCAGGTGGGCCCCGGCTCCCGCGGGCTCGAGAGCGCCCCGGCGAACACCGTCACCGCCATCGTGCTGGATTACCGCGGCTTCGACACCTTGGGCGAGGTGACCGTGCTGTTCGCCGCCGTCGCAGGCGCCGGGCTCGTTCTGTTCGCGCGCCGCCGCCGCGGCCAAGCCGTGTCCGCCCGCCGGCCGTCCCTGATCCTGACGGCCGCGGCTCCCTGGGTCTTCTTGTTCCTGTTCGTGGTGGGCTTCGCCATCGCCCTCCACGGCCACCTCACCCCCGGTGGAGGCTTCCCAGGCGGCGCGCTGCTGGCCGCCGGCCTCGTGCTGCTGCTGTCGGCCACCGGTCGCGAGCCCTCGGCCCGGCGCCTGCACCTGCTCGAGGGGCTGGCGGGCTTCTCCTTCGTCGCCGTCGGCGTCGCCGGCCTGGTCTGGAAGGGATCCTTCCTGGCCCACTTCGGCGACTCGGGCGTCCTGGGCGACTTCTGGTCCGCCCCGGTCACCATGCTGCTGTACCTGATCATCGCGCTGAAGGTGTCGGCCGAGCTCGCCAACGCGGTCCGCACCCTGGCCCACGTGGAGGATCCCACGACCAAGGAGGCCCCATGAACGTCGTGCCCATCGTCGCGATCAGTGCGCTGCTGCTGTTCGGAATCGGGCTGTATGGCCTGTGGTCCGGGCGCAACGTCCTGCGCTGGATCCTGGCCGTCGGCCTGATGGAGACCGGGATCAACGTGTTCCTGGTGCTCACGGGCTGGCGCCCCGGCGGCGCGGTCCCCATCATCACCGGGGCCTTCTCCACCCGTGGACCGTCCCCGTTCATCGATCCGGTGCCCTCCGCGCTGGTGCTCACCTCCATCGTCATCGGCCTGGGCACCACCACCCTGGCCCTGGCGCTGGCCGTGCTCCACGCCCGGGCCCACGGCGACCTCGAATGCGGGGACGATCCCGAGAACGCGGAGGTGCTGGAATGAGCGCCGCCGTCGCCTTCATCGCCGCCCCCCTGGCCGCCGCCTTCCTGCTGCCGCTGCTGGGCACCCGGCCGACCTGGGGCACCCGCGCCGCCTCGCTGCTGACGCTGGGCGCGCTGTTCGCCCTGGGCGCCTGGATGCTCGCGGGCCCGGTTCCGCCCCACGTGATCGTGCTGGGCGGCTGGCGGGCCCCCTTCGGCATCTCCCTCTACGTCGACGCCTCCTCGCTGATGCTCGTCACCCTGTTCGAGCTGCTCGCCCTCGCGGCGCTGTGGTTCCAGCACCAGCACGGGCAGGAGAAGCCGGTGTCTTTCGACGTGCTGGTCCTGGTCCTCATGGCCGCCGGCGCCGGCGCCGTGCTGACCCAGGACCTGTTCAACCTGTTCGTCTTCCTCGAGATCGCCACGGTCGCCGCCCTGGCCCTCTCCGCCCCGCAGACGGGCAGCCCCCGCGGGGTGATCCGCTATTGGCTGTTCTCCGCGGTCTCCGGCGCGGCCATGCTGCTGGGCATCGCCATCCTCTACAGCGGTGCAGGCACCCTCAACCTCGTGGACCTGGGCGCCCGCTGGGGGCGGCTTGCCGAGCCGGTGCGCTGGCTCTCCGGCGTGCTGATCCTGCTCGGGTTCCTCGTCAAGATGGAGATCATGCCGTTCCACGGCTGGGCCCCGGCCACCTACCGCCGCGCGCCCTCCTCGGTGGGCCTCCTGCTCTCGGGCGTGGTCACCGGGCTCGCCGCCTTCTCCGCGTGGAAGTTCTTCGCCCTGGTGCTGCGCGGCGGCACCTCGCTTCCGCCGGTCTCCGGCGTGTTCTCCTTCTCCCAGGCGCTGTTCGGCCTGGGTGCCCTCACCCTGATCCTGGGCGCCCTGGCCATGCTCGCCGAGAAGGACGGGAAGCGCCTGCTCGCGTTCTCCACGATCTCGCAGATGGGCCTCGTACTCATGGCGCTCGCCCTAGGCAACCCGCGCGCCGTGCGCGGCGCGCTGTTCCTGGTGTTCTCCCACGCCCTGGGAAAGAGCCTGCTCTTCTTGGTGGCCGGGATCGCCGTGTCCCGCACGCGCCGCTCCGAGTGGGGCGCCTGGCGCGGTCTGGGGCAGTCCTCACGCTCGCTGGTGTGGTTCTGGTTCCTCGGGACGGCCACGGTGGTCGGTCTGCCGCTGGTCCCCGGCTTCTGGGGCAAGCTCTCCTTCGTGGGCGGCGCCCTCGGGATGGGGATGTGGGGCAAGGCCGGCGTTGCGTTGCTGATCGCGGCCACCGTCGCCGAAAGCGTGGCGCTCCTGCGCGTCGGACACGGGCTCTGGGAACACGCCGACCTCAGGAAGAGGTCGGGCGATGTCGATGAGACGTCGGCAGCCGCCGGTGCCGCACCGGCCTGCAAAGCCTGCGCGGGCGTGTCCTACTGGGCCGGCGCCCTCGCGATCTCGGCCGGGATCCTCTGGATGGGCCTGTGGCCCGCCACCTTCACCCGCGCCTTCGCCGACACCGCAGCCGCCTACGCCGGCGACCAGCCCGTGTCGGTGGTACGGACCAGCACAGACGCCTTCGCGCCCCGGCGCGACGGCCAAGGACAGGTGAAGCCATGACGAAGTACCTGCTCCCCGCCCTCGTCATCCTGCCGCCGGTCCTCGGCCTTCTCGCCGCGTTCCTGCCGCGGCTGCTGCGCTGGCTGCTGCTGTTCCTGACCGCGCTGGCCACCGCCACCGTCCTGGTGGCGGTCCGCCCGGGTGAGATGATGCCCTTCTCGGCGGCCCTTCCGGTGGACGCGCTGGGGCCCGCCCTGGGACTTCACCTGGCCCTCACGCCCACGGCCTGGTTCTTCCTGGTGATGTCGTCCCTGGCCACGGCCTCCTTCACCCTGTTCTCGCTGGTGTTCAACGACGAGCGCCACGACTCCGGGATCGCCCCCCTCTACCTGGCCCTGCTGGGCTTCGGCAGCGGGGTCTTCCTGGCCGCGGACTGGATCACGTTCTTCGTCTGCTGGGAGCTGGCCTCGGTGCTCACCCTGATCATCGTGGGTCACCGCCGGGGTCACGCGTTCTCGGCGGGCCTCTGGTACTTCGCGCTCTCCGCGCTCGGGTCCCTCTCGCTCCTGGCCGGCGCCTGGTGGATCGCGCTCCACAACGGCAGTTTTCGCATCGACGACAGCCTGGTCACCCTCACCGGCTGGGTCGCCTCGGGGCGCGCGGCCGCCTGGCCCGTGCTCGGGCTCTTCTCCCTGGCCTTTTTGACCAAGGCCGCCCTGTTCCCGTTCCACATGTGGCCGGCCTTCGCCCACGCTGAAGCGCCCGACGACTTTTCCCCCTTCCTTTCGGGCGTCCTCATCAAGTACGGCATCTACGGTCTGTTCGTGGTATGGGTGCCCGTGTTCTTCCACACCCCCGAGGGTGCGGTGCGCACGATCTCCGGGATCCCCTGGCCGCTGTACATTCTCGGTTGGGTCTCCGCCCTCACCGCGGTGGTGGGCACCCTCATGGCCATCTTCACAAACGACGCCAAGCGCCTGCTGGCCTGGTCCACGGTGGCCAACCTCGGTTACATCGGCACCGCCCTCTCCGCGCACAGCGTGCTGGGTACGGCGGCCGCGCTCTTCCACCTCGCCAACCACATGGTCTTCAAGGGCGCCATGTTCACCACCGTGGCCGCGGTGAAGTGGCGCACCGGCGAGCGGGAGATGCACCGCATGGGTGGCCTGGCCCTGCGCATGCCGCTCACCTTCATGACCTTCCTGCTGGCGATCATCGCCGCCGCCGGCATCCCGCCGATGTCCGGCTTCGCCTCGAAGTGGATGATCTTCCAGGCTCTCTTCGAGAAGCAGTTGGTCTTCCAGGCGACCGCCCTGTTCTTCGCCTCCACCGGCGCCTTCCTCTACCTGTACCGGGCGCTCCACAGCATCTTCCTGGGCCAGCTCTCCACCCGCCACGAACACGTGCGGGAGGTGCCCTTCCTCATGGCGCTGCCCATGGTGGCCTTCATGCTCGCGCTCATGGCCGTCGGCTTCGCCCCGGGCCTGATCCTGAAGCCCGTCAACTGGGTGCTCGCCAGCCACGGGCTCGACGCCGTGCGCTCCAACTGGACCATCGTCGTCGGGGCGACGGCGCACATCGACTTCGCCACGCTCTTCGGCGTCTTCGGCTTCGCCGCCGCGCTGGTGTTCCTGTTCTTCGTGCTGGGCGGGCGGCGCACCAAGGTGCCCATGATGGACAACTACACCTCCGGCGAGGATCCCGCCGACTGGGGTCTGACCCCGGAGCGCTACCAGTACGCCTACGCCTTCTACCAGCCCATCCGCGTCCTGTTCTCCCGAATCCCGCTGGGCGCCACCGAGGCCCTCTTCGCCCGCGTCGCCCGCGCCCTCGTGCGCACCGGCTCCCTGGTCGCCGACGGGTTCGCCAGCGCGGCCTTCTCGACGTGGTCCATCCTGCTGGGCGCCGCCCTGCTCATCCTCTTCGGGGTGCTGTCATGAGATTCTTGAACATGCTTCCGCAGCTGCTGGGCGTGAGTTTCCTGGCCATGGGGCTCGGGCTCCTGCTCATGGGCCTGGGGCGCCAGTTCACGGCGCGCCTCCAGCGCCGCGTCGGGCCGCCCTTCTACCAGGCCTACCTGGACGTCCTCAAGTGCTTCTCCAAGACCTCGATCACCCACGGCTTCGTCATGGACCTGGGCACGATCATGTCCCTGGCCGGCCTCATCGCGACGGCCTACTACGTGCCGTTCGTGCAGTGGACGCCCACCGGATCCGGCAGCTTGGTGATCATCCTCTACCTGATGACCATCGGCTACCTGGGCATGGCCATGGGCGTGTCGGCGTCAGGGAACCCCCAGGCGCCCCTGGGCATCGCCCGGGCCCTGGCGCTCATGTTCGGCTACAAGGTCCCGCTGGTGATGGTCATCCTGGCCATGATCGTGGTCACCGGTTCCTCGGACCTGCTCGCCATCGCGAACGCCCAGCAGGGCGGCCCGTCGAACTGGTTCCTCCTGAAGTTCCCCATCGGCTTTGTCGCCGTGGAGATCGCCTTCCAGGCCATGATCGGCGAGCGGCCCTACGACATGATGATCGCCCCCGCCGAGATCGCCTCGGGGCCCATGGTGGAGCTCTCGGGCAAGTACCTCGGCCTGGCGTTCCTGCTGCACAGCGTGCAGTTGTACGTCGAGACCGCGCTGATCGTGAACCTGTTCCTCGGGGGCGCGGCCAACCCGGCCACGTTCTTCGGCAAGCAGGTTTTGGTGTACCTGACCTCGATGGCCGTCAACGCCGTGATGGCCCGCTACCGGATCGAGCAGGGCATCGCCCATCTCTGGAAATGGGCGGGGTCCCTCGCGTTCATCCAGCTTCTGACCACGAAGGGGGGGTTCTGACATGGAAGACGCCGTCCTGTTCAACCTGCGCGACGAGCGCCAGAGCGCCTGGGAGAGCGTGCTCAACTACTTCCGCAAGCGCTCGATGTGGATGCTCTATTACTGCACGGGCTGCGGCGCCATCGAGCTGCCGCCGTCGATGACCTCGCGCTACGACATGGAGCGCTTCGGCATGGGTCCCATGGCCACGCCGCGGCAGGCCGACCTGCTGCTGATCACCGGCTACCTGTCGGTGAAGACGCTCAAGCGCGTGATCCGCTCCTACGAGCAGATGCAGGAGCCGAAATACGTGGTGGGCTTCGGCTCGTGCCCGATCAACGGCGGCATATACTGGGACGCCTATCCGGTGATCAACCACCTCGAGCTCTTCATCCCCGTGGACATGTCCATCGCCGGCTGCATGCCGCGCCCCCAGGCCGTCCTCGACGCGTTCCAGAAACTGATGGACGAGATCCAGGCGGGGAAGGCGGTCGGCTACAAGCGCTACCGCAAGCACCTCGACTGGTACAAGCGCAACCAGGACGCCGTGCTGGCCCGCACCGAGGCCGTGCTCGAACCGTGGGAGGATCCGTTCTCGGACGCCGCCCTGGTGGAGAGCCTGTGGAACGACGCGCCGGCGGAAGTCAAGGAAATGCGGGAGGTGCGCCATGACGCCTGAGCGCTTTTCGAGCCAGTTGGCCCGTTTCTTCGGAGACGACGCCCGGTTCACCGACAAGGGCGGCGCCCAGTGGGAGCTTCGCGTTCCCCGGGACCGCTGCCTGCCGTTGTTGTCCTTCCTGCGGGATCACTCGTTCGTCCACCTCGCCTTCATCAGCGCCGTGGACTGGCCCAGGGACCAGGAGATCGAGCTCGTCTATCACGTGTGGAGCTACGAGCACCGGGTGCACGTGCTGGTCAAGACCCGCACCGAGCGGGAGAAGGCCTGGATGTTCACCGCGCACCGCCTCTGGGGGCAGGCCCAGGCCTACGAGCAGGAGATTCATGAAATGATGGGCGTCTTCTTCCTGGGGAACCCCGACCTCTCGCCCCTGTTCCTGCACAACTGGCACGACCGGCCGCCGCTGCGCAAGGACTTCGACCCGAAGGCCTACTCCCTGAAGGCCTACACCCTCGCCGGGCTCGGGCTCGCCCCGGAGCAGAAGGAGGACGGCGATGTACCTTCCTGACGGCTACACCACCCTCGAGAAACTCCGTGAGGCCGGCGAGTACGCCGACTACGACCTCTTCTTCGGCCCCAACCACCCGGGCATGCACGGCAACTTCGGGTACGTCCTGACCATGATCGGCACCGAGGTCGTCCGGGTGCGCCCCAACGCCGGCCAGCTCCACCGCGGCTTCGAGAAGGCCATGGAGAACAAGGCCTGGGCGGCCAACGTCTCCCTGATCCCTCGGGTCTGCGTCCCGGATCCGGATCCCAACGAGGTTGCCTACTGCCAGGCCGTGGAGAAGCTCCTGGGCTGCGAGGTGCCCATCCGCGGCCGCTGGATGCGCTCGATCACCCTCGAGCTCTCGCGACTGGGGTCGCTCTACATGGGCATGGGCGGCCTCGCGGGCGCGCTCGGACACTACAGCACGATGTACCTGATGATGATCGAGCGGGATCTGATCCTCGACCGCTTCGAGGCGCTCACCGGCGCCCGCGTGTACCACATCTACAACGTGCCCGGCGGCGTGCGCAACGACGCCCCCGAGGGCTGGTTCGACTCCGTCTCCCGGCTGCTCGACCACCTCGAGGCCCAGATGCCCGAGTACGACCGGCTGCTCTACGAGAACCACGTGGTGTGGGACCGCCTTCAGGGCATGGCGCCGATCACCGCCGAGGAGGCCATGGCCTCGGGCGTGACCGGCCCCGCGCTGCGCGCCACGGGCGTGAAGGCCGACATCCGCGTGGACGCGCCCTACGCCGCCTATCCCGAGATCCAGGTGGACATCCCCACCTCCGGCGGCGGCGACGCGCTGGCCCGCGCGGTCCAGGTCCGCCTGGACTTCGCCGAGAGCGTCCGCATCCTGCGCAGGCTGCTGGCCCGGATTCCCGACGGGCCGGTGCACGCCGACCTGGGCAACCTGGCCAAGCTCAAGGTCCCGGCCGGGGACGCCTACTCCAAGGTCGAGAGCTCGAAGGGCGAGTTCGGCTACTACGTCGTCTCCGACGGCGGCGAGAAGCCCTACCGCGTCTCCGTGCGCGGGCCCTCCCTGCCAGCGGGCCTGTACCTGTGCCACAAGCACCTTCCGGGCATGAAGATCGACGACGTCGCCGCGTGGATGGCGTCGTTCGCCATCTGCCCGCCGGACATCGACCGCTAGGAGGCCCCCATGGCACTCGGTGAAAAGAGTTTCTTCGCCCCGTTCTCCATCCTGGCGAACCTGTTTCGTCGCCCGGCCACGATCTGCTACCCGAAGCACGACCTGAACGTCCACGGGAAGCCCGGGCCGAGCCTGATCTATCGCGGCATGCACGCCAACGACCTGGCCGCCTGCCTGGGCTGCGGCAATTGCTCCCGGGTCTGCCCCACGGCCGCGATCACGATGACCCCGGACCCCGAGGCCCCAGCGGATCCCGCGAAGACGGACGAGCGGCCGGTGATCGACTACGGACGCTGCTGCTTCTGCGCCTTTTGCGTGGACTCCTGCCCCAGCCGGAGCCTGCAGATGAGCCGCCGGTACATCTATACGCAGCCGAGCCTGAAGGAGGATCCCCTCGAGGAGGTGATCTGGAAGCGGGAGATGTTCACCCTCCGGCCCGATCACCGCAACGCCGAGGATCCCGGCTGGGTGCAGACCGAGCACACCCGCTGGCTGGACCTGAAGCGCCAGGGGATGACCCAGGCGGCTCCCGGGGAGCGGGTGACCGGCTTCCTGGAGATCGTCCACGGCTTCACCCGCGAGGCCGCCCTGCGCGAGGCGGCCCGCTGCATCGAGTGCGGCATCTGCACCGCCACCTGCCCGGCGAACATGGCCATCCCCGAGTACATCCGGGCGATTTACGACGACCGGCTCGACGAGTCGGTGAGGATCATGTACGAGACCAACCCGCTGCCGGCGGTGTGCGGCCGCGTCTGCACCCACAAGTGTGAGACCGTGTGCGCCCTCTCCCATCGCGGAGAGGCCGTGGCCATCCGCTGGCTCAAGCGCTATGCCCTCGACCATCTGCCCCAGGAGGAGCGGGTGAAGGCCGCCAGGGCCCAGAAGATCGCCGCCGCCTCGCCGAAGAAGGTGGCCGTGATCGGCTCCGGTCCCGCCGGCCTCAGATCGGAAGAGCGTCGTGTAGGGAAAGAGTGTAGATCTCGGT
>CALKWH010000107.1 GCA_938004375.1 uncultured Pseudomonadota bacterium
ATCGTATTCGGTGACTGGAGTTCAGACGTGTGCTCTTCCGATCTCTCCCGGACTGGCCCGGGGGCACCTGCTCCGGCGCCTGCACTCAGGATCCCTGCCCCGCCCGCGAGGGCTCCGGCTACGCGCCTCCGGTGTGCCTGGCGAGCCCCGACGGGCCCATCTGCGTATCCGGCTGCTCCCGGGATCTGTTCCCGGAGAACGGCTGCCGGAACCAGTATGTTTGTCAATGGGTCGAGACCCGGGAGGGCACCTCGGTCCCAGGCTGTCTGCCGGAACTAGAAGAGCAGCCCGACGGCGGCCTGCCCGACGGCGACGCCGAGCCCGACGCCGAGCCCGACGCCGCCTCCGACGCCGCCACCGACGCCGACGCCGATTCCGGCCCCGACATCACCGCGGGCGGCGCCGAACCCGCCTGCGCCTGTCGATCCCCCGCCCATGGTCATGGTGCCAACATATCATTTCCCATTCTCCTCCTTCTCCTGGCGATTTGGGGGTTGCGCAGGAGGTTTTTTCCGTTGTCCTGCAAAGGTTGACGTGATATAAACTCGGTTTCGCGAAACCCTGAATTTTCAAAGGTTTTGCCATGCGATTTCCAGTAGTTACCTGCGTTTTTGGTTTTTGTAAACCGCACTTCCCCGATGGAGGTTCCCGTGGCTGAATATATCATTGAAGATCTGATCATCACGCTGGACGAGACTTTCGAAGACGCAGTCAACGAGTGGGTCGGCAAGGCGCAGGCCTTCGAAGCCGAGGGAAACGCGGCGCGCGCGATGGACGCCTGGACCCGGGCGGTGAAGGCCTCCGAGACGGCCATCGGGCCCCGGCTGGCGCTAGCGAAGATGTACAAGGACGCGGCGCGCTGGAACCAGTACGTCGACGCCCTCAACGACGTGTCCAAGCGGCTCCCCGAGGCCATGCTCGAGGAGAAGGCCCGGCTCATCCACATCACCATTCCGGTGCTGCGCGACCAGATGAAGCTCATGCCCAAGGTCGTCGACGCCTACAAGAAGATTCTGTCGATCACCCCCGCCGACGACGTGGCCTTCAACGCCCTCGTCGAGATCATCTCGGGCATGTCCCGCTGGCCGGATCTGGTCAAGCTCTACCAGGAGCGCCTGGACTCGATCTCCGAGCCCGAGCGCAAGGCCGAGGTCCAACTCGAGGTGGCCCGACTGTACAACGACAAGCTCCACAACAAGCGTGAGGCCGCCAAGGCCTACGAGGCCCTGCTCGAGCTCGACCCGCAGAACGGCGAGGCCATCACCAGCCTCAAGGAAATGTACGAGCAGGCCCGTGACTTCGAGAGCCTGATCGCCCTGCACAAGCGCGAACTGGAGTTCATCACCGACGGGGACGCCCGCGCCGAGAAGACGCTCGAGATCGCGAAGATGGCCGCCACCCGCGTGAAGAAGCCCGAGCTGCTCATCCAGTTGTGGGAGGAGGTCCTCGCGGTGGATCCGGGCTCCGTCGAGGCCCTGGAGAACCTCGAGCAGTTGTACGAGCGCGAGAAGAACTGGCAGAAGATGGTCGAGATCGACCGTCAGTTGCTGGACCTGGTCACCGACCGCACGCGGCAGGCCGCGGTGTGCATGAAACTGGCGCCCACGATCCAGGAGAAGCTCGAGGATCCCGCCGGCGCCGTCGAGATCTGGCGCATGCTGCTCAACCTGGAGCCGGAGAACCGCCGGGCCCAGGACGCCCTGAAGAAACTGCTGGTGGACACCGGCGAGTTCGACGAGCTCGAGGCCCTGTTCCGCCAGTGGGAGAAGCTCGAGGAGTACATCCGCATCATCTCCAAGCAGTCCGAGGGCGAGGCCGACGGGGCGAAGAAGATCGACCTGCTGTTCCGCGAGGCCCGCATCTGGAACGCCGATCTGGCCAAGGCCGACCGCGCCATGAAGGCCTACGAGAAGGTCCTCGAGACGGACGCCGCCAACCTCCAGGCCGCCGAGGCCCTGATCACGCTCTACGAAGAGGCCCAGCAGTTCAAGAAGCTGCCGCCGGTCCTCGAGATCCGCATCCGGCACACCGAGGAAGACGACCTCCGCCGCGACCGCATGGAGGAGCTCGCCCGCATCTTCGACGAGCATTTGAAGGACAAGGAGAGCGCCTTTGGCTGGTACCTGCAGGCCTTTGGCCTGGGCCCGGACCTGGTGGGCCTGCGGGACGCCTGCGAGCGCCTCGCCGGCGCCGTGGAGGGCGGCTGGGCCAGGCTCGTGACCGCCTACGAGGCCGCCTACGAAGCCTGCTCGGGTCCGGACGTCGCCATGCAGTTGATGCTCGTGGTCGCCGGCGCCCAGGAGAACCAGTTGAAGGTCCCCGAGAAGGCCCTGGCCACCAACCTGAAGATCCTCGAGCTCGACGCCTCCAGCGAGCCCGCCCTCGACGCCCTCGAGCGGATCTACCAGTCCCGCCAGGAGTGGGAACAACTCCTCTCCGTCTATGAGAAGAAGATCGAATTGGCCGTCGACGACACGCTCCGCAAGGACCTGTTGTGGAAGCTCGCCGACATCTACGACACGCTGATGGAGAAGCCGGCCAAGGCCGTGGACGCCTATACCCAGGCCCTCGAGCTCCTGCCCGAGGATCTCCCCACCATGCAGCGCCTCGACGCCCTCTACGCCCGTCTGGAGAAGTGGCAGGACCTCTCGGACATCCTCGAGCGCCAACTGGAGTTTGCCGCAGACGAGGCCGCCCGAGTGGAACTGAAGTTCCGCTGGTCCGAGGTCCAGGAGAGCCGCCTCGACAAGGTCGAGGACGCCATCGAGGGCTACCGGCAGGTGCTCGATTGGCAGCCCGGCCACGAAGGCGCCAAGGAGAAACTGGAGAAGCACCTCGACTCGGAGACCGCGTCCTTCCGACGCTCGGCCGCCGACATCCTCGAGCCCGTCTACAAGACCCTCATGGAGTTCGAGAACCTGGTGAAGGTCCACGAGATCCAGGCCGAAACCGACGATGATCCGATCTTCATCCTCGACATGTTCATCACCATCGGCAACCTGTGGTCGGAGAACATCGGCAACAACGACAAGGCCCTCGACGCATATGCCCGCGCCGTGCGTCACAGCCCCGACTCCGACGACGCCCGGACCGCGTTCGAGAAGGTCGCCGAGATCGAGGACCGCTGGGCCTCGGTGCTGACCGTCTACTCCGAGATCCTCGAGAAGGGCGAGCTCGGCGAGGTCATCTCCCACACTCTGCACGTGCGGGCCGCCGAGATCGCGCGGGACCACCTGCAGAAGGTGAACACGGCGATCCACCACTTCGGCGCCGCCCTCGAGCTCGATCCGATGAACGAGGCTGTGCTCGCCGCCCTCGAGACGCTGTACCAGACCACCGAGGACTGGGACCAGCTGCTGTTCGTCAGCCGCAAGCAGCTCGAGCTGGCCCAGGAGCTCGAGCGCCGCCAGGAGCTGCGGTTCCGCTGCGGCATGATCCTGGACCAGAAACTGAACCGGGCCCCCGAGGCCGTCGCCGTCTACGAGGAGGTCCTCGGCGAGGAGCCCGAGCGCACCACCGCCCTGCACGCCCTCGACGTCCTGTATCAGAAGCTCGAGAACTGGAGCGAGCTGGCCGACAACCTGACCAAGCAACTGGAGCTGGCCGAGGAGCTCGAGGACCAGAGCGAGCTGCTGCGCCGCCTGGCCGCCGTCCAGCACGAGAAACTGAAGGAGACGACCATGGCCATCGAGACCTGGCGCCGCGCGCTGGAGCTCGACAACACCGACGACGCCGTGATCTCCTCCCTCGAGAAGCTGCTGGACATGGAGGACCATGCCCTGGTGGTCGCCCGCATCCTGGAACCCGTGTACAAGAACCTGGGCCGCTGGGAGCCCCTGATCCGCGTCTACGAGATCGTGATGAAGAACAGCTACGATCCGGGCGAGCAGATCGGGCTGATCCACCAGATCGCCAACATCTACGACGAGTTCATGGAGGAGCCCCGCCGCGCGTTCGACACCTACGCCCGCGCCTTCGTGATCGATGCCCGGCACGAGGCGACCCGCCACCAACTCGAGCGGCTCGCCCAGGCCCTGACCGCCTGGGAGGATCTGTTCACGCTGTACGCCAAGACCGTGGACGCCAAGGAGGACACCGAGGTCGCCCTGGAACTCCAGACCCGCATCGCCGACCTCCTGGCCACCACCGTCGGCGACGTGGAGCGCGCGGCGGCCGCCTACAACAAGCTGCTGGACATCTCCCCCGAGTACATCCCGGCGGTGGACGCCCTGGAGAAGCTCTTCCTGACCACCGGCGACATCCCCCGCATGGTCCAGGCCATCCTGAAGAAGGTCGAGCTGGTCGCCGAGCCCGAGGAGAAGAAGCGGCTGGCCTTCCGGGTCGCCGAGATCCAGAAGAACGAGCTCGAGGACAAGAACGCGGCCATCGCCACCTATCGTCTGATCCTCGAGATCGACGACACCGAACTGGGCGCCCTCGACGCCCTCGAGGTGATCTTCGTCCACGACGAGAACTGGGAGAGCCTGCAGGAGGTGTATGCACGCAAGGCGGACCTGGCGCCGTCCCTCGAGGAGCGCAAGGGCATGCTCTACACCCTGGGCCAGATGTACGACCAGGAGCTCCACAGCCTGGAGAAGGCCATCGAGACCTACGAGCGCATCCTCGACGAGGATCCGGTCGACGAGGTCGCCCTGCAGTCCCTGGACCGTTTGTACGAGGCAGCCGGCAAGTGGCAGGAGCTCATCTCCGTGCTCGACGTCGAGATCCAGAACGGCCAGAGCGACGTGGAGATCGCCGAGATCAAGTTGCGCCTGGGCGAGGTCCACGAGCTGCGCCTGGCGGCCCCGGACGTCTCG
This sequence comes from uncultured Pseudomonadota bacterium, assembly GCA_938004375.1. Lineage (GTDB taxonomy): Bacteria > Myxococcota_A > Polyangia > HGW-17 > HGW-17 > HGW-17. Next base: position 4,818 of record CALKWH010000107.1, read on the forward strand.
GTGCCCCTCTACGGCGAGGCCCTCGGCCTCGACTCCAGCAACGGCGGCGTGATCACCGCGCTGGCCCGCGTCATGCACGGGGGCGCCGGTGACGACCGCTGCGCCGAGATCAAGTACGAGCCCGAGGTCCGCACCGCGGCCGCCGTGATCCTGGATCAATACTACTCCACCGTGGGCGAGCAGGAGAAGCTCGTCGACGTGCTCAACGTCCGCGTCGAGCAGAGCGAGGACACCTACGAGCGGGTCCAGCTCCTGCACCGGCTCAAGGAGATCCACGAGCTCCAGCTCGACTCCCCGAAGGACGCCCGCGACGACATGGCCCGCGCGCTGCACCTGGATCCGCGGCACGAGGAGACCCTGCGCGACATCGAGAAGCTTTCCGGCATCATCGACGCCTGGAGCGAGCTCATCGGCATCTACACCGCCGTCCAGAAGGAGTGCGGCGAGGACGAGGACAAGATCTTCTACCTCCACCGCATGGCCCGCGTGTTCGAGGATGAGCTCCGCGATCCGGCCCAGGCCACCATCCGGCTCGAGGAGGTCCTCAAACTCGACGCCGAGGCCGAGGCGGCCCTGACCGGCCTCGACCGGCTCCTGCTCGCCCAGGAGCGCTACGAGGAGCTGGCCCGGATCCTCGCCCGCGAGGTCGAGCTGGCCCGCGTGCCCGAGGAGGCCCAGAACTTCCGCTACCGCCTCGCCCGGCTGCACGTCGAACACCTGGGCGCCCCCGAGAAGGGCGTCGAGGCCTATGCCGCCCTGCTCGAGGAGGCGCCCTACCACGACGCCGCCCGCGAGGGCATGGAAGACCTGCTCGCCCAGGGCACCAGCCCGAAGCGCGTGTTCGAGGTCCTCGAGCCGCTGTACCGGCAGGATTCGCTCTGGGAGAGCCTGGTGAACCTGCACGAGAAGTACCTCGAGTTCGTCAAGGTCCCCGAGGAGCGCATCACCCTCTTCAAGACCATCTGCGACCTCCAGGAAAATTACCTGCGGGATCCTGACCAGGCCTTCAAGACCTGGGCCCGCGCCTTCGCCGAGGCCGAAGACGACGTGGAGATTCAGGAGCGGCTCGAGGGTCTGGCCGCCCAGATGGCCCTGTGGGTCGACCTGACCGACGTCTATCGCGCCTCCGCGCGCAAGCTCGCCAACCGGGCCGCGGCCAGCCCGTCCAAGGCCGCGGACCTCAACGACCTCGCCGTGCAGATCTGGCTGAAGGCCGCCCGCGTCCACGAGGAGGAGCTGCACGACCCGGCCGGCGCCGAGGAGGCCAACCTCGAGGTCCTGAAGATCGACTACGAGCACTACACCGCACTCGAGAGTCTGGACCGCATCTACTCGGCCAACGACATGTTCCCCGAGCTCGCCGGCATCCTCGACCGTCGCGCGAAGACGGCCCAGGATGCGTACGACCGCGTGCAGTTCCTGTTCCGGCTCGCCAAGGTCCGCGAGGAAGACCTGCGGGACCTGCCCGCCGCCGTGGCCGCCTTCGAGGCCATCGTCCGCGAGGAAGAGGGCAACATCGACGCCCTCGAGGGCCTGGAGCGCATCCACTTCGAAACCAGCGACTACAAGGCCCTCTTCAACGTCTACGAGCGCATGTCCAAGGCCCTGTCCTCGGACGACGATGTGGCCGAGGCCCTGGCCCACATGGCCAAGATCGCCTCGGACGCCCTGAAGAACCCCCTGGGCGCCAAGGACCTCTGGAAGCGCGTCCTCGAGCTCAAGGGCGAGGAACCCCGCGCCCTCAAGGAGTTGTCCCTGCTCGCCGAGGCCGCCCGCGACTGGGCCGGGTGCGTCGATTACCTGAACCGCATCACCCAGGCCTCCTACGAGACCTCCGAGCAGGTCGATGCCTACCTGTCCGTCGGCCGCATCGCGCTCAAGGAGCTCGCCGACCACCGTCAGGCCCTGGACGCCTATCAGGCCGTCCGCTCCATCGACCCGTCCAACACCGAGGCCCTCGAAAACCTGGCCTTCATCTTCTCCGAGAGCCAGGCCTGGGAGGAGCTCGTCGAGGTCCTCGAAGCCCTCGTCGGCCTGGGCCAGGGCACCATGCCCGCCGCCAAACTGCGGCAACTGTACGCCCAGATCGGCAAGATCGAGAAGGAGTACCTGATGCGCTCGGACCGCGCCATCGCGGCGTGGGAGAGCGTGCTACAGCAGGTCTCCGGGGACGCCGAGGCCCTCGAGGCCCTCGAGACCCTCTATACCCAGAGCGAGATGTGGACCGACACCATCCGGATCCTGGAGGAGAAGGTCCGGATGTCCCAGAAGGATCCGCAGAAGATCGAGCTGCTGTTCCAGATCGCCGACATCTATGAGACCCGGGTGTGGGACAAGGCCTCGGCCGCCAACGCTTACGGCCGCGTCCTGAAGCTCGAACGCCTCCACGTCGAGGCCTTCAACCAACTCGAACGCCTGCTGCGCGATCTGAACAAGTGGAAGGAGCTCACCGACCTGTACCTGAAGAAGTTCGTCGACCTGGGCGGCCAGGAGGAGGACGTCCCCGAGCATAACAAGGCCGAGATCGTCTCCATCCTCCAGCGCCTGGCGGTGGTCTACGAGGAGAAGCTCCAGGACCGCGAGAACGCCTTCGTCGCGCTCTCCAACGCCTTCGCCATCGCCCCGATGAACGACGTCACCGCTGACCACCTCGAGCGCATCGCCTCCATCCAGAACAACTGGGAGGAGCTCATCGAAATGTACCAGGAGGCCGTCGACGCCGTCGAGGATCGCCTGGTCCGCTGCGACCTGCTGGTCAAGATGGGCAAGTGGTACGCCGACCAGCTCGACGATCTGGCCAAGGCCAGCGAGGTCCTCAAGCAGGCCCTCCGGCTCGAGCCGAAATACGGCCGCGTCCACCTGCAGTTGGCCGAGGTCCACCGCAAGAACCAGTCCGTCGGTGAGTACATCAGCGAACTGCGCCTCGCCCTCGAGGTCGAGACCCGCCAGGACGTCGTCTACAAGTCCGCCATGGAGCTCGCGCGCACCTACGAGAAGGACTTCGCCGACATGGACGAGGCGATCCGGTTCTACAAGAAGGCGCACGAGGCCAACCTCGACCAGGAGGAGCCGCTGGAGGCCCTGGAGCGCCTCTACGAGAAGAACGAGAAATGGCGCGAACTGATCGACATCGTCAACGAGCGCGTCGAGCGCAGCACCAACGAGGAGGAGATCTTCGACCTCAAACTGAAGATCGCCGACCTCTACGACGACCGCCGCGAGCTGCCCTCCAAGGCCATCGAGGTGCTCAACGAGCTCCTCGACGCCCACCAGGACAACCTGATGGTCATGCGCAAGCTCGAGGAACTGTACGAGAAGATCGGTGACCTCGAGGAGTACCTGGCGATCCTCGAGCGTCAGATGAACTACCTGTCCCACGACGACGAGCGCATCCGCAAGTCCCACCAGATGGCCGCGGTGTGGGAGGAGCACTTCGAGAAGCCCGACAAGGCCATCGAGTGCTACGAGGCGGTCCTGGCGATCAGCGACAAGGACGAGCGCTCCTACCAGAACCTGGCCCGCCTGTACCGCCAGGAGAAGAAGTGGACCGAGTACATCGAGGTCATCTACCGCCACATCTACACCAAGCACGACCCGAAGGAGCGCGTCCGCCTGTACAAGGCCGCCGCCGAGGTCCTCGAGAAGCAGCTCAACGAGCCCGAGCGCGCCATCGACGCCTACATCGCCGTGCTCGACGACGACGCCATGGACCTCGACTCGCTGACGGCGCTGTCCCGGCTGTACGAGACCCAGCAGGACTGGGACCGCTGCATGGACGTCTCCGTGCGCCTGGTGGACCTGATCTCCGATCAGTCCGCCAAGGTGGATCTGTACTTCCGCATCGGCAAGATCTCCGAAGAGTACCAGCACAACCCGTCCGAGGCCGAGCGCCTCTACGCCGAGGCCCTGGCCATCAACCCCTCGTTCGTGCCCGCGCTGAAGAAGCTCTCGAACATCTACGGCGACCGCCACGACTGGCTCAAGGCCGCCAAGATGCTCGAGGTCGCGCAGACCCACACCGCGAACATGGTGGACAAGGCCAGTTATCTCTACGAGGGCGGCGTCATCCGCCTGGATCACCTCGACGATCCGGAGCGCGCGGCCGAGCTGCTCGAGGCCTGCCTCGACATCGATCCCGAGCACGTGGACGCGGCCCTGCGCTACACGGACATCCTGTGGGAGCGCAAGAGCTACGAGGACATGTTCCCCCACCTGCAGATGCTCGTGCGCAAGCTCGAGGCCGCCAACGCCGACAAGGAGCTGCTGGCCAAGGTTTACTACCGGTTCGGCCGCAGCGCGGAGGCCCGCCGCGAGCTCGAGAAGGCCCAGAAGGCCTATTACAACGCCTATCAGATCGAGAAGACCTCCCTGCCGGTGCTGCAGGGCATGGCCTCGGTGTGCTACGCCCTCGAGCAGTGGGAGCAGGCCTTCAAGCTCTACAAGCAGATCCTCGTCCATCCGCAGGCCGAGAACGACCGCGAGCTGCAGACCGAGATCTACTTCAAGCTCGGCGCCGTCCACTTCAAGCGCAACGAGATCATGAAGGCCCAGAACCTCTACGAGAAGGCCCTGGAGCACGATCCCAACCACCAGCCCACCCTGCAGGCCATGGTGGACCTGTACGAGAAGGAGAACAACTTCAAGGCTGCCGCCGAGATCAAGGCCCGCATGGCCGAGAACCTGACCGGTGCCGAGCGGATCGACTTCATGATCGGGCTCGCCGAGTACTACCGCGACAAGGTCATGGACAACGCCTCGGCGATCAAGGTCTTCGAGGAAGCAGCCTCCCTGGACACGAAGAACACGCTGATCATCCACGAACTGATCGAACTGTACCAGACCACCGAGCAGTGGAAGAAGGTCGCCAAGAACATGATCCTGCTCGCCGAGATGGAGACCGACCCGAAGATCCGTTCCAAGATCTGGTACGGCGTCGGCGGCGTCTTCCGCGAGTACATCAAGTCCCTGGACGACGCGGTGGACTACTACAACCGGGCGCTGGACGACGACGTGACCAACCTGAAGGCCTTCTCGCACACCGACGAGATCCTCACCAAGAAGAAGGACTGGAAGCTCCAGGAGCGCAACTACCGCAGGATGATCAAGCGCGTCATGGAGAACTCGCCCGAGAACCAGGGTCTGCTGACCAACCTGTGGCACTTCCTCGGCGAGATCTACCGGACCCGCCTCAAGGACTTCAAGGCCGCCATGGGCGCCTTCGAGACCGCCATCGCGCTCGATCCCTCCGCCGCCAACCGGCATGAGATCCTCGCCGAGCTCTACGAGCTGGCCGGCCCCGACACCTACGACAAGGCCATCGCCAAGCACCACGAGATCCTGGACCGCAACACCTATAACCAGGAGAGCATGAAGAAGCTCTACCGGCTCTACCTCGAGGTGCGGAACTACGACGCCGCGTGGTGCATGGCCGCCGCCCTGACCAACCTCAAGGTCGCCGAGGCCGAGGAGCTGGAGTTCTTCAACCAGTACAAGCCCCGCGGCTTCGCCCAGCTCAAGCAGCGCTTCACGCAGGACATCTGGGCCAGCATGCTCACGTCCTCCCTCGAGGATCCGGCCATGCGTCACCTGATGGCGGCGATCTCCATCCCCATCACCACCCTCAAGGGCCGGCCCACCAAGAACTGGGGCATCAACCGCAAGAGCCGTCAGGAGCCCGCCGGCGAGGGTCCGCTGTTCAACAAGATCTTCTTCTACGCGCTCGACCGGCTGGCCGTCGAGGCGCCCGAACTGTACCTCCTGCCGGATCACCGCGCGGGCATGCAGCACGGCGTCATGATCGAGAAGGGGCAGCGCATCCCGTTCGTCACCGTCGGTCAGGAGCTCCTCGCCGGCCACATGGAGAAGGACCTGGCGTTCATGGTCTCCCGTGAGCTCACCTACATGCGTCCGGAGTACTACCTCCTGAAGCACGTGACGAGCGTCGGCGAGCTGCGCGCCATGATCTTCGGCTCCATGCGCCTGGTGAACGCCCAGATGCCGCTGCCGGCGGATCCGGGCGTCCTGCAGCAGACCGCCGCGCAACTGGCCCCCGTCCTGCCTCCGGCGAGCAAGGAGGCCCTGATCAACCTGACCCAGAAGATGGCGGCCACGGGCTACGTGCCCAACGTCGACTCCTTCATCCAGGGCGTCGAGTTGACCTCGCACCGCGCCGCGCTGACCCTGGTCCAGGATCTGGACGTCGCCATGCTCGCCATCCAGGCGGAGCCCATGATCGCCGGCGGCCTCGGACTGCAGCAGAAGAAGGACGCCCTGCTGCGCTTCGCGACCTCCGAGAAGTTCTTCGAACTGCGGAAGATCCTCGGCGTCGCCATCGGATAAAACCCATGAAACACCTCACCATCCTCCTTCTGTTATTGTTCGGCCTCTTCGCCGGTTGTTCCGGCTCGAAGGCCACGAAGACCACCCCCGCAGACGAGGCCGCGCCCAAGAACGACGGCACCACGGAGACGGGCCCCGCCAGGGAGACCGCGCCAGCGGGTCCGGCCTCGGACCTCTGCACCGATTCCCAATGTCCGGGGGTGGTCCGCTGACCCCACCGGGACGACGTCGCCGGCGTGCATCCACCGCCGGCAGCAGGGCTTCTCTTTCGGCCAGGCATCACGGAGGCAAGGCATGTCCCTTCTGGGTATCGATCAAACTGTGGTGAAGAAACTGCGCGGCACGGCCGACGGGATCACCCGCCAGCTGGCCCCGCTGTTGCGCGCGCACACCACGGTCACCGTGGAGCGGGCGGTGCTCCGCCTGCTGGGCGTCGACGGCGTGGACCACAACCAGGTTCCGCTCCCCAACGTCCTGGTCGGCCACCTCCGCGAGAAGGCCAGGGACGGGGCCGCCTCGGCGGTCCTCGCCGCCATGCTGCATACCCGGGCCTCCATCACCGAAATCGCCGAGCGCGTCGCCCGCGGGGAGCTCGACCTGCATCGCCTCCCGGTCGTGCCGGACGACGAGGTGCGCCACCTCGGCCACGAGCTCGCCGCCGAGGGTCTGGGGCGCATCCGGGCCAACGTCCGCGAGCGTGACGAACGCATCTCCCGCCTTCCGGTGCGTCCCCAGCCCTGGAAATACGTCATCGTCGCGACCGGAAACATCTACGAGGACGTGGCCCAGGCCAAGGCCGCCGTGCGCCGCGGCGCCGACATCATCGCGGTCATCCGGACCACGGGCCAGTCGCTGCTGGACTACGTCCCCTATGGCCCCACCACGGAGGGCTTCGGCGGCACCTACGCCACCCAGGCCAACTTCCGCATCATGCGAGCGGCCCTCGACGAGGTCGCCGAGGAGACCGGACACTACGTCCGCCTGGTGAACTACGCCTCCGGGCTGTGCATGCCCGAGATCGTGGTCATGGGCGCCTTCGAGCGCCTGGACATGATGCTCAACGACAGCATGTACGGCATCCTGTTCCGCGACATCAACCCCGTGCGCACCTTCGTGGACCAGTTCTTCAGCCGCATGGTCGACGCCGCGGCCGGGATCATCATCAACACCGGAGAGGACAACTACCTCACCACCGCCGACGCCGTCGAGGCCGCGCACACCGTGCTCGCCTCTGACTTCATCAACGAGAGCTTCGGGCTGGCAGCGGGACTCAGTCCCGCCCTGCTGGGCCTCGGGCACGCGTTCGAGATCGACCCCGACCTCGAGGACTCCTTCCTGCTCGAGCTCTCCCAGGCGCTGCTTCTGCGCGAGGTCTTCCCCGACAGCCCCCTGAAGTACATGCCGCCGACCAAGCACATGAGCGGGGACATCTTCAAGGGCTACCTGATGAACGCCATGTTCAACCTCGCGGGCATCTGGTCCCAGCAGGGCATCCAGTTGCTGGGGATGCTCACCGAGGCCATGCACACGCCCTTTTTGCAGGACCGCTTCCTGGCGCTGCAGAACGCGGACTACGTCATGAACGCGGCCCGCCACCTCCACGAACAGGTTACCTTCCGGCCCGACTCCCTCGTGATCCGGCGCGCCCACGAGGTGCTGGACAAGACCGAAGCCCTCCTCGGAAAAGTCCACGAGGCCGGCCTGCTCGAGGCGATCTCCTCGGGCTGGTTCGCGGACATCTCCCGCCCCACCGACCAGGGCAAGGGGCTGCTGGGCGTCCTCGAGAAGAGCGAGCGGTACCACAATCCGTGCAAGACGGTCCTGGCGGCCCAGCTCGGCCTGGAGAAGGAGATCGACACATGGATCTGAACCTCCACGAAATCCGGCCCTATGGCGACTCCCTCTCCGACGGCGCCATGCAGATGAGCTTCACCCTGCCGCTCCCCACCGGCCCCGTGGCCAAGGAGGCCGCGCTGCGCTTCGTGCGCAAGATGGGCCTGGCAGAGGCCGACGTCGTGCACATGGCCGACCTCGGGGAGGGCTTCACTTTCTTCGTCGTGTACGGAAAGACCCGCCTGTTCATCGACGCCACCGAGATCACGGTCACCACCGTCAAGGCCGAGGGCTGGGATCGCACGACCTGCGACGAGAAGATCCGCGAACTGTTCGGCCGCAAGCTGCGGATCGTGGGCGCCTGCATCGGCGAGGACGCCCACACGGTGGGCATCGACGCCATCATGAACATGAAGGGTTACGCCGGCCACTACGGCCTCGAGCGCTTCACCATGATCGACGCCTTCAACCTCGGCGCCCAGGTGGAGCCCGAGACCCTGCTCGCCCGCGCCCGCGAGAAGGACGCCGACGCCATCCTGGTCTCCCAGGTGGTCACCCAACGTGACGCCCACCTGCAGAACCTGACCCGCTTCGTGGAGCTGGCCGAGGCGGCCGGCGTCCGGGATCGCTTCGTGCTCATCGCCGGTGGCCCCCGCATCGATCACAAACTGGCCCTCGAACTGGGCTTCGACGCCGGCTTCGGACGGGGTACCTTCGCCGAGCACGTCGCCTCGTTCGTCATCACGCGTCTGGCGCAGAGGCTGGGCTTGTCCGGTACCCACGGAGCCGGCCAGGCTCCAAAGGAATGAACCCGATGCTGACCGTCCTTCTGTCCATCCTCGTGCTCGTGGCCTTCGCCGGCACGTTCTGGTTCTTCCACCGGCAGACGACCGAACGGGCCAGGGGCGCCATCGCCGAAGCCCGGGAGCGGGCCGGCGTGCTCCGCGAAGAGGCCCGCCGCCGGGTCGAGGACGCACAACTCAGGGCCCGCGACGAGGTCGCCCAGCTCCGACTGGACTCCCGACGCCAGCTCGAGGAGCTCGCCCGCGAGCAGGAAGAGGAGATGAACGAGCAGGAGCTGCTGCTCGAACGCGAGGCCGCCCGCGTCGAGACCACGACCGAGGAGCTCAAGACCCGGGACGCCGATCTGACCCGCCGCTTCGCCGCACTGCAGGAGCGCACCGCCGCCATCACGGAACTGAAGAACCAGCGCCGGGAGCTGCAGGCCCAGGTCCCCGCCGCCATCGAGGCCTCGGCCCGGACGTCCCAGGCCGAGGTGCGTGACCAGATCTTCCGCCGGTTGGTCGAGACCGCCGAGCTCCAAGCCCAGGAGGAGCTGCGTGGCTGGGAACAGATCCCCGAGGCCGACTTCATCCCCAAGGCCAAGCGGATCATGGGGATCGCCATGGGCCGCCTGGCCCGCACCGAGGTGCAGGAACGCCCCTCCAACGCCGTGGCCATGACGATGGCCCAGTACCAGAACCTGCTCAAGTTGTGCCAGGGCTCCATCGAGAAGCTGGGCGAACTGTTCCGCATCCCGGTGTTCTCCCAGCTCGGTGACGACGCGGTGATCCGCTTCGACACCATCGACGCCGTGAGCCGCGAGGTCGCCCGCCGGGTGCTCGAGAAAGCGATCGAGGGCGGTCGCCAGATCACCACCTGGGAGGCCCTCCTCGACCTCTGGCAGAAGAAGAACGCCGAGATGGAGAACGAGATCACAGGCTACGGCCGCAAGGCGTTCAAGCTCGTCGGGCTCAAGCCCAAGGCCCACAAGGAGATCATCCAGCTCGTGGGCCGGCTGTTCTTCCGCACCTCGTACACCCAGAATCAGTGGCTGCACACCATCGAGGCCGCCCAGTTGGCCGGGCTGATCGCCGGCGAGCTCCACCTCGACGTCGAGCTCGCGCGCCGCGCCACCCTCCTGCACGACATCGGCAAGGCCCTCACCCACGAGGTCGAGGGGTCCCACGCGGTCATCGGCTGCGAGCTCGCCATGCAGTACGGCGAGGACGCCGAGGTGGTCAACGCCATCGGCGCCCACCACGGCGAGATGGGCCACGAATCGATCTACGCGAGCCTCGTCATGGCGGCGGACGCCATGAGCGGCGGACGCCCCGGGGCCCGCCGCGAGCAGATCGAGACCTACTTCGACCGCATCAACGACCTCGAGCGCGCCGCCCGCAGCTTCCCGGGCATCCAGGAGGTCTTCGCCGTGCAGGCGGGCCGCGAGCTGCGCGTGCAGGTCGACTCCCAGCGCCTCGACGATGAACGCACCATGAGCCTGGCCGCCGAGATCTCCCAGAAGATCTCCTCCGAGCTCACCTTCCCCGGCCAGGTGAAGGTCACGGTGATCCGCACCTTCACGGCCCAGGAGGTCGCGCGATGAGCCTGACGATCGCCGAGGGCCGGCGTTACTCGGGGGTGGCCGCGCCGGACCCGCGCCTCGACACCGGACGCGTGCTGCTCGCGGTCAGCGGCCTGTACCTGCCGGTCGTCGTCGGACTGCTGGTGGCCCGCGCCCTGGGCTACGCCCGTCGCCAGCGCTGGGAGCGCACGCGGGACGCCTGGACCTGCGAGGAGCGCACCACCATGCTGGGGATCGAACTGTCCCGGCGCACCCTCCACGTGCCCGCCAGCAGCGTCGTCTACCACTCCACCGGCTCCCTGGGGGACCCCGCCCTCCTGCTGTGCGGGGCCTTCTACCTCTTCGCGCTGGTCTTCTGGGGCGTCGGCCAGCTCCACACCGGCCTGCTGGGCGCGAGCCCGGGCCACCTCTTTCTGGGCGGGCTGCTGATCCTCGCCGGCCTGGCCATGGACGTCGGCTGCTTCCTCCTGCACCAGCGGCTGGCCTCCCGCGATGCCCTCCAGCTCGGGCTCCTCGACGGCCGCGTGCACACGGTCCGCGACCTGACCACGCCTGACGCGGGATAAAAAGATTCTTTCGCCGTTTTCGCCTCCACTCAACTGTTGACGACTCCGGAAAAAACACATACGGTTGCGCCCCGGGATTGGGTCGCGGCCGACCCCGGACCGGTCCCGGCACGAGGAGAAGAACCATGTTGGACATGGCATTTGTCGAGGAGATCATTCCGGTGCTGATCGCGGAGAGCACCCACCCGACGGTCAAGGGCATCACCCTGGCGGTCATCTCCCAGCTCGGACTCCGCGGCCGCGCCGCCGTGGCGGCCGAGCACCGCATCCGGCCGCTGGTGATGGAAGCCATCCGCGAGACCTTCGGCGAGGACGAGCTCGACGAGGACTACGAGGACGAGGACGAGCTCTCCGAGAGCGAGGACGAGTTCGGCTTCGAAGGCTACGAGGACGACGACGACGACGACTTCGGCTACGAGGACGACGACGACGACGACGACAATGACTCCTACTTCATGGACGACGAGGAGGACGACGACTTCGACTCGGACCTCGACGACGAGGACGACGACGACCTCGACGACCTCGACGACTACGGCGACGACGAAGACGACGAAGACTGAACCGGCCCGCCCCGTCTTTTCTCCCAGGATGGAATTCCCATGACGAATGAAAGAGGGCCCGCGCCCGCCTGCATCCGGATCGCCGGAGCCAGGCAGCACAACCTCCAGGACCTCAGCCTGGACCTGCCCCACCGGCGGCTCACCGTGATCTGCGGGCCCTCGGGCTCGGGGAAGAGCACGCTCGCGTTCGACATCGTGTACGCCGAGGGCCAGCGGCGCTACGTCGAGAGCCTCTCGGCCTACGCCCGCCAGTTCCTCCCCCAACTCGACAAACCCCTGGTCGAGCGGATCGAGGGGCTCTCCCCGGCGATCTCCATCGACCAGCAGAACGCCTCGCACAACCCCCGCTCCACCGTGGGGACGGTGACCGAGCTCCACGACTTCCTGCGCGTGTTCTTCGCCCGCCTGGGAACCGCCCGCTGCCCCCACTGCGCGACGCCGCTGGTCTCGCAGACCCGGGAGGAGCTCACCGACGCCCTGATCCGCGCCGACGGCGGCCGCATGGTCCACCTGCTGGCCCCGCTGGTGCGGCAGCAGAAGGGCACCCACGCGGACCTGCTCGAGCGCTGCCGCAGGGAGGGCTTCACCCGCGTCCGCGTCGACGGCGAGGTGGTCGAGCTCGACCCGACCCCCGCCCTGAAGAAGAACCTGAAGCACGACCTGGACCTGGTCATCGACCGCTTCGACCCGAAGAAGGTGGCCCGGGCGCGGGTCGCCGGCTCGGTCGAGCTGGCCCTGCGCTGGGGCGAAGAGACGTTCGTGGTCTGGGATCCGAAGGGCCCGGAGCGGCTGGTCTCCACGCAGGCCCGCTGCCTCACCCACGACTTCTCGGCCCCCGCCCTTTCCCCGCAGTTGTTCTCGTTCAACAGCCCCCAGGGCTTCTGCGCGGCCTGCTACGGGCTGGGCACCGTGAGCTTCCTGTCGCCCCGGCTCATCGCGCCGAACCCCCAGCTCTCGCTCTCGGAGCGGGCCCTCGCCCCGCTGCCCGAGCGTTGGTGGGTCAAGCTGCCCGACGGCCTCGGCCCGGTCATGCGGCGCCACGGCTTTTCGACCTCGACGCCGCTTTCCCAGTACCCGCCCGCGGCCGCCGACGCCCTCTTCCACGGGGACGAGGCCCTCGGGTGGCCCGGCGTGATCACCCTCCTCGAGCGCAGCGCCCGCTACGGCGGCGCCTACGCCGAGAGCCTCTCGGGCTACAAGGAGACCCGCCCGTGCCCCGCCTGCCGGGGCGGCCGCCTCAACCCCGTGGCCGCCGCGGTCACCGTGGGCGACCGGACCCTGGTGGACGTCGAAGCCCTGCCCGCCGAGGAGGCCCTCGAGTGGTTCGGCGCGCTGGCCTTCACCGGAGCGAAGGCGCCCATCGCCGAGCCGCTGGTGACCGAGATCTCCCACCGGCTGCGCTTCCTGTGCGAGGTGGGGCTGGGCTACATCCACCTGAACCGCACCGTGTTCACGCTCTCGGGGGGCGAAGCCCAGCGCATCCGCCTCGCCGGCCAGCTGGGCAGCGGGCTCGTGGGCGTGACCTACGTCCTCGACGAGCCCAGCGTGGGCCTGCACCCGCAGGACCACCGCCGCCTGCTGGGCACCCTGATGCAGCTGCGCGACCGCGGCAACACCGTGCTCGTGGTCGAGCACGACCCGGGGACGATCTTCGCGGCGGACCACGTGGTCGAGCTGGGCCCCGGCTCCGGGCGGCACGGCGGCCGGCTGGTCTTCGAGGGCCCGGTCCCGGACCTGCTTGGCGCGGACACGCTCACCGCCCGCTACCTGCGCGGCGAGCGCTCCTCGGTCTCCCGGCGCCACCGCCCGGCCCCCGAGGCCTGGGTCCGGCTGCGCGGCGTGACCACCCACAACCTCCGGGGCGTCGATCTCGACCTCCCCCTGGGGCGCCTCGTCTGCGTCACGGGCGTCTCGGGCTCGGGCAAGAGCTCGCTGGTGGTGGACACGCTCTACAAGCACCTGGCGCTGGGCCTCGGGCTGGGCGTCGAGAACCCGGGCCACCTCGAGGCGCTCGAGAACGCCGGGGCCGTCACCCGCGTGGTGCTCATCGACCAGTCCCCCATCGGCCGCACCCCCCGCTCGAACCCGGCCACCTACACCAAGATCTTCGACGAGATCCGGGCCATCTTCGCCCGCCTCCCCGAGGCCCAGGTGCGCGGCTGGAGCCCCGGTCGGTTCTCGTTCAACGTGCGCGGCGGGCGCTGCGACAAGTGCGACGGCGACGGCCAGCTCCGCATCGAGATGCACTTTCTCCCCGACGTGTTCGTCACCTGCGAGGCCTGCGGCGGCCTGCGCTACAACCAGGACACCCTCGAGGTGAAGTACAAGGGGCTGAACATCGCCCAGGTGCTGCAACTCACCGTGCGTGAGGCCATGGACGTCTTCTCCGCCCACCGGACCCTGGTGCGCCGGCTCCAGGTGCTCGCCGACGTGGGCCTGGACTACCTGCAGCTCGGGCAGTCGGCCACCACCCTCTCGGGGGGCGAGGCCCAGCGCATGAAGATCTCCCGAGAGCTGGGCAAGCGCGACCTCCCGGGCACGGTCTACATCCTCGACGAGCCCACCACCGGCCTCCACATGCACGAGGTCGGCATGCTCATCCAGGTGCTGCACCAGCTCGTCGAACGCCAGGCCACGGTCGTGCTCATCGAGCACAACCTCGAGGTCGTCGCCTCGGCCGACCACGTCGTGGACCTGGGTCCCGGCGGCGGCGCGGCGGGCGGGCGCGTCCTGGCCGCGGGCACCCCGGAGGAGGTCATGGCCAACCCCGCCTCGATCACCGGCCGCTGGCTTGCAGACGGGGAACGTCTGGCAGACGGGCAACGTCTGGCAGACGGGCAACGTCTGGCAGACGGGCAACGTCTGGCAGACCGCCTGCGTCCCACGGACCGGAATCCCGAAGCCCATTTATAGGTGCCGCCAGGCGCCGGAGATGACCCGTTTCCGCGAATCGCCCGGCGGGCGATTCCACCGCCACGGACACGGACACCGACCCCGCTTCATACGCATGCCTTCATGAGACCCCAGGTCATGCCGCCGATCCGGTCCAGGTCGCGATACCAGCGGACGCCGGTCGCGCGATCCAAGTGGCCACCGAGCACAAGGATGGCGACCGTTGCCTTGGCCTCCTGGCAACTGCCGTACGCGATACGGTAGTGTTGCAGGCGGTCCTTTCCAAACCGGCCGGCGCCTTCGGCCAGATTCAAGGCGATCGAACTTGAGGAACGCTCCAACTGCCGGGCGAGGACAGGATGAACGAGCCGGGCGGCGGAGATGGCGGCCGCGGTGGCGATGGCGTGTTGCAGGACGAGCAGGCGGGACATGGAAAAACCTCCTTCAGCAGGGACTGAGGAGGTTTTTCCAGGCACGCCTGCGACCCCGCGGTGACAGACGGGGCGCGAGGAAGGTCAAAGCGCGGCCCGAGGCACAGCGAGAAAGCGAAAAGGCGGACGATTCTCTGCAACCGCGAGGCCGTCCGACCCGATAATGACGGCATGGAACCCCACGACCACCAGGAACGCATCGAACTGGGCCGGCTCGGCGAGGATCGCGCCGTGGCCCTCTACCAGGACTGGGGCTACGAGCTCGTCGCCCGCAACGACAACTACCACCGGCTCGGCGAGCTCGACTTCGTCGCGCGCCGCGGAGGGGTCCTCGCCTTCGTGGAGGTGCGCACCCGGGCCACGGACTCCGGCGGGCACCCCCTCGAGAGCGTGACCCCCACCAAGCGCGCGAAGATCATCCGCGCCGCCGTGCTCTTCTGGGACCAGCTCCCCGACGCCCGGCGCGCGGGGATCGACGAGCTCCGCTTCGACGTCGTGGGGGTGGTGCAGCGGCCCTTCGGGCTGGTGATCACGCCCATCCTGGGGGCGTTCGAGACGGACCGCGTGTGGTGACCGGGGCAAGGCGCTCCGACCCAGACCCACTGTCATCCCCTGTAGTCAAAAAAACTCGCGAGTATAATTGACTGCAGGTGAAAATACTCGTATCTCGTGACAACTCACCAAGTCTGATGATACCGTCTCGCAGCGGGTGCTGGTGTTTGTTTCTCTCGTTGTCGTTGTCGTTGTCGTAATTGTAATCGACTCCCACACCCTCTCATGGAAATTCCTTGCGATGGCCCCACCGTCACCGGCGGGTGTACAGTTTCAGGGTGGGGCCCAGCGGGCCGTCCCGGCGGACGGTCAGCGTGTCGCCGAGCACGCAGTACTCGAGTACTATTCTTTATATTTACCACAAGTCCAGCAAACATTGTACCAACCAGGTTTTTCATCACAACGACTCCATCCCGGAATGGTGGCACCATTATGATTCAACACAAAAAGGATCTGATACCCATCACCCTCGTCCCGGTAGTAGCCGGTCGTCCTTTCTTCCTCCCAATCAGGATTTTCCCCACGGGCCATACAATGATACTCATAATCCGTAGTTGGTTCACAAACACCGTCCTCCAGCCAACATTTTCTCGAGATTCGCCAGGCGCAGTCCGACTCCCGGCAACTCGTCTCATCCACCTGGGCTTCGCAGAGCTCCGACCGGGAGATCTCGAGGCTCGAACTGCCGCACCCGGATAATCCGAGTGCCAATACCATGATGAACAACCGTCTCATTGCGCCCTCCGTTCGTCAACCGGATTTTTCGCATGCATTCAAGACGACGCAAAGCTTACATTAAATATTTTCGGTTGTGAAAAGAACAAGCTCGGACGAACGCTCACCGGGCGGGCGCGAACCCGGCTTCCCAGGGGATCGGGGCGAAAAAGTCGGCGTCGCCGAACACGGGGGAGCGCCAGCGCAGGCGCTCGGCGTGGAGGAACATGGGGCCGGCGCCGGCGGCCTCGCCCACGGGGTACCACGGGTCGCCCAGCACGGGGCACCCCAGGTGGGCCAGATGCACCCGGATCTGGTGGGTGCGGCCGGTGTGAAGGCGCAGGCGCACGAGCTGGCGGTCGTCGGGCAGCGCTCGCACCTCGAGGACCTCGGTGCGCGCCGGGCGGCCGTCGTCGCGCACGCAGAAGCGCTGGGCGCGGGCCGGGTGCGGGCCGATGGGCAGGTCGAGGAGCCCGGGCGAGAGGTCAAAGGCGCGGGTGAGCGCGACGTAGATCTTCTCGCAGGCCTCCGAGCGCAGCAGGTCCTCGAAGGCCGTCAGGATCGAGGGGTCGCGCACGAACGGCAGCACCCCCGAGGTGTGGAAGTCCAGGCGGGACACGACCCACAGTTGGCCCAGGCGACGCGAGAGCTCGGTGACCACCGAGCGGTCCCCCTGGGCCGTGGGGGCGGTGGGCCAGCCGGCGGGCTTGTTCACAACCACGAACCGGGGGTCCGTGGCCAGGATCCAGGCGTCGGGATCGTCCCCGGCGAGAGGCGCGCGGGGCAGCTCCAGCGGGGCCCGCACCACCGAGCCCGCGCGCACGGTGCGCGAGGCGACCTTCACGCGCTGGCGGTCGACGAACACGGCGCCGGCCTCGATGAGCCTGCGGGCGAAGCGCCGCGAGACGCGCGACGCCATGACCTGGTCCAGGCGCAGGCCGGCGAGCGGGCCCTGGACGTGGATCTCGAAGAAGCCCTCCTGGTCCTTCATCGCCGCCTCTGCCGGGTGGATGCGAAGAAGTAGCGCAGAAAGAGGAGCCCGCAGAGGGCGGACACGCCGAAGAGCACGGCGGCGCGCGCGTCGTCCCCGGCGTCCTCGAAGCGCCAGCCCGACCACAGGAAGAACACTCCCAGCCCGGCGAACAGGCCCTCGTGGACCCAGGCGTGGGCGGTCTTGACGAAGTACTCGGCGTCGGCGAGGCGCAGCTCGATCTCGCCGTAGGTCAGCCGGGAGAGCACCGAGCGCAGCTCGGAGGGGAGCGCCAGCGCGTTCTTGGCCAGCTCGCGCATGGCCTGCAGCGCGAGCGACGAGGGATCGAGCCCGTACGAGATCGAGAAGCGGCGCAGGTGGGGCAAGAAGACCTCGAGGACGTCGAGCTCGGGGGCCATCACGGTC
Source organism: uncultured Pseudomonadota bacterium (assembly GCA_938004375.1). GTDB lineage: Bacteria > Myxococcota_A > Polyangia > HGW-17 > HGW-17 > HGW-17. Next base: position 22,469 of record CALKWH010000107.1, read on the forward strand.
ACCAGCCCCAAGATCTGCAAAAGCGTGCGCTCGAGCATGACCCACTCCCGGGGGATGTGGAACGAGGCGGCGATGTCCTTGAGGCTGATGTTCATGCCCTTCAAGTCCTGCAGGTTCTTCAGGCCGCCCTCGGTGGAGAAGCGCAGGTTCCCCAGGCGCAGGTTCTCGATGCCGATCTTCTCCTGGAACTGGTCGTGGAAGTACGCCACCACGCGGTCGTACACGCGGGGGTCGGCGGAGGTGGGGATGAAGCCCATCTTGCGCATGGCGGCGACCAGACCGGCCGTGTCCTTGCGCACGCCGGCCTGCACGAAGGCGACCATGCCCTCGCGCATGCGGTCCGAGATGACCGAGCAGGCGCCGAAGTCCATGAAGCACAACCTCGGGCCGGGCTGGACCCACACGTTCCCCGGGTGGGGATCGGCGTGGTAGAACCCGTGCTCGAAGAACATCGCGGCGTAGGTCTCGACCAGCAGCGAGGCGGCCTCCTCGGGGTTCACGCCCAGGGCGCGCTGGCCCGCCGTGTCGTTGATCTTCACGCCCTCGACGAAGGCGGTCACCAGCACCTTCGGGGTGCACCACTCGAGCACGGGCTCGGGGGCGGTGACCGACGGGCTCTGGGCGAAGGCGGCCCGGAAGCGCTGGAGGTTGTCCAGCTCCTGGGTGAAGTCGACCTCCTGCTCCAGGATCGCCTTGAGCTCGTCGTAGATGCGCACGAGCTCCGGGTTGGGGAAGAACCAGCCGATGAGCCGCACGATGACGTAGAACGCGCGCATGTCCTGGGCGAACACGGCCTCGATGCCGGGGTACTGGATCTTCACCGCGACCTGCCGCCCGTCGTGGAGGCGCGCGCGGTGGACCTGCCCCACGGAGGCGGCGGCGATGGGCGTTTCCTCGAGGTCGGCGAGGACCTCCGCGGGCGGGCGCTTCCACTCGTCGGCCAGCCGGGTGCGCATCAGATCGGTGGGCACCGGGTCCACGCGGTCCTGCAGGGCGGCGAACTCCTCGCGGAAGGCGGGGGGCAGCACGGTGGCCAGGATCGAGATCAACTGCCCCACCTTGATGTAGAGCCCCCGCTGCTCCATGAACAGCCGGCGCAGCCGGACGGCGGTGCGCCGGTGCAGCCGCTCGAGGGCCTCGGCGGACTCGGCCGTGCGCCGGCCGCGGGCCAGGGCGAAGCGGTACCGGATGAGGATCCAGAACACCACCCACAGGGCCCTGAAGGAGCGCCAGCCGAGCCTCATGGCCGCTCCTCCCCCCCGCCGGGTTCCCGCCCGCCGTCCCCATCCCCCTCCTCGGCGAGCCGGCGGTAGATCGTGCGGGTGGCGATGCCCAGCAGCCGGGCGGCGTCCTGCTTGTTCCCGCCCGTGAAGCGCAGGGTCTCGCGGATCATCGTGCGCTCGATCTCCTCCATGGGCACGCCGATGGGCAGCGTGATCGAGCCGCCCGAGGGCGTGATCGCGGTGAGCTCGGGGGGCAGGTGCTCGAGGGTGATGAAGTCGCCCCGGCCCAGCACCACCGCCCGCTCGATCACGTTCTCGAGCTCGCGGACGTTGCCCGGCCAGGGATGGGAGGCCAGCACGTCCAGGGCTTCCTGGGTGATGCCCAGGAACTGCTTGTTGTTCTTGCGGTTGAACCGCCCCATGAAGTGGGCGGCCAAAAGCGCGATGTCGTCGGGGCGCTCGCGCAGAGGCGGCAGCGTGATGGAAATGACGTTGAGGCGGTAGTACAGGTCCGCGCGGAAGCGCCCCGCCGCAACGGCCTCCTCGAGGTTCCGGTGGGTCGCCGCCAGCAGGCGCACGTTGACCGGGGCCGGGCGGTCCGCGCCCACGGGCTCGACCTCGCCCTCCTGCAGCACGCGCAGGAGCTTGACCTGCAGGTGCGGCGCGAGATCGCCGATCTCGTCGAGGAAGAGCGTGCCGCCGTCGGCCTGCCTGAAGCGCCCGGGACGGTCGGCGCCGGCGCCCGTGAAGGCCCCCTTGACGTAGCCGAACAACTCGCTCTCGATGATCGACTCGGGCAGGGCGGCGCAGTTGACGGCGACGAACGGGGCGGCGGCGCGGGCCGAGCGACGGTGGATCTCGCGGGCGGCGAGCTCCTTGCCGGTGCCGCTCTCGCCGCGTAACAGCACTGTGGCTTCTGACGAAGCCACCTGACGCAGCAGGTCCTGGAGGTGGCGGAAGGCCGGCGACTGCCCGACCAACTGTCCCTCCTGCTCGGCGCCTTCGAGGCGCGCGCGCAGTTGGCGGTTCTCCTGCACCAGGCGCCGGCGCTCCATGGCCTTGTCCAGCGTGCGCACCAGCGCGGCCTTCTTCACGGGCTTGGGCAAAAAGTCGTAGGCGCCCTCCTTCATGGCCTCGACAGATCGGAAGAGCACACGTCTGAACTCCAGTCACCGAATACGATCT
>CALKWH010000108.1 GCA_938004375.1 uncultured Pseudomonadota bacterium
CACCGAGATCTACACTCTTTCCCTACACGACGCTCTTCCGATCTGACATCGAGCCGTTGGCCAGCACGAAGCCGGCGACACCTGCGGGCGCCAGGTGATGCACCATGTGCTGCACCCAGGCGAAGTTGGCGTTGCCCTCCGGCGGCGTGCCGTACTGCCAGCGCTTGTCCTCGCGCAGGCGGTCGCCACCCCATTCGGAGATGTTGAACGGCGGATTGGCGAGGATGAAATCGGCCTTGAGATCGGGGAAGCGGTCGTTGTGGAAGGTGTCGCCTTGCTGGATGTTCCCGTCGATGCCGCGGATCGCCAGGTTCATGTTGGCGAGGCGCCAGGTGGTGTAGTTCATCTCCTGGCCGTAGATCGAGATGTCGGCTTTGACGCGCCCGGCGTGCGCGCGAATGAACTCCACGCTCTGCACGAACATGCCGGAGCTCCCGCAACAGGGGTCGTACACGCGCCCCTGGTACGGTTCGAGCATCTCGACGAGCAGCTTGACGATGCAGCGTGGGGTGTAGAACTCGCCGCCTCGCTTGCCTTCGGCGGAGGCGAACTGGGAGAGGAAGTACTCGTACACCCGGCCGAGCTGGTCGCGGGCGCGGCTCTCCTGATCCCCCACGCGGATGTTGGCGACCAGGTCGATCAGTTGTCCCAGGCGCTGCTTGTCCAGCGCGGGGCGCGCGTAGTCCTTGGGCAGCACGCCCTTGAGCTTGGGGTTGTCGCGCTCGATGGCGGCCATGGCGACGTCCACGGTCTGTCCCACCGACGCCTGCCGCGCCGCCGCCTGCAGCGTGCTCCAGCGGGCTTCGGGCGGCACCCAGAAGATGTTGTCGCCGCGATACTCGTCCGGGTCCTCGGGATCGGCGCCGTGCTCCTGCATCGACAGCAGCTGCGCGTGGTGCTCCTCGAACACGTCGCTGATGTACTTCAGGAACAGCAGCCCCAGCACGACGTGCTTGTACTCCGATGCGTCCATGCTGCCGCGCAGGGCATCGGCCATGGCCCACAGTTGCGCCTCGTAGCCGACGTTGGCTGCCGTGGTGCTCTTCGCAATGGTGGTGGATTTCTTTTGTCTTCCCAAGGTGCCCTCCCTGTAGTCTCCGGTCTATGGCACTGACCACAGAAAGTCAATACCTGGCGTTTTGTATCACGAGAGACTGCACCGGGTAACAAATGATCGCAATATGCGTTTTTGTATTGACAGTGCAATTATAGTGACTATACTTCATGACAGCGGGATGGTTCCGCGGAGTTCCCATGCGTCGAACTGGTTCTAATTCTCATATTTTCAAGGCACTTCGCAGGATCGAAGCGCAGATGCAGAACCTCTGCGACAGCCACGGTGGAGACGATCTCAGCCTCTGGGATCACTGGCGCGATGAGAATCTTTATTACGTTCTACGAAATAAAAGAAACCGACTGATGAACATGGCCGCCTATCGTCAGGCGCGTCTCGAGTACCAGGATTATTGCCGTCGCCTGGGAGTGAGTGACGCCGAAACCCGGAAGATGACCCACGCCGAATTTGGTGAGGAGTCGTTCCGCCGCAGCGCCCCCGAGAGCCCATCGAGCGCTCTCCCCTCCTCCTCGACAAGAGCCTGTTCCTGTGCGCGTTCTCGTGAGCATCGCGCGGCCTCCTCCACGCCGCGCACGGCAACAGCCGACGGCGATGGCTCAGGTCCATCCACCGACGACCCTGATCCAGCACTAGTTCCCACAACAACAAGTCAAAAACAGGCCGATTCGACGCAGGCAATTCCGCCGGCGCGGATCGGCCTTTTTCATTCTCGCGACCGCCAAGGAGAGGTCCATTCCATGAAGACAAACACAAAACAACTACTCAAACAAGATCCCAGCAACCTCATCATCGAGCCGCTGCTCACCGAAAAGGAAACGTGCGAGTACCTGCACGTCGGACGCAGCACGCTCAACCGTCGTCGCCTCTCTGGCGATATCCCATGGATCAATCTGGGGCAGGGGGCCAAGTGTGTTATCCGGTTCCGCAAACGGGACCTGGACGCCTACCTGGAACGCTGCACGAAGGATCCTCTGGAGGTGCGCCATGCGTAGTTTGTATCTCACGGAGGTGGGAGAAACCCAACTGCCAAGCGGCCTGCAGCTCATTCTCTCCGATGCCGATGGAAGGATGAACACGCCTGAAATGACTAACTACCTGCGCGATCTTGGCCGGATGAAACCGGAGAAGGCCGGGCGCCAGGCACGCAAAGTAGACTGGGAGGTTGTCCTCCCGGCGGGAATCATGGCCGTGCGGCTGTACCACTTCGCGTGGGACCGCATCGACCAGGAGCACCTGGAGTGCGGCACCCATGCCTCGGTGTTCTGCCGGCGGCATGAAACCTGGCACACCCTGACGATGTTTTACCGCGTCCCGGAGGGCTTCGTCTTTCCGGAGCCCGGGCTGCATCCGGGCAACCACTTCGGCGCGAAGGTCTCCTACTACGCGCCAGGTACCGCCGTGAAGGTGCCCCCGTCGAAGGGCTGCAAGTGGGTGCGTCCACTCCCGGACGATCTGACCACGCTGTCGGAGCTCCCGCGCCTGTTCTGGCCGCTCGACGAGCCTGACCCCTGCAACTAGTCGACCGTTGAAGTCCCGCTCCCTGAGGTGCACCATGTATGACCAAGCCACAACCTTCCCTGACGGCATCATTGGCGAGAAGCGCTCCCGCACGCATCAGCGGGTGTCCGCTTCCGAGATCTTCGCGAAGTTGATGGACCCGGACCACGGCGACCGGATCACTGAGCTGCGTCGGCTGGCGAACGACCCTGCCACTACGGACGTGGTCATCGACAAGTACAAAAAGTCCCTTCCGGCAACCGTTTGGCAATCGCTGTTTCGCGAGGGGCTCGATCGTCGCAAAGCCAACGTCGAGGCCGCCACCGGGTTCGTCCCCATCGACATCGATGCGAAGGACAACCCCGATGTGGAGCTGCCGCAGATGAAGCAGAAGGTCGCCGAATTGAAGTTCGTGGAGGGCGTCTGGATTTCACCGAAGGGAGCGGGGCTGCACGGCGTCGCCCGCGTGCGGCTCCCGCGCGGCTTGCCGTATCGACAGGCCGCAGAGCAGGTCGTGGTGATCATCGAGGAGGCCACCGGCTTGAAGCTCGATCGGGCGATGCTCGATCCCGTCCAGGCGCTGTACCTCTCGTATGACCCGGAGGCCGTGCTCAAGGAGGAACATGAGGTGGAGCCGCTCTTGCCGTCGCCGCTGGGGCTGAGCTGCGCGTTGGGTCCTGCGCTGTATCAGGCGTGCCATGGCGGAGACCCCTTCCGTGATCGCTCCAGCTTCGCCACGCGCCTGGGTGGCCATATCGCGGCCGGCGAGCTCAAGGAGGACGATCCCTGGATCGAGGATGCGAAGGAGGCCATCTGCAAGTCCTCCGCGCACCCGACGGAGTGCAGGCGCAAGCTCGATGACTCCATCGAGTACGGCAAATCCACTTACGCACCGGACAAATTTTCCAAGGGCAAGGGCAAGCAGAGCGACGCGGAGGAGGCCTCCGGCATCGCGCAGACGTTCCTCGCGGATCATGTGCTGTGGAGCACCAACGTCTACGCCGAGAAGAGCGCGCGGCCGGTGTTCCGCCTGGTCGAGAGCACGCCGAACCCGCACTGGGTCGAGGTCAATGAGCAGGCGCTGCTGTGCATGATGGGCCTCGACAAGGACCCCGACCGCGCCTTCAACGGCAAGGTGCTGTACGCGTTGTCGCTGATGGCGCAGGTGAAGGGTCCGGAGTGCGATCCGGCTGAGGTGAACAACCGCCTGATGAACCTGCGAAACGGCGTCTACGACACGGCCACGGGCACGCTCTCGGTCTGGACGCCGGAGATGAAGCTTTTGGGCTCGCTGCCGCGCGCATACCTGCATGCGGGTCACCCCAGCCGCGTTCCACCTGCGCGGAACCAGGTGCACCAGTTCCTGAAGCGCTACGGCAAGGACGTCTACAACCGGCTTCTTTACTGGGTGTTCCCGAAGATCTTCTCGCCCAGCGCCGGCAACTACATCATCTGCCTGGTCGGTCTTCCCGGCTGCGGCAAGACGACCCTGATGGAGGGCGTCTGTCTGCGCTGCGTCGGGGCCGAAGCGACCCTCCCGCTGGAGGTGGTCGAAAAGAACAGCCACGAGATGACGCAGTGGGAGGAGTGCTACTGGAACTTCTTCGACGAGATGTCTCCCGACGGACTCCGGCGCTGCGAGATCCTCAAGCGCCTTGCGACCCAGAGCACCCTGACCGTGAACCCGAAGGGATCGCGCATCTACCCGGTACGCTGCGTGACCACGCCGGTGTTCGGCAGCAACATCATGATGTGGTTTCCGGAGAGTGACGGCGCCATCTTCGACCGCCTGATCGCGGTGTTCTTCACCGTGCGGTTCCGCCACATGCCCGGTCAGATCGAGGACCTGGGCGCCTACTTCGACACCATCCCGGAGGCGCACTGGGACTCGTTCTACTCCGACGTCCTCGACATCGCGCGTGAGAACAAACACACCAAGCCGCCCGTCGCGCAGATGGAAGCCGAATACAAGCTCTACCGCGACCGCATCTTCGTGTTCATGAGCAGCGCGGTACGCACCGCACCCGGCACCAAGACGCGCCTGGGCGCCATCGTGGAGATGTACCTGAAAGAGCACGAGGAGATCCGCAAGCGCGCAGCCCGCAACCACAAGGAGATCGAGCCAGAGAAGCGCGGTACCGGCACGCTCTACGACCTGGCTCGCAAGTACTGCGAGGTACTGGGGCTCACGGTCGAGCGGGACGGTCACACCAAGTGCGAGTTCGTGCGGGACGTGGCGTTCTCGCCAGAGACTTCATCCGCATCGCCGGAAGTGCTGAAAAGCGTTGATTTACCTGATGTATTCTGGGATGCCCAAGTTCAGCCTGGAAAAACCGCCCGCCCTGATCCGCAGGAAGAAAGCCTTGTTCCGCAAGGAGAATTTAACCCTCCTGCGGATAACTCCTGCGCTTTTCTTCCTATTCTTCACGGAAAAAGAGAAGAAGAAGAAAAGAGAGAAGAAGATGAAGAAGAAGAGAGAGATGAGAATAGTAAAAGGGATAATGTCGGAAGCGCACGACTTATCCGCATCGATGGCGAAAACCATAGCGATATCAATGGCTTTTCGCCGCAATCGCCAGCGGATGGACTTTCCAGCAGCGAAATGCGCATGCGCGCGAACCCTTCTGCAGCAAGGGAAATTCGCTCCTCCGGCTTGCGGATGGATTCCTCGACACCCTCCGCGATCGAGGTGGAGGCCCTCGTCGGCTACCGCCAGGACCTGCTCACCCGCATCCAGCGTGCGGAAGAACTCCACTACGACAACGCTGTAAGCATGCTGCCCCCGCGCCTGCGTCACCTGGTTGCCACCGTCGTGGCTGAGCTGGTCGACAGCGGCCTGATCACCCTTGACGGTGATTGGCTGTGTGTGCCGGCATCAGGCGCGGAAGATCGTTGATCTACAAGGGAAATGCCTGAAATGTCGTATTTATCGTGGTACAAGTGATCGACTGAGTACCTCTTCCAGATCGCTTTTCATGAATCATAGATCGGAAGAGCACACGTCTGAACTCCAGTCACCGAATACGATC
>CALKWH010000109.1 GCA_938004375.1 uncultured Pseudomonadota bacterium
CTGTCCGTCCGTGTCTCTTGACCGTGGTCCGTGGCCGCTCTTCCTCCGTGTCCCTGTCCGTCCGTGTCTCTTGATCGTGGTCCGTGGCCGCTCTTTTCCGTGTCCTTGTCCGTCCGTGCCCCCGCCTAGCCGAGCCGCTCCACAACCCGGGCCAAGTCCGCCGGCAACGGCGCGCTGATCACCAGCGCCACGCCCGTGATCGGGTGCGTGAGGCGCAGCACCGCCGCGTGCAGCGCCGGGCGCCCGATCCGGGCGTCGGGGACGCCGTAGCGCGCGTCCCCCAGGAGCGGACAGCCGATCGCGGCCAGGTGAACCCGGATCTGGTGGGTGCGCCCGGTGCCCAGGGTGACGCGCAAGAGCGAGAGCCCGTCGCGGGAGGCCACGGTCTCGTAGTCGGTGCGCGCGGACCGTCCGTCGGCGCGCACCTCGCGCCGGGGTCCGTCGGGCCGGGCGTCCGCCGCCGGACCGATCGGCAGCATGACCGTGCCCGCGGGCGGGGACGGTTCACCCACCACCACCGCCAGGTACTCCCGTTGATAATCCCCGGTGTGCAGCCGGCGTCGCAACAACTCGTGGACGTGACCGCTCCTGGCCACGCACACCACGCCGCTGGTGCCGCGATCCAGGCGGCTCACCGGATGAAAGACCGCTCCGTCATCCATGTGGTGGATCACCGCCGCGCCCAGCGTGGGCGCGTCTCCCGCCCGGCGATCGTGCATGGCGAGCCCGGCGGGCTTGTCCACCACGAGCAGGTCGTCGTCCTCGTACAGGATCCGCAGCGGCAGGTCCGCCGCGGGGACGAAAGCCCCACCTCGCCCGGTCGGATCGCCCACGTCCACCGTGATCACGTCCCCGGCCGCGACGCGGTCCACGGTGCGCGCCCGCACCCCGTTGCGCGCGATGCCTTGGCGACGTTCCCCGTCTACGCCCCTCCATTTCAGCGACCGCACGAGCCCGCCCGCGAGCCCCAGCTCCCGCACCAGCAGGCTGCCCACCGTCCGCCCCGCCATCTCCGCGGTCACCACGAGGGTCAATACCCGAGCGCCAGTCATGGCCCGACCATGCACGCCCCCCGGGGGGATGTCAAGCCGCGAGCAGCGCCCACCAAGAACAAATCATTTTGGACCTGGATCGATGTATTCGAAGACCAGCCGCTTGACTGTAAGCGACCGGGGAGTGGAAACGCACGCGCTGAAACCGTTGCGAGGCGGCCCCTCCCGACTCTTTTCAGCGTCAGGCGACGAGGATCATGGCGCGGCCGAGGCGCAGGATGCGGCCGTCCTGGGCGAACTGGGTGAGCAGGCGGGAGACCGTCTCGCGGCGCGCGCCGATCATCGAAGCGATGTCGGTCTGCGTGTGGGCGGCGGGCAGCAGGAAGCCCTCGGGGACCTTGCGGCCCTCTTTCTTCGCGAGGCGGGTCAGCACGCGCACCAGGCGCGCCTCGACGTCGCCCAGGCTCAGGCACGCCATGGCCTCGTAGGTCTCCTCGAGGCGGTCCGAGAGCATGCGCAGCAGCACCAGGGACGTGGACGGGTGGCGCCGCAGGTGGGCGGCCAGCGCCTCGCGGGTGAGCACCAGGGCGCCCATTTCATCCACGATCTCCAGGTCGGCGGGCACCGGCCCCTGATCCATGGGGAACGGCTTGCCGAACAGGTCGCCCGCGCCCAGCACGTGGAGCACCAGCTTCTCCTGGTGCTCGCCGGCGCCGCTGATCACCACCTTGGCCTTGCCGTAGCGGATCAACAACAGCTCGCCGTTGTTCTGCGCGGCGCCCGGGATGACGGTGCCGGCGGGGTAGCGGCGGTAGGCGAAGCGCTGCTCGATGTCCGCCTGGGCCTCGGGGGACAGCGTGCGGAACGGGGACAGGCGACGGATCAGGGTCGGAAAATCGATATGCTTCACGGTGCTGGTCATGGCTCACCTCGCTTCCGGGCTGCCTGTTCGCAAGGGGTGTGCCAACTCCCGCGAAACCGACGAAAATGGGTCGAAAATGCCCGCCGGATCCCCGTCCGCGCGCCGCGACGTGCGCCCCGTCACAACCGACCGTGACATTTGTGCCATGCCTCCCCGGGTGCCGTGACCATCGGTTACAGGGCACACTAAAAAGTTTCCCCATCGCACTGTTTCGTTGATTTTTCCGGCTCGTCTGGCAATATCCCGCGCGGATTATATGAAGGAGTGGACATGTCCGATTCCATCACATCATTGAAAGAGAAGGCCGCCGCCGCCGTCGCCGCCGCCCCCGACGCCGACGCCCTGCGGGAGCTCGAGGTCGCCTACCTGGGCAAGAAGGGCGAGGTCACCGCCCTGCTCAAGTCCCTGGGCCAGCTCGCCCCCGAGGAGCGCAAGACCATGGGCAAGGCGGTCAACGACGCCCGCGCCGAGATTGAAAAGATGATCGCCGACCGCCGCGAGCGCCTCGAGCGCGAGGCCCTCGACCGCGACCTGGCCGAGACGGGCTTCGACCTGACGCTGCCGGGGATCCCGCTGCCCGCCGAGGCCGGCCGCTGGCACCCGATCTCGATCATCGCCGACCGCGTCGAGCGCGCCTTCGAGCAGTTGGGTTTCATCGTCCTCGATTACCCCGAGGTCGAGACCGAGCACTACAACTTCGACGCCCTGAACATCCCGGCGGACCACCCCGCCCGCGACATGCAGGACACGTTCTGGCTGAAGAACGGCTGCCTGCTGCGCACGCACACCTCCCCCGGGCAGGTGCGGGCCATGCACGAGTACCCCCTGCCGCTGCGGGCGATCTTCCCCGGCCGCGTGTTCCGCTACGAGCGCACCGACGCCTCCCACGAGCACACGTTCCACCAGGTCGAGGGGCTCATGATCGACCGCGACCTGTCGGTGTCGAACCTGATCGCCATCATGAAGGTGCTGCTCGAGACCATCTTCGAGCGCGAGGTCACCGTGCGGCTTCGCCCGGGCTTCTTCCCGTTCGTCGAGCCCGGCTTCGAGCTGGACATCCGCTGCATGAACTGTGGCGGCGCGGGCTGCTCGGTGTGCAAGCACAGCGGCTGGGTCGAGCTTCTGCCCTGCGGCCTCGTGCACCCCAACGTGCTGCGCGCCGGGGGCGTGGACCCCGAAAAGTGGGTGGGCTGGGCGTTCGGCCTGGGCCTCTCGCGCCTGGCGATGATGCGCTACAAGATCAGCCACATCACGCACTTCATGGGGGCCGACCCCCGCTTCCTGCGCCAGTTCCCCGAAGGAGGTGCGCGATGAAAGTCTCCTGGAGCTGGATCTCCCGCTTCGCCGACGTCGGCGACCTAGACGCCGTCGGCCTGTCGTTGCGCTTCACCCTCGGCGTCGCCGAGATCGACGAGGTCCTGCGCGTGGGCGTGCCCGACCCGTCCCTCGAGGGCGAGGCCCGCGCCGCCGCCCTCTCGAAGGTGGTCATCGCGAAGGTGCTCGCCTGCCGCCCGCACCCGCAGGCCGAGAAGCTGCAGTTGGTCACCGTGGACGCCGGCGGACCCGAGCCCCGCGAGCTCGTCTCGGGCGCGCCCAACGTGCGCCCCGGGCTGCTGAGCGTGTTCGCCGACGAGGGCGCGGTCATCGTGGGCAAGGACGGCGCCCCGGCAGTCCTTCGCGAGGCCGTCATCCGCGGCGTGCCCAGCCGCGGCATGCTCGTGTCCTTCGCCGAGCTGGGCATCGGGGACGACCACGCGGGCGTCATCGAGGTGCCCGACGCCCTCGCCCCCGGCACCCCGCTGGCCCAGGCCGCGCCGGCCTTCGACGACGTGATCTGGGACATCGACAACAAGAGCCTGACCCACCGCCCGGACTGCTGGGGCCACGTGGGCCTGGCCCGCGAAATCGCCGCCCTGTGCCGCCGCCCGTTCACCTGGCGCGCCCCCGAGGTGGCCTTCCCCGAGGCCGCCGACCTGGCCGTGCGGGACGAGGCCCCCGACCTGTGCCCGCGCTACACCTGCTTCACCATGGACGGCATCGCCGTGGGCCCCTCGCCCCTGTGGATGCAGATCCTGCTGTGGCGGCTGGGCCAGCGGCCGATCAACAACATCGTGGACTTCACCAACCTCACCATGCTCACGGTGGGGAACCCGCTGCACGCCTTCGACCGCCGCCAGCTCCACGGCGACGCCATCGTCATCCGCCGCGCCGCCCCGGACGAGCCGTTCACCACCCTGGACGGCCGCGCCCACCGGCTCACCGCCGACGACCTGGTCATCGCCGACGCCGGGCGCCCGGTGGCCCTCGCCGGCGTCATGGGGGGCGAGAACTCCATGGTGGCCGACGACACCACGCGCATCGTCCTCGAGAGCGCCAGCTTCCACGCCGGCACCATCCGCCGCACCGCCGTGCGCACCCAGACGCGCACCGACTCGTCGGCGCGCTTCGAGAAGAGCCTGGATCCGCACCTGGCCAGGGACGCCTCGCGCTTCTTCGCCGACCTGGTGCTCGCCCACATCCCGGGCGCCCGCGTCGCCTCGCGCTACGAGGACGTGTTCCCGTCCCCGCCGGCGCCGGTGGTCATCCGCACCACGGGGGCCTTCGTGGCCCGCCGCCTGGGCCTGGACGTGACCGCGGAGCAGGTGGCGGACGTGCTCGAACGCCTGCAGTTCGGCGTGGCCCGCGCCGGTGACGATCTGACCGTCACCGTGCCGTCGTTCCGCGCCACCAAGGACATCGGCATCCCCGAGGACCTCGTCGAGGAGGTCGGCCGCTGGCACGGGTACGACAACATCGCGCCGTCCCTGCCAGCGGTGCGCATGGCCAAGCCGTTCTCCCTGCCCATCCGCACGGTCGTCCGGCGGCTGCGCGAGGCCCTCTGCGGCGAGTGCGGCTTCCTCGAGGCCATGACCTACTCGTTCAACCGCCTCGAGGACGTGCGCGCCTGCGGCCTGGATCCCGACCGGCAACTGTGGCTCGAGAACCCCATCTCGGCCGAGGAGCCCGTGCTGCGCACCTCCATGTTCCCCAACCTGCTCGCGGCCGTGATCCGCAACGAGCGCCGGGAGCCCCGCCAGCGGCTCTTCGAGGTGGGGCGCGTCTACCACGGCACCCACGAGGGCTTCCCCACCCAGCCCCGCATCGGCGCCCTGGTCCTCTCGGACCGCCACGCCGACGCCGCCGACACCACCCTGTTCTTCCAGATGAAGGACGCCGTGCTGCGCGCCCTGCGCACCCAGGAGCGAGGCGCCCCGGGCGTCGAGCGGCTCCCCGATCCGACGCCCTTCTCCCACCCCGTGCGCTGCGCCCGCGTGACCCTGGGCGGCGCCCCGGTGGGCTGGATCGCCCAGGTGCACCCGCAGACCCGCCGCCGGCTCCAGCTCGAGAGCGTGGCGGTCATGGCCTGCCTCGAACTGGACGTGATCGCCGGCCTGCCCAAGGTGGTCGTCCCCTTCGAGCCGCTGCCGCGCTTCCCGGGCATGGAGCACGACCTCACCGTGCTCGTCCCCCGCACGGTGGCCGCCGCCGACGTGGCCCGCGCGCTGGCCCAGATCGCCAGATCGGAAGAGCACACGTCTGAACTCCAGTCACCGAATACGAT
>CALKWH010000110.1 GCA_938004375.1 uncultured Pseudomonadota bacterium
CCGCATACTGGTGTTCAGTCGTGTGGCGCACTTTTTCTTTTAATGATACCGCCACCCCCCAGATTTACACTCTTCCCCTACACGACGCTCTTCCGATCTACCTGCCCGCGGCCCCCGCCGGCAGCATCCTCGAACTGGGCGCCGGCTGGAAGCTCAAGGTCAACGGCTACGTCCACCTCAACGCCTACTTCGTGAGCGACGAGGTCTTCAGCATCGACTCTCCGTCCTACGTGCGCCTGAAGCCCGAGGGCGCCTTCAACGAGAACAACCAGGGCCTGGCCCTGGGCGCCCGCGACACCCGCCTGCGCTTCCAGTTCTTCGGCCCCAAGGCCTGGAATTTCGACCCGTCCGCGGTGATCGAGGTCGACTTCTTCGGCAACCTGCCCGACTCCGGCACCTCCATCCGTCAGGGCGAGATGCGCATGCGCCTCGCCTACGCCGAGATGAAGCGTGACAACCTGATCCTGCGCTTCGGCAACGACTGGATGCTGGCCGCCCCGCAGTTCATGACCAACTTCGATCCGTTCAACGGCTGGGGCCAGGGCAACCTGTGGCAACGCGTGCCGCAATTGAAGGTCCTGTACAACCACCACCTGGACCAGGACTTCCGCGTCGAGACCGGCTTCATGGTGGGCCAGGCGATGGGCGGCGACAACCCGCGCAACACCCAGCTGCGCCACACCGGCATCGGCGAGGCCTCCCTGATCCCCATGCTGCAGGCCCGCCTGGGTGCCGGCTTCAAGATCGGCAACGCCGACTTCTCCACCCTGGGCATCTCGGGCTCGTTCCAGCGGTTCGACTTCCAGGGCTCCTCCACCCTCACCCAGGGCGAGTACGACGCGCTCGCCGCCCTGGGGCACGACACCATGGACTCCTGGTTCGTGGCCGTCGACGGCCAGGTCAAGTGGAAGCTCGGCAACGTGAACTTCCAGCTCACCGGCGAGTACCACATCGGCCAGGCCACGGGCATGTTCTGGGGCGGCATCATGCAGAGCTACCAGTTCACGAAGGTGGACGACCACGTCACCGACGCCATCCCGGTCAAGAGCATCGGCTACTTCGGCGACCTGAAGGTCACCTTCGCGTGCGGCTTCTGGACCTTCCTGGGCGCCTCCCGCAACGTGGTCGACGAGGACGACATCGTCACGGCCGGCTCCCCCGTCACGAACACCTACTTCTACGGCGGCATCGCCCAGAACAAGGGTCCCATGACCTTCGGCTTGGGCGCGGGCTGGCTGACCACCGAGTACATCCAGGTCGAGGACCCCCTGAACGCCCTCATCGTCCAGGGCTTCACCAGCATCACCTTCTAGTTTTCCGTAATCCAATTATAAATTTTCCTAATTTTGCAAAACTGCGAAATAGCGGTTGACATCGTCACGTCCGGTGTTATGAATGCCCCCGGAGGTGAGGCATGAGCGAGTGGAAAAAACTCTCCTGGCTGGTCGCCGTCTTTCTCGGCGTCTGGTTCCTTCCGTTGCACTCGGAGCGGTTCGTGGGCGCCATCTACGAGAGCCTGGCCCTGGCGAAGTGGTACGCCCGGGAGCACGTGCTCCTGTGCCTGATCCCGGCGTTCCTGATCGCGGGCGCCATCAGCGTGTTCGTGTCCTCGGCCGCGGTCATGAAGTACTTGGGGGCGGGCGCGAAGAAGCTCGTCGCCTACCCCATCGCCGCGATCTCGGGCACCATCCTGGCGGTGTGTTCGTGCACCGTGCTGCCGCTGTTCGCGTCGATCTACAAGCGCGGCGCCGGCCTGGGTCCTGCGACGGCCTTCCTCTACTCGGGGCCGGCGATCAACGTGCTGGCCATCGTGCTCACCGCCCGCGTGCTGGGCGCGAAGATCGGCGTCGCCCGCGCCGTGGGCGCCGTGGTCTTCGCCGTGGTCATCGGGCTGCTCATGGAACTGATCTTCCGCAAGGAGGAGCAGGCCCGTCAGGCCACCGTGCTGCCCGCCTCCGGCGAGAGCCCGCGCAGGCTCTGGCAGGAGGTCTTCTTCATCGCCTCCATGATCGGCTTCCTGGTGTTCGCCAACTGGGGCCGGCCGGCCGCCGACGAAGCGGGGATATGGGTCGCGATCTTCCGGGCGAAGTGGATCCTCTCCGGCGTGTTCGCCGCGCTCACCGTCCTCTCTTTGGTCCTGTGGTTCTCGCGGGACGAGGCGAAAGAGTGGGGGGAGAGCTCGTGGACCTTCGCGTGGCAGATCCTGCCGCTGCTGCTCGGCGGCGTGCTGGTGGCCGGCTTCCTGCTGGGCGGGCCTGGCGGCGGCGACCGCGGGGTGATCCCCAATCACTGGATCGCCAACGCCGTCGGCGGCAACTCCCTCTTCGCCAACCTGTTCGCCTCGGTGGCCGGCGCGTTCATGTATTTCGCCACCCTCACCGAGGTCCCCATCCTCAAGGGCCTGATGGACTCGGGCATGGGTGAGGGCCCCGCGCTGGCGCTGCTGCTGGCCGGCCCCGCACTGTCGCTGCCCAACATGCTCGTGATCCGCTCGATCATGGGCACGAAGAAGACCGTGGTCTACGTCGCCCTGGTCATCGTCCTGTCGACCCTCGCGGGCTTCGCCTACGGCCTGATGGCGTGACCCATGCCCGCCTGGTTGCTGTACAGCCTCACCGCCGCGCTGTTGTATGGGGTCATGAACTTTCTCTACAAGGTCGGCGCGGAGCGCAGGTACGTGAACTCCGCCCTAGTGCTGACCGCCGCGGCGACGGTGGCCCTGGCGGCCGCGACGACCCTGGCGGTCGCAGGCACCGGGCTTGGCCGGCTCGTCCCCGCCTTGCCCTTCGCGCTGGCCAACGGCACGCTCTTCGCCTTCGGGGCGCTCTCGACCATCAGGGCCCTCGAACTGGCGCCGGCCACGGTGGTCTTTCCCGTCAACAAGTCCAATGTCCTCTTCGTCATCCTCATCGGAGTCCTTGCCTTCCAGGAGACCCCAACGGGGTCCCAGTGGCTGGGCATCGGCGCCTCCCTGACCGTGCTCGTGCTGCTCTCCTCGGAGCAGCTCCGGCGGGCGGGAGGACCCGACCTGCGCGGGATCGGCTTCGCCCTTTTGGCCGCGCTGTGCACCTCCCTCTCCATGACGACGGGCAAGCTGGCCGCCACCCGGGTCGACCGCACCTCCTACATCCTGCTGTCCTACGCCATCGTCGTCCTCGTCTCGCTGATCACCTTCCTGAGACGGACCCCCTCAGGCCAGAGAAGATCGGCCTTCCTTCGCCCGGGGGTCCTGCTCGTGGGTGTCTCCATCGGCCTGCTCAACTATTTCGGCTACAGACTGATCCTGGCGGCCTTCGCAGCGGGGAGCCTGTCCCTGATTCAGCCGGTCCTGGCCCTGTCCATCCTGATCCCCATCGCCCTCTCCATCTTGGTTTACCGGGAAAGGCTCACCCGGCTCCGGGTCCTGTGCGTCGGGCTGACCCTGATCTCCATCCTGCTGATCCAGGGTTGACCGCCCCCGTCAATACGCCTTCTGGCCCATGAAGTTGCCGGGGGGATTGTAATTGCAGATGACGATCAGGCTGCCCTTGCACGTGACCTTGGCGCAGCCGAGCTCGGTGGTCTTGCGCCAC
Organism: uncultured Pseudomonadota bacterium; assembly: GCA_938004375.1. Lineage (GTDB taxonomy): Bacteria > Myxococcota_A > Polyangia > HGW-17 > HGW-17 > HGW-17. Next base: position 3,573 of record CALKWH010000110.1, read on the forward strand.
ACCATCTGGGTGTAGTGCCCGGACTTGTACCAGTTCGAGCCGCTCAGGGGCGCGCCGGAGTAGTATTGCTTCTCGCTCTCCCAGGACTTCCCCGCGTCCACCATGGTGAAGTATTCGGCCGAGCCCATGTACAGGTTCTCGCCGTAGCCCGAGCCCTGCGAGTGCTCCATCACGCAGCCCTTGGCCACGAGCTTCTGGCCCCAGGCGGCAGCCACCACCTTGAGCTTGTCCGACCAGACCAGCGGCGGCACCTTCACGTCCGCCCGCACCCGGTTGTGATAATCGAGCAGGGCCTTCTCCTCGGCCGAGAGCGGGCTCGCGGCGGGCTTGGCCGGCGTGGGATCCGCGGCGGGCGGCGGGGACGCGACAGGCGGGGCTTTTAGTGCCGGGGACGGCTCCTCTGCAGGCTCTGACTCCTCGGCCGGCGGATCGGCGACCTCGGAATAGTCCTCGTCCGACGGATATTCGTCGACCGATTGTTCGGAGGAGGGATCCGCCGCCGGCTGCGTGTCGGCCTGCCCTGCGGCGGGCGTGGTCGCGCCGGTGTTCCCTTGACCGCCGCAGGCCGGCGACAGAGTCATGACCAGCGAGAGCGCGATCATCACGAAGAGGGGATGGACGGGAAAGTTGAATTTCATGGGCGTTCGGACCTCTGGCGGATACTATTTCCGGACCTCGATGCCAAGTCAAGACCCTCGGATCTGGCTCGATTTCGATTTCGAGCGGGAGACGGCCGGATCCCTGACGAAGGGTTGACACGACCGTGGGCGTCGTTGCATAAGGTTCTGAACCGGGACATGGGTGTCCTGCACGAATCTGGAAAGGAGATTTCATCATGAAGAAGCATTTGTCTTGTATCACACTCGTGCTGTCGATGGCGCTGACCCTGGGGTTCGCGGGCTGCGGAAAGTCCAAGGAAGACGAAAAGAAAGGCGCCGAGGGCAAGGCGGCCGAGGGCAAGACCGAAGCCAAGGGTCCCTCCATGCTCAAGCTAGACAAGCTCGATGGCCTCCAGGTGGAGGTCCCCGCCGACACCAAGGCCGGCGACGCCATCGGCGGCAAGGGCGTGATGCTCCAGGGCGCCGGGCTCGTCATGACCCTCGAGCCGGGCGAAGGCAAGCCCGAGGACGCCGACAAGGCGAAAGAGGACGTGGACATGTACACGCCCCAGGATCTGAAGGTCGAGAAGCTCGAGGACGGCTTTTTGCTGACCTTCACGAACAAGGGCGGAATGGGAACGAACTACTGGCTCACCGGGCGCCGCACCATCGACGGCAAAGCCTACTGGTGCTCCACCACCGCCGCCAAGCCCGAGTTCGTGGAGAGCGCGGTCAAGGCCTGCAAGAGCCTGAAGAAATAATCCCCACCCGCTTTCCCTACCAAAGCCGGAACAGGTACTTCAGCGTGAAGTAGATCCCCAGCCCCAGGAACACCACTCCGGTGCCCACGCGCAACCAGCGCTCCGCCGCGGTGACGCGCCCGTGGAGCTTCGACCACGAGGAGACGCCCAGGGCGACGGCCAGCGCCAGCCCGAGCACGGGAAGCCCGGTGCCCACGCCGTAGAAGACCGGGGGAAAGAGCGGGGATGCGGTTCGCAGCGCCAGCGGGATCAGCGAGCCGAAGAAGATCGCACCCGAGACCGGGCAGAAGGCGGCTGCGAAGACGAAACCCAGGCCGAAGGAGGAGACCATCCCGGTCCCCAGGCGGCCGGCGAGCCGCGCGGTCCAGCCGGCGCCCGACCCCGCGCCGGGGAACTGGATCAACTCGACGAGGAACATGCCCGTGAGGATGAGCACCGGCCCTAGCGCCATGATCAGGTACTTCTGCAGGTACAGCGACACCAGCGGGGCCGAAAGCAGGCCGTAAACCAGCAACAGGGAGAGCCCGGTGTAGAAGGCCACCCGGCCCAGGGTGTAGGCCAGCCCCGAGAAGAGCACGAGGCGGGGGCTCACCGCCCGCTTTCCGATGAAGGTCACGGCCGCGAGGTTGGTCGCCAGCGGGCACGGGGATATCGACGTGAGGATGCCCAGCCAGAGGGCCGAGCCCCAAAGGACCAGCTCGCTCACGAGCCACCCAGCCGCCTGGCGAGCATCGGCCGCACGAGGGCCTCGAGCGCCTGGCGCAGGCCGTCCTTGTCCCCGGGGATCCGCTTCATCTCCTGCCAGGGGCCGTTCGGACCGTCGGCCTCGTCGGCCACGACCGGGTGCCGCGCGGTGACCGAGAAGCGCTCGACCAGATCCACGTTGGCCAGGTCCTCGACGTTGATGGCGCGGAAGGCGACCGTACCCGACTTCATCTCGGCGGCGAAGGCCTCCGCGGTCACCTCTTTGAGCATCTTCTCCGTGCGGAGGCAGCCCGCGCAGCGCTGGTGCCCGTGGAAGTAGTAGACCACCACGGGACCCTTCCCGTCGGCGGCCGGCGGGAGTGGATCTTGCCTTTTACCGGGTGCGTTCTTCTCGCGCAGCACGGCCGCGGCGATGCCGGCGATCATGAAGGCGAACAGCGCGACGACGGCGATGATGCGTTTCTTGTCGTGCATGCGGGCGTCCCTCTACTCTTCGAGCAGTTTGACCAATTCGTCCACCGAGGGAACGCGACCGCTGATCTTCACCTCGCGGTCGAAGGCCAGGGCCGGGGTCATCATGACCCCGAAGCCGATGATGTCGTCGATGTCGGTGACCTTCTTCACCTCGTCGGCGAGCCCCAGTTTCGCCACCGCCTCGCGCACGTTGGCCTCGAGCTTCTTGCATTTCGGGCACCCGGTGCCCAGGACGTTCAACGTTCTTGACATGACAGACCTCCCAAGCCGCAATCCTGCGTGCATTTCTGTTCCGTTCCCGGTTCCCGGCGGCGCTTCCCGCGGGACTGGACCTCGGCCTGGATGCAGGCGCAGAACCGCGGGATGCACGGCACTTTCAAATGGTAGAAAATCTGGTTCGAGCTGCGACGGCTGTCGATGAGCCCGGCCGCGCGCAGCACGCTCAGGTGCCGGCTCACCGTGCTCATGTTGTCGCCCACCAGGTTGGCCAGGTCGGTGACCGGCCGCGGCCCCGCCGCCAGCGTGTCGATGATGAGCAATCTCGACGGATGCCCCATGGCCTTGAAGATCTCGGCCCTCTGGGCCAATTCGTCTCGTATGGCGTCATCCATGGTGCACGCTCCCTTCGCGCCGCTTGGTTGTAGCAGGTTTTCCATTTCGCGCAAGTGCGAAATTCCAAAAGTCTCCCATGTGGATGGAATCACCGGCGGCGCAGGAAGAAGCCGGCCGCGGCGTCGGTGGGGTGGGCGCGGCCCCAGGCGCGGTAGGCCTTGACCAGGTCGCGCAGCGCGGCCTGGCCCTCGGGGGTGGCGCCCGCGCGCTGCAAGACTTCGACGGTGTCGAGATAGGTCTGGTTGAACACCGCGCGCTCCCGGGAGTCGTGGAAGGTCGCCGACAGGTCGTTGGTGCCCAGGATTCGCTGCCCCACGGCGGCCTCGGTGGGGGTGGGGAAATCCGCCCGCGGGGGCACCTTCCCGCCGCGGATGGCCACGGTGTAGAACGCGGCGTCCATGGCCATGGCCTTGAAGTGGGCGGTGCGCCCGGGGACGTTCTGCGCGCGGGCCAGGCTCCAGGCGCCCCCCGCCACCGCCAGCGGGGCCAGCAGCGTCCCGAGCAGGCTGTCGGTGGTCAGCACGTTCACCAGGGTCGAGCCCCGGTCCAGGCCCCGCTCCACCGCCGAGTCCTTCGGCGCCTGCACCTGCAGCCGGCAGGCCAGGTCCGTCCCCTCCGGCTCCTCCCCGCGCACCCGCGCCCGCGCCATGCGCCCCAGCATCTCCATCCGATCGGTAAAGCCACATTCCATCATCTCGAGTCCCTCCGGTTTGGCCGGCGCCATGCCGGCCCTGTGCCGGTCATTATCGGGATCGAAGAGCGGCGGTTGCCGGGATCGTGCGTTTTTTCCGCGTTTTCTACTCGTACTCGAGGACCAAGGCCTTCTGACTGAAGGTGTGCTGGGGGGTGTAGCGCAGGCGGGGGCCGAACTGGTCGTGGATCAGCCGGCGCAGTTGGGCCAACTGGAAGGGTTTCTGCAGGAGTTGGACGCCGGGCTCGGCCGCGAGCAGGGCCTCGAGCTCGCCGGTGAGATCGTGGGCGGTGGTGAACACGAACGGCGGCCGCTTCTCACCGACCTGGGCGGAGAGGCGCCGGTACAACTCGATCCCGCTCATCTGCGGCATCACCACGTCGCAAAAGATCAGGTCCGGCAGGCGGGCGGGGTCCAGGTGCCAGAAGAACGCCGCGGCCGAGGAGTGGCAGTCCACCTCGAAGCCGAACAGGCGCAGACTGCGCCGCATCATGGAGAGCACCAGGGAGTCGTCGTCGATGACCGCAATCCGGAGCATGCACAACCTCGCGCCCGGACCCACGCGGCCCGGACGCAGGTAATGTAGCCAACCAAAATCGGCGCGCAAGGGATTTTTTACTAAAAGTGTAAAATTACACTCTGGGAGGAATCAGGGACGCCCACAAAAGGGCGTAGCATTTTGGAATCAGCGGATCTGACGAACTGTGACTGCGGATCTCAAGCGGTCTTGACCGAGGCGGCGTCCTGGAGCTTCAGTTCGATGATGGCCTGCTCGCGCATCTTGAACTTCTGGATCTTGCCGGTGACGGTCATGGGGAAGTCGGTCTGCACGTTCACGAACTTCCAGTAGCGGGGGACCTTGAAGTGGGCGATCTTGCCCTTGCAGAACTCGCGCATCTCCTCCTCGGTGACGGTCTGGTTCTCGCGGGGGAGCACCCACGCCATGAGCTCCTCGCCGTAGCGGATGTCGGGCACGCCGATGACGTAGACGTCCATGACCTTCGGGTTGGTGCGCAGGAACTCCTCGAGCTCGCGGGGATACAGGTTCTCGCCGCCGCGGATGACCATCTCCTTGATGCGGCCGGTGATCTTCACGTAGCCCAGCTCGTCCATGACGCCCAGGTCGCCCGAGTGCAGCCAGCGGCGGTCGTCGATGGTCTCGGCGGTGGCCTTCTCGTTGTTGTAGTAGCGGCTCATGATGTGATAGCCGCGGAAGCAGATCTCGCCCTGGACGCCCCGGGGCACGGTCTCGCCCGTGGACGGGTCGACGATCTTCAGTTCCTGGCGGGCCATGGTGCGGCCCACCGAGCCCACGCGCTTCTCGATGCTGTCGGAGATGGCCGTCATGGTGCAGACCGGGGAGGACTCGGTCTGACCGTAGGCGATCACGACCTCGCTCATGTTCATCTTGGAGATGACCTCCTTCATGGTCTCGATGGGGCACGGGGCGCCGGCCATGATGCCGGTGCGCAGGGTGCTCAGGTCGAAGTCCGCGAGGTTGGGCAGGTTCAACTCCGCGATGAACATGGTGGGCACGCCGTGCAGCGCCGTGCACTTCTCCTGGGCGACCGCGCGCAGGACGGCGGCGGCGTCGAACACCGGGCCGGGGATGACCATGCAGGCGCCGGTGGCCACCGAGGCGAGGTTGGACATGACCATGCCGAAGCAGTGGTAGAACGGCACCGGGATGCACAGGCGGTCCTGCTCGGTGAAGTTCATCATCTTCGCGACGTGGTAGCCGTTGTTCAGGATGTTGAAATGGGTGAGGGTGACACCCTTGGGGAAGCCGGTGGTGCCGGAGGTGTACTGGATGTTGATGTCGTCGTCGGGATCGAGGTGCGCCATGAGCTCGGCGAGCTGGTCGTCGGTCATGTCGGCGCCCAGGTCGAGCAGGCCCTCGAAGGCGAACATGCCCGGGCTGGGCTCGCCGATGAGGATGACGTTCTTCAGCAGCGGAAGCGCGGCGCTCTCGAGCTGGCCGGGGACCGAGCTGGGCAGCTCGGGGCAGATCTCGAGGAGCATCTCCTTGTACTTCGAGGACTTGAAGGCGTCGAGGAGCACGATGCTCTGGCACTGGGACTGCTCCAGGGAGTACTTCAACTCATGGGTGCGGTAGGCCGGATTGATGTTCACGACCACGGCGCCGATCTTGGCGGTGGCAAACTGCACGGAGGTCCACTCCCAGCGGTTGATCGACCACAGGGCGACGCGGTCCCCGCGCCGGATGCCCAGCTTGTACAGCCCCTTGGCCAGACGGCTGGTCAGCGCGTCGAACTCCCGGTAGGTGAAGCGTCGGTTCTGCTCCACGGACACCAGGGCCTCGCGATCGGGGAACTGGCGAGCGGTCTCGGCCAGCTTTTCGCCGATGGTCGTGTACAGCAGGGGAAAATCGAGGGTTCCGACATCGTAACTGGGTTTGGCTGCGGTCATGAAACGCTCCTTTTCGGGTGTGGTTTCCGAGAAACCGTCTGAGGTTGTACCGCTCAGCTTCTACCACGGATTTTTCCGGAATTGCAATGGAGAAAATGCGCCCCGGTGCGGCGGTTTTCCGTGCATTTCTTCACGGTTTCCGGGGGCGCGTCAGACCAGGGTTCGCCGACGCAGGCGCAGCAGCAGGAACAGGAAGAACGGGCCGCCCAAGAGCGCGGTGACCACGCCCACCGGCAGCGGGCTGCGCAGCCAGGTGCGCGCGGCGAGATCGCACGCCACGAGGAAGCCGCCGCCGGCCAGCAGCGAGGCCGGAAGGAGCAGGCGGTAGTCGCGCACACCCAGGAGGCGCAGCCCGTGGGGCACCAGGATGCCCACGAAGGCGATGGGGCCGGCGGTGGCCACGGCGGCGGCCACCCCGAGCGAGGTGGCGGCCGTGATGCGCCAGGCGAGACGCTCCACGCCCACGCCGCTGGAGGCGGCCGTGGGGGCGCCCAGGGTCATGAGGTTGAGCGCCGTCCCCAGGGGGACTAACAGGACCACGGTCAGCGCCCAGGGGCCGGCGAAGAGGGCGACGTCCCGGGGCATGGTGAACTCGAGGCCGCCCATGAGCCAGCGCACCATCTTGAAGGCCTCGACGTAGGGCGCCGTGTACTGGATGAACAGGATCGCCGCCGAGGCGAAGAACGACAGGGTCACGCCTGCCAGGAGCAGCTGGTCCAGGCGCCCGCGGGCGGCGCCCCCCGCGAGGGCGAACAGCAGGACGGCGGTGAAAAGGCCGGCCACGAGGGCCGCCGGGAACAACAGAACCCCGGGGGGAAGTCCGGCCGCGTCCGCGCCCAGACGCAGGGCGATCACCGCCCCCAGCGCGGCCCCCGAGGACACGCCCAGGGTGAACGGGGACACCAGCGGGTTGCGCGTGAGCCCCTGCAGCGCGGCCCCCGAGAGCGCCAGCACCGAGCCGATGCCGAAGGCCAGCAGCGTGCGCGGCCAGCGAACGGCCCACAGGAAGGGCGGATCCGACGGCCCGAGCCCGATGGTCCAGGAGAATCCGGTCTTGCCCCAGGCCAGGGCCGCCCAGAGGGCGGCGACGGCGAAGGCGGCGCAGGCGGCGAGCGTAAGGACGCGGCGGCGAACGGTCATGTCCGCCCTCCCGCGGGCTCCCGGGCCACGATCGTCAGGCTGCCGTCGGGGGCCTCGCCGAAGCACAGGTCCACGCCGAAGAACTCCCGACCCCGCGCGCGCAAGGTCTCCACCGCCGGACCGAAGGCGCAGCGCCCGGCGCCCAGCAGCAGCACGTGGGTGAACTCGGACAGGGTGTCGAGCAGGTGGGTCACCATGACCACGGTGGTGCCGCGCTCGGCGCCCAGGCGCCGCAGCAGGCGGTGAAAGTGCAGGGTCTGGGCGGGATCGAAGGCCGCGGTGGGCTCGTCCAGGAGCAGCACCTCGGGGGACTGCAGCAGCGCGCGGGCCAGGAGCGTCCGGCGCTTCTCGCCCCCGGAGAGCTCGTCGTAGAGGCGGTCCCCGAAGCCGGCCAGACCCACCTCGGCCAGGAGTTCTTCGATCTCGCCGGCCTCCCGCGCGGACGGGAAGGCTCCGCCGTTGCGCGGGGCGAGTCCCAGGGCGGCGGTCTCGAACACGGTGAGCGGCAGCTCCTCGGGGGTGAGCTGGACCATCAGCGCGCGACGCCGGGCCAGGGCGGCTGCGGACCAGGCGGGAAGCGGGCGGTCGAAGAAACGCAGCGCGCCTGCGGTGGGGCGGTGCAGCCCGGCCAGGACGTGGAGCAGGGTGCTCTTCCCAGCGCCGTTGGGTCCCGCGATGGCGACGCGCATCCCGGCCTCGATGGTGAGCCGCATCCCCGACGCCAGGGTCCGCCCCGGATGGCCGAACGCCAGGTCCTCGAGCTCCCAGACCGCCATTTTACAGGTTCGTGATGTCCGCCGGGACCGCCTGCAGGCGGATGCCGAAGGAGACGTACTGGGTGCCGCCGATGGTGATGTCGGGGGTCAGGATCGTGTTGATGATGGAGTTGCAGCGCAGCTCGGCCTCGGTGATCACGCCGTCGGCGGCGCAGTCCGGGTTCCCGGCGCAGCCCGCGAGCTCGGTGCTGCAGGCGTCGTCGAAGGTGTCCAGGATGAACCGCGAGCCTTCGGGATCGGCGGCGATGTCGGCGTTCACGTTGTCCACGTAGTTGGGGATGATGGTGTTCTTCAGGTCGTCGGGGAGGACGGCGCCGGCGAGGACCATGTCCGTCCAGCCCTCGGCCGAGGTGATGCCCTCGAGGCGGGCGTGGTGCAGCACCAGCGAAAGTTGCATGTTCTCGTTCACCGGCAGCGAGAGGGTGATGTCCCCCGGGCCCGCCTGGGTCATGCCCGCGCCGTAGATCCGCCCGCACAGGGTGCCCACGTTGGGCTCCGCGGGATCCCAGGTGAAGGTCCCCGTGCCAGAGAGGATGTCCGCCGTGTAGACCCCCGTGTACGCGCCGCGGAACAGCGAGACCGAGACGCCCAAATCCCCGGTGAAGGACTGGGTGAGGATGCGCCCGAGCACGATCACGGTGCCGTTGGCGATGCCCTCGTCAAGGCTGTCGTTGATGGCGAACTCGGAGCTCTCGCTGAGCAGCAGGCTCATCATGGAGGAGAGCTTGTTGTCGATGGAGCCGTTGTCGTCGAAGTCCACGCCCACGCCCTCGGCCAGGGACTCGGGCACGTAGATGTCGCTGATCACGTACTCGTAGGGGGAGCCGCCCACGTTCCCGCAGGGGTTGGGCAGCTGGTTCGTGTTGTTGCCGTTGTTGCCGTTGGACTCGGGGTCGCAGGCGACGGCCAGCACGGCGAGGAGGAAAAGGACGAGAAGTTTCTTCATGGCATATTCTCCGGGGTGGCGGACGGGAAACGAAGGCCGCAGCTGTCTTATGCCCGATCGGGGGGGAAAAGTCAAACGGGGCCGGGACAGGCAGGGCAAGTGCAAGAAGCTCTGGTTGACTTCACGATTCACCTTCGATTCGGAGAGATGAAAGGCAAAAAGGCGAAATCGGCCTGACTAACGGGGCTCGGGCATGGGGGAGTGGTACATTTCCTTGTAATAGTTCTCGAGGGTCTGCAGCTCGACGCGCAGCTGGGAGTCTACCTGGTAGCGGGCCATGGCCGCGGGGTTGATCAACTCCCAGATGATGGCCTCGACCAGACTCTCGGTGTCACTCTCGAGCTGGACGCGGGCCGCCCGCATCTGGTCCAGTTCGCTGCGCATGCGGTTGCGGGTCACCTCGAGCTCGGCGAGGATTTCCGAGATGCGCTTCTCGAGCTCCATGATCTGGAAGGTGATGTCCTCGAGCAGCTCGCGGCCGGTGGCCGGGGCCGAGGACGGGTCCAGATAGGGGAAGATCTGGGTGAGCTCGGCGCAGCGCAGGTGCGGGTTGAGCGCGAGCTGGCGCGAGAGCAGCTCGCGGTCGTAGGAGAGATCCTGCACCGCCAGGCGCAGTTGGCCGGCGCGCTGGCGCGTGTGGTTCTCGAGCTCGATGATCTGGTTGACGAAGGCGCCCTCGTGCTGCGCGCGCTTGGTGATCTCGTCCTCGAGGGTGGAGACCTGCGCCATGTTGAGGCTGACCCCCGGGGAGACCATCTGGGTGCGGCGCAGCCCGTCGAGCACGCAGCGCAGTTGGCTGCGCAGGCGGTCGCGGATCATGGACTGCACGGCCTCGGGCGTGAGGCTGGCGCCCGCGCCCACGCTGTTGAGCTCGGTGGTGGTGGTGCGGCGCAGGGCCTGGATGTCCGCGGGCGCGCCCATCTTGCGCTTGGTGATCAGATCCTGCACGTGGCGCAGCTCGCGGGCCAGCTCCACGCCGGTGGGGAAGCGCTCGGCCTGGTTCTTGGACAGGCACTTGAGCACCAGCGCGTCGAGCTCGGGGGGGATCTTGTTGTCCGGGTACACCTCCGAGGGCGTGCGCGGCGACTGGTTCTTGTGGGCGAGCATGATCGCCACGATGTTGTTGCCCTCGAACGGCGGCTCCCCGGTGAGCAGCTCGAACAGGCAGGCGCCGAACGAGTAGACGTCGGTGGGGTACGACAGGGTCTCGCCGAAGCACTGCTCCGGGGACATGTACACCGGCGTGCCGAAGACCTCGCCGGACATGGTGATCTTGTCCTCGGGCGCGTTGTTCTCGACCATGCGGGCCAGGCCGAAGTCGAGGACCTTCACGTGCTCGCCCTCGGGGGTGAGGATGACCACGATGTTCTCGGGCTTGAGATCGCGGTGCATGATGCCCATGCTGTGGGCGGCCGCCATGGCATCGGCGATCTGGACCGACAGGCGCAGCGCGCGCTCCACGGGCAGCGCGCCCTCCTCGTCCAGGATCTCCACGAGGGAGCGGCCCTTGATGTACTCCATGACCAGATAGAGGCGGCCGTCGTCGAGCTGGCCCATGTCGAAGATGGACACGACGTTGCGGTGCTGCACGCGGCTGGTGGAGCGGGCCTCGCGCCGGAAGCGGGCCACCATGCGCTCGTCCTTGGCGTGCTCCTTCTTGAGGACCTTGATGGCCACCGTGTCCCCCAGGGGCTCGTGCCGGCCCTTGTAGACCTCGCCCATGCCGCCCTCGCCGAGGAGCGACTGGACGCGGAAACGCCCGCCCACAATCTGGTCAATCAGGGAATCTGCCTTCGCCATCATCGGACTCGCCTCCCGCCACGCAGGTCTCCGTCGAGACAGCTGCACCTTAACACGGGTTGCGGTTTGTGGTAAAGCGCGCACATGATCGACCTGAAGCCGCTCTCCAACCCCCTGCTGATCGTGCTCGTGGAGCCCGAGATCCCCCCCAACGTCGGCGCCATATCCCGGATCTGCGCCTGCATCGGCGCCCCGCTGGTGCTGTGCGGCCCGCTGACCTTCGACGAGAACCACCCCAAGCGCAAGCGGGCCGGCCTGGACTACTGGGACAAGGTCGAGAAGATCTACCACCCCGACTTCGATACGTTCCTGGCCGGGCACCGGGGGACCTGCTGGTTCCTGTCCACCAAGGTCGGCCGCTCGCTCTACGAGGCCCGGTTCTCCCCCGGGGACGCGCTGGTGTTCGGCTCCGAGACCCGCGGCCTCCCCGCCGCCCTGCTCGCGCGCCACGAGGCTACCGCCCTGCGCATCCCGATGATCGCCGGCATCCGCAGCCTGAACGTGGCCAACGCGGCGGCCATCGCCGCCTACGAGGCCGTGCGCCAGGTCCACGGGCTCTGCCTGCCGCCCGGGATCTGATCCCCGCCCGACGCCGCGCCGGTGTGCGGCCCCGTTGGCAGCGAACCCGGTCGATGTGTGAACGAACTGATACATGCGCCACCTTTAATTTAGGGAAAGACGGGCCGTTCGGTTGCGCATCGGGGGGTTTTTCACTACACTTTCATGGGTCCATCCGGTTTTTCCAGTTGGACCCGCCCAGGTCGGCTCCCCGGGCGGGTGGCACGCGATTTGCTGCTGAGGCGACCGGCTGATGGTTTTTTCATACGGAGGTTAGCCATGAGACTCTATTTATTATCCGCTGTCATGATTTCCGGCCTCTTCCTCTCCGGGTGCTGGACGGGAACCTGCGAGGAGCCCCTGTGTCCCTACTGTGACGGCTCCGGCTGCTACGACGAGAGTTGCATGCCGGCGTTCTGCAACAGCGAGGACGACTGCATGTACATGGAGTACTGCAACTACGACCTGCACCAGTGCTTCCCCGAGGACATCTCCTGCTATTACGACTGGGAGTGCCCCGAGGGCACCATCTGCGACCGCAACTCCGGCACCTGCCGCAACCCGGACGTGAACAACGCCTGCCGCACCGACTGGGACTGCCCCGAGAACTCGTACTGCAACGAGTTCACCGGCCGCTGCGAGCAGACCACGGGCTGCTCCTCCTCGGCCGAGTGCCCCGAGGGCTACTACTGCGACGAGCGCGAGGTCTGCTCGCCCGAGCCGGTCGGCCCCTGCACCAACGACGCGCAGTGCGGCCTGGGCGCCTACTGTGAGGACGGGATCTGCATCGACTCCACCCTGTGCCCGGAGGGCGAGGCCTGCGAGGGCGACACCCCGGTCTGTGACGACCGCGGCACCTGCATCCCCGACCGCGATCCCCCGCAGCCCTGCGGCAACGACCTGGCCTGCGAAGCCGGCGAGCAGTGCGTCGATGGCCTGTGCACGCCCAGGGAGCCGCGCGATCCCATGCTGAACTGCCAGTTCAACGAGCACTGCGGCGAGAACGGCGTGTGCGTGGACGGCCACTGCTACGCCGCCTGCCTCGACGAGGACGACTGCGGCACCGGCCAGCTCTGCGGCGCCAACGGTTTCTGCCAGGACGACCCGAACCCCGGCATCGAGTGTGTCGCCAATCTCGACTGCGGGGACGGGTTCATTTGCATCAACGGCCTGTGCCACAACGGCTGCAGCACCGAGAACCCCTGCCCGGACGAGCAGGATCGCTGCCTCGACGGCGTCTGCGTGGCCAACGACGTCGCCCGCCCCGAGTGCTACACCAACGGCAACTGCATGGGCGGCGAGGAGTGCGTCGAGGGCATCTGCCGCGTGCCGTGCACCGACGAAGCCGACTGTGCCGGCTGCCCGGGCAACCCGATCTGCGCTACCGGCGGCTACTGCATGGACAACAACGACATCAACCCCGAGTGCGCCCTCTCCCTGGAGTGCACCGAGGGCCTGCTGTGTGTCGACGCCATGTGCGTCTCCTCCTTCTAGCCCACCGATTCCGACCCTGACCCTGACCCTGACCCTGATCTTTTGCCTCCCGAGCCCCCGCCCCGCGGGGGCTCATCTTTTTATTGACGGACGGCGCGAAAGAAGGCGGCCGTGAACGCGACGGCCGCGAGGGTGAGCCCCAGGCCGGGGAGCCGCGGACCGAACAGCAGCAGCGCGAGGCCGTAGAGGGCGAGCACGCAGGCGGCCACGCCCAGGCCCCACTGCGCGGCCACCACCCGAAGACGCACGTGACCGGCGGGCTCCCGCGGAGTGAACACGCCCCAGCCGACCACGGGCGGGCGCACCCGGTGGAAGAACGCCTCGAGGCGGGGCGAGGGGCGCGAGGGCCAGCGGAAGGTTGCGGGGACCCAGATCAACGCGGAACCGGCGGACACGAGAAGCAGGCGCAGACCGTAGTCAGCGGGACGGTCGAGGATCACCAGCACGGAGGCCAGCGCCAGCGACGCGAGGAACGCGGCCAGCTCCGAGGCCGCCGACACCTTCCACCACAGCCAGCGGGCGAGCACGACGGGGCCCAGCCCCGCGCCCAGCAGGTAGAGGATCTTCCACGCCGAGGTGATGCTGCGCAGGTTCCCCGCGATGACCACCGCCAGGGCCAGGACCAGCACGCCGGAGAGGCGCGCCACGGTCACGTAGTGCCGGTCAGAGGCGTTTCTCACCCAGAAGCGGGCGTACAGGTCGTGCACCCAGTAGGAGGAACCCCAATGAATGTGGGTGTCGATCGTGGACATGAAGGCCGCCAGAAAGGCCGTGACCATGAGGCCCAGGAGCCCGGGTGGCATGTGGCGCAGCATCATCAGCGGGTAGGCCGACTGGTGATCGACGAGGGCGGGGAAGGCCGCCAGGCTCGCGAGCGCCACCAGGATCCAGGGCCACGGACGCACGATGTAGTGCAGAAATACGAACATCAACATCGCGCGCCCGGCGTCACGGTCGTCCCGGGCGGCGCACACCCGCTGCACGATGTAGCCGCCGCCGTCGGCGTACTTGTGCGCCCACCAGCCAATTCCCAGGTAGGCAATCCAGGTGAACAGCGGCAGGGAGAAACCCCAGGGAGGCCAGGTGTCCACGCGCAGGGCCACCTCGGGGGAGCTCCACAGGGCTGCGCCGTCTGGGGAGGCGAGCACGAGGATCGCCAGCAGGACCGTTCCCCCCAGAGCGACGACGAACTGCACCAGGTCAGTCCAAGCCACGCCGAAGAGCCCGGAGATGCTGGCGTAGATCAGGGCCAGGACCGAGAGCCCGAGCACGACCACACCCTCCTGCCAGGGCATGTGGAAGAACGACGGCCACAGGGAGGCGAGCAGCTCGCAGGCCTCGACGGACAACAGTTGGTCCAGGGGGAGCACGGCGGCGGCGACCTTGGCCATGCCCAGCATCACCCAACCCATGGTCAGCGCGTTGAGCGCGATGCCGATGACCACGGCCTTGAGCCCGCGCAGGAAGGCCGCCGAGGGGCCGTCGTAGCGCAGCTCAATCACGGCCGCGTCCGTCAGGACGCCCGTGCGCCGCCACAACCGGGCGAACAGCACGCCCACGAGCACGTGCCCCACGAGCATGTTCCACCACAACCAGTTGCCGAAGACCCCCTCGGTGCGCACCAGTTCGGTGACCGCCAGCGGCGTGTCGGCGGCGAAGGTGGTCGCGGCCATGGAGACGCCCAGCAACCACCACGGCATGGAGCGGTTCCCCAGGTAGTAGCTCTCGAGGTTCTTCCCTCCCCTGCGGTTGAAGAACACGCTGACGGCCACCGCCAGCGCGAGATATCCGACGATGATGCCGTAATCGAGCGCCGTCATGAGGGAGACAACCCGGATCCCACGCCTCTCCTACTTGCCCTTCTTGTCACCGAAGAACTTCTGGAACGGGTTCTCGCTCGGGCCGGGCTTCGGACCGGGCTTCGGGCCTGCGGCGGGCCGGCGGTCGTCCCGGCGACCCTGGTCCTGGGGACGGCGGTCGTCCCGAGGCCGGTGGTCGTCCCGGGGCCGGGGCCGGCGATCCTCCGGCGCCTGCCCGCCGCCCTCGCGGCGCGCCCCCGCGGGGGGCTCGGTGCAGGCCTTGATCGACAGCGCGATGCGCCGGCGTTGGGCGTCGAGGCCGATGACCTTGACCGTCACCTTCATCCCGGGCTTCACCACGGTCATGGGATCCTTCACGAAGGTGTGGGACAACTCACTCACGTGGACAAGGCCGTCCTGGTGGACACCGATGTCCACGAAGGCGCCGAACGCGGTCACGTTGGTGACGATGCCGGGCAGGATCATGCCCTCCTCGAGGTCCTCGAACTCGTGGATGTCCTCGCGGAAGCCTGCGGCCTCGAACGCGCTGCGCGGATCACGGCCGGGCTTTCTGAGTTCGGCGACGATGTCCGCGAGGGTGAACTGGCCGATGTCGTCCCCGACGTAGCGGTCGAGCGGGATCCGTGCGATCAGGGGCTCGTTGCCGACCAGCTCGCCGACCTGCACGCCGAGATCCTTCGCCATGCGCTCGACCAGCCCGTAGCGCTCGGGGTGCACCGCCGAGGCGTCCAGCGGGTGGGCGCCGTCACGCACGCGCACGAAGCCCGCACACTGTTCGAAGGCCTTGGGGCCCAGGCGCGGGACCTTCAGGAGCTCGCGGCGGGCAGTGAACGGCCCGTGCTCGTCGCGGTAGGCAACGATGGACTTGGCGAGCTTCTCCCCCAACCCGGAGACGTACTGCAACAAGCTGTGACTGGCGGTGTTGAGCTCCACGCCCACCGAGTTCACGCAGCTCTCGACCACGTCGTCCAGCGCGCGGCGCAGGCGTGGCTGGTCCACGTCGTGCTGGTACTGGCCGATGCCCAGGGATTTCGGCTCGATCTTGACGAGCTCGCCCAGGGGATCCTGCATGCGCCGCCCGATGGAGATCGCGCCACGCACGGTGAGGTCCAGATCCGGGAACTCGTCTCGGGCGACGGGGGAGGCGCTGTAGATCGAGGCGCCGCTCTCGTCCACGCGGACCACTGGCACGGTGGAGGAGATCAGGCCCTCGCGGACCATGTCCCGCAAGAAGGCCTCGGTCTCGCGCCCGGCGGTGCCCGAGCCCACGGCGATGGCCTCGACCTGGTACTCGGCGATCATCTTCTCGACCACCTTGCGGGCGAGCTCCACCTCCTCGCGGGGCGGATGCGGATAGATCGTCCTGTGCGCCAGGAACGTGCCCTGGGCGTTGAGGACGGCGACCTTGCAGCCCGTGCGGAACCCCGGATCCAGGGCCATCACCCGCTTCGCCCCCAGAGGCGGCGACATGAGCAGCTCGCGGAGGTTGCCCACGAAGATCTGGATCGCCTCGCGGTCGGCGCGGTCCTTGAGCTCGCGGCGGACCTCGGACTCGAGCCCGGGGTGCAGCAGGCGGGTCCACGCGTCTTCGCGGATGAGCTCCCACTGGGCGGCGAGCGCGGGCGCGGGCGCGGGGAAGAAGCGGGCGATGCGGCCCGGCGCCTCGGCGTCCTCGACGGTCACGTGGACGCGCACCAGCTCCTCGTTCTCGCCCCGGGAGACCGCGAGGACGCGGTGGGAGGGCACGCGGGCGACGGGCTCGGAGTAGTCGTGGTAGTCGCGGAACTGGGCGGCAGCCTCCTCCTTGCCGCGGATGACCGTGGAACAGAGCCGGCCGGCCGCGCGCAGCCAGTCGCGCAGGGTCTCGCGCAGGGCCGGGTGCTCGGACACAATCTCGGCGCAGATGTCCCGGGCGCCGGCCAGGGCAGCCTCGACGTCGGGGACCTCGCGGTCCGGATCGACGTAAGCGCGGGCCTCGGCCTCGAGACCGTGGGCGGGCAGCGGCGCCTGCCCGAGGAGCACCAGGGCGAGGGGCTCGAGGCCCCGGCCGCGGGCCTTGTCAGCCCGCGTCAGGCGCTTGCGACGAAACGGCAGGTACAAGTCCTCTAGCTCGGTGCGGGAGGCGGCCTCCAGGAACAACTGCAGGAGCGCCGGCGTGAGCTTGCCCTGCTCGGCCACCGACTCGAGCACGAACCGGCGGCGGTCGATGAACTCGCGGACCTCGGAGAGGGCGTCGCGGATGCGGGTGACGCCGACCTCGTCGAGGCCGCCGGTGGCTTCCTTGCGGTAGCGGGAAATGAACGGGACGGTGGCGCCCTCGTCGAGCAGGGAGACGGTCGCGGCCACCTGCTTCGCGGCGAGGCCGGTCTCGCGGACGACCCAGGCCTCGGAAGCGATCACGGGCACCAGGCCGGGCAAGTCTTCGATGGTGATCAACTTTTCTTCTGTCATGTGGGGGTTCCGTGCATGAAAGGGTCGGGGTCTGGTTACGGCTCGACGCGGCCCTTGCGCTCGACGAAGTCCTCGAGCAGGCCGGACTGGTCCGGGGTCAGGTCCAGGAAGCGGACACCACAGCCCGGGGGCGAGCGCATGGCCGCGCTCTCGTGGGGCAACACGCGCCAGGTGGAGAGGGCGTGGCAGTGGAACGTCTCGCCGGTGTGGGGCAACTGGAACCGCAGCTCCATGCGCTCGTCGCGCTCGGGGGGGGCGGCCAGCTCGAGGAAGGCGCCCGTCACCGAGATGTTGTAGATGTGGCCGTTGATCGTCTGATCGGGGAGCCGGATCTCGGTGGCGTAGCCGCCGGCCACGCGGGGCGGACGGCGGATCATGCCCTCGGGGGGCGAGATGAAGTCGTTGATGACCATGACGATCTCGGGGACGCGCACGTTGATGCCCCGCAGCACGTGCTCGGTGGCGTCGACGAAGCCCGAGAAGACGTGGCTGCCCTCGGGAGGCAGATCGACAAGGATCACCCGGCACTCGGCCGAGCCCAGGCCCAGCGCACGATCGGCCGCGCCCTCGAGGGCCGCGTGGATCACCACCAGGCGGGGAGCCTCGCCCGATTGGGCCACCTCCTGCAGGCGGCTGGTGAACTCCTCCATGGTGGAGAAGGCGGAGATGTCGTAGCCCAGGCGCCCGAGGATGGAGGAGAGAACCATGCGCTCGGGGTCGCGGGGGTCGGCGATGAAGATGCGTTTACCGTGGTGTCCCTGCGTCATGGGCGATACCTTGCCACAAGCGTCGCGCTTTGTGAAGGACTTTTCCGGCGTCCGGAAGCGCTCCTTCTCGAGGAACGCCGGCTACATGCCGTACTTGGCGAGCTTTTTGTGAAGTCCTTCACGGGTGATACCGAGCCGGCCGGCGGCGCGGGTCTTGTTCTGGTCGCACTCGTCGAGCACCCGCAGCAGGATCTGGCGCTCGACCTCCTCCATCATCTCCTTGAGGGTGCCCTGGGCCAGCACGGCCTTCTCGGCCACCAAAGAGCTCTCCTGGCGCAACTGGGGCCGCAGATCGGCGGGCAGGATCACCCCGCCCTCGTCGGCCAGGATGACCAGGCGCTGAACCTCGTTCTCGAGCTCGCGGACGTTGCCCTTCCAGGGGACCTCCTGCATCTCGCGCAGGGTCAGGGGATCCACCGTCACCTGCTTCTGCATGCCGCTGGCGTACTTCTCGACGAAGTGCTCGACGAGCAGCGGGATGTCCTCCTTGCGCTCGCGCAGGGGGGGCAGCTGGATCGGGAAGACGTGCAGGCGGTAGAAGAGATCCTCGCGGAAGCGGCCGGCGGCGACCTCTTCCTCGAGGTTCTTGTGGGAGGCCGAGATGATGCGCACGTCCACGAACTTCACCTGGGTGGAGCCCAAAGGCCGGATCTCGCCCTCCTGCAGCACGCGCAGCAGCTTGACCTGGAGCGAGAGCGGCATGTCGGCGATCTCGTCCAGGAACAGGGTGCCCCCGTCGGCGATCTCGAACAGGCCCTTCTTGTCACGCTCGGCGCCGGTGAAGGCGCCCTTGACGTGGCCGAAGAGCTCGCTCTCGAGCAGCGTCTCGGGGAGCGCGGCGCAGTTCTGGGCCACGAACATCTTGTCCCGGCGCCGGCTCTGGTAGTGGATCGCCGAGGCGATCAGTTCCTTGCCGGTGCCCGTCTCGCCGCGCACGGAGATGGCCACCCGGGTGTCGATGACCTTCTCGAGCTGGTCGAAGATGCGCTTCATGGCCGCCGAGGAGCCCACGATGTCCGAGAACGCGCGCACGCAGGTGCGCTGCCTGTAGTAGTTGTTCTCGGACTGGGCGCGCTCCTTCTTTTCCTCGAGCTGCTGGTACATCCGGGCGTTCTCGATGGCCAGGATGGACTGGTAGGAGAGCAGCGTCAGGTGCTCCAGGTCGCGCTCCTGGAAGAGCCCGCGGCGGGTGCGGTTGTCGCACTGGATCACGCCGGTGATCGTGTTGCCGTTCCACATCGGCACCGCCATGATCGAGCGGATGGAGGCCGACAGGATGGACGCGCTCTGGGCCATCTCCTCGGGGGCGTCGGCCACCAGGACGGCGGCCTTCTTCTTGAGGACCATCTCGATGAGCGAACGGGAGCCGCCGGTGGTGTCGACGGAGCCGTCGCGGGAGCGGGAGTAGGCCATGCGGAAACGCAGGCTGACGGGGTCCCGCAGGTAGATGCTCACGTTGGAGGCGCGCTCGAGGAGGTGAAAAACGGCCTCGCTGACCGAGTTGAGGACCTGGCCCAGCTCGAGCCCACCGCGCCCGATGGTCTGGACCAGCCGGTACAGGATGGCGGCCAGGTCGCGGTCGGAGTCGGCGTTGGAGCGCAGGGAGTCGATCTGCTCGAGGGTGCGCGCGGCCATGACCGTGGCCCGGGGCAAGTCGGCCTCGACCGAGTCGATGGCGCGCACGTGGAGGATCACCGGGGAGAAGGGCGCCCCGAGCCGGAGCTGGTCGCCCACCATCAGGGGAATCTCCCAGCGCTCGGAGCCGTCGAGCGGCAGGCTCTGCTGGCCGCGCACGAGGATGGATCCGGAGGTGGACCGCAGGTCCCGCAGGATGTATTGGTTGTCCTCCCAGAAGATCTGGGCGTGCTCGCCGCTGATGTGGTAGTCGGGCAGGACGATCCGGTTGTCGGCGTGACGGCCGATGGCGATGACCGGGTCCTCGATGACGTAGGACTGGCCTCGGGTTTCTCCTTCCAAGACCTCCAACTCAATCATGGGACCACTCCACGACTCGGAAAGATGAAGACGGTCGCGGGCGGGGAGCCCGCGTAGGCAGGCACCGGGCTACTTCTTGCCCTGCAGGCGGCCGAGGAAGCACTGGGCGTCCTGGTTCATCCAGAACCAGCCGCCGCGCTTCATGTTGGCCGTCTCGGTGTCGATGACCTTCTGGATGATGGGCGCCACGACCGGGTAATCCTCGGCGGTGCCCCAGCGGTCCAATGTGAGCATGATCGCCTCGCGTACGGTCAACTCGGCCTTGTCGTAGGCCTCGGCGAGGACCTTGACCATCTCCTTGCGGTCGGCCGGATTCACTTCCTTGTCCCAGGCATTGATCAGGTACAGGGCCTTGCGGCGGACCTTCCACGGGGTGATGACCTCCATGGAGGACGGCAGGCGCTTGCGCTCGACCTTGCCGGTCTTCTCGTTGAAGTTCTCCTCGAAGACCGCGCAGGGCGGGACCTTGCCGTCAACAGTCTCGGGGCAGTCCTTGCGGATGATGATGCGGGAGACGATGGTGCGCAGGTTGGAGATGTTCTGCAGATCGTCGACCTTGCCCTCGCACTCCTTGGTGAGCTCGGGGATGTACTTTTTGGGCTCGTTGTCCTTGTAGATGCACAGGAAGTTGCGCAGGTCGAGGATGGGCTTCTTGAGGGTGTCGAGCTCCTCCTGGATGAGCTCCTTGGCCCGGGCGCGGCGATCCTGCTCCATCTTGTCGTTCCAGGGGCGCTGCACGGTCAGTTCCAGGTTCTGCTTCTCGAGGGCGGTGGCCTTGTCCAGGTTGATGTTCTCGAGGGGATGCACGCCCGGATCGGACATGATGTCCTCGGGCTTGATGTCGAGCAGGCGCTCGAAGTCGGCCACGCTGGCGTAATCGAAGGCGCTCTCGAGCAGGTCGAGGCGGATGCGCTCGTAGCCGGAGAGAACCAGGCGCTTCTCGGCTTCCTTCGGGTTCAAACCGGCCTTCTTCATGTCACGCGCGGCCTGGCTCTCCTGGATGACCCACTTGTATTCCCGGGCGATGTCGAAGCCGTCGCACACAGGCTCCTTCTTGGGATCGCCCTTGTCCTTGCTGCCCTCGAACTCCTTGATCCGGGCCTTGCACTTCTCGACCTCGGCCTTGTAGAGGGTGAAGAACTCCTTGGGCTCCAGGGCCTTGGCCTTCTTGCTGGCGGCGTCCACCGGCCAGTAGCCGAAGTACTGCTGCATGGTGGTGACCCACAGGTAACGGGTGCGCAGCCAGCGATCCTTGTTCGTGGACCACTGCTGGAAGATCTTCATGATCTCGTCGAACTGCCCCTCCATGAGGGTCTCGCACTCCTTCTTCTCGGCGGCGTTCTCGATCTTCTCGCAGAGCGCCCGGTTCTTGCCGCCTTGGACCATCTGGATGGTCTGCTGACGGAACTGCTCCCACAGGAGCTCGGTGGCGATGAACCACGGCTCGGAGGTGTTCTTCTTGTCCCCGCCCTCGCGGAAGGAGGCCACGTCCATCAGGGCCTCGAAGGAGCCCTTGTCGTAGGGCATCATGGCCAGCGACTTGGCGGCATAGGTGGTGGAGCGGGGGTCGCGCAGCCAGCGGAGGCGGTGCTCCATCTCGGCGCGGGTGCGGGCGTTGAGCTCGTTCTTGGCCGCCGACATCAGCCAGCCGGCGCCGTACATGGCCTCCTTCGAGGAGTCCACGAGCCAGTTGTAGTCGCGCAGCTTGTTCCACTGGGACTTGGTGCCGGAGATGTCGGCCGTGTACTCGGGCACGCACTCGGTCTTCAGGAAGGCGTCCTGCATGCCCTCCTTCTTGCAGCGGACCATGGCAGCCCGGTAGGACTGCTCGGCGGTGAAATCCCAGAAGGCCGTCATGGCCACGGAGGAATAGGTGTCCAGGAGCACGTTCTGCGTCTCGACGGCTGCGCCCATGCCGCGCAGCGCCTCGAGGGCGGTGCGCTCGACGACGGCGGAGTCCTTGGTGTCCCACTTGCCGCGCTCGTTGAGGTCGAAGATCTCGCAGGCTCCCTCGCCCCACTGGGAGGTGCGCTTCTTGTGATCGGCGCGCTTCTGGGTCAGGTATGCCTCGAACTGCGCGGGATCCGCCTTCTCCTTTTTGAACTTCATCTCGGCCTCCCACTGGCGACGGGTGACGAAGGTGAAGTAGTCGGAGTTGCGGAACTTCTCGTAGTTGCCCATGCACTCCTTCATCTTGGAACGCGAGGTGCTCTGGTTCGGATCGGCGCCATACATCACATAGGTCTCGCCGTCCTTGGAGGCGAACCAACGGTCCTTCTTCTCGTCGTAGGCCAGCGGGTAGCGGGCGGGGTCGCCCTGGGCCAGAAGACCGAGAATGCCGACCGGGTCGATCTCGGTGCCGCGCATCTCGGGTTTATACAACTTAGACAGGGCGACCTTGCACTCGCGGAAGCTCTTGCCCAGGCGGCCCAGGCCGATCTCGACGGAGTACAGGCAGCCGACCAGGGTGTTGTTGACGCGCTTGTTGGCGACGCCCAGTTGGCCCAACTGGATGGCCGCGTTCTTGTTGACCAGGAAGTTCTGCTTGCAATGGGTCCCCTGGCAGAACAGGGCCTCGTCGGCCGTGTCGTGCTTGCCGCGGCGGATCATCTCGACGAGGAGCTCGGCGGCGTCGGCGTCGAAGGCCTTGTTGACGGATGCCCCGGTGCCGCGCAGGTCGAGCATGCTGGCGACCAGCGCCATGCGGACCTGGGAGATGCTGTCGTTCTCGACCGGCCGCTGATAGATCTTCTTCAGCAGGCCCTTGATCTTTTCAAAGGTCTGGGGGTGGGGCTTCACCTTGTTCAGTTCGGTCAGACCCTTGATGGCCACGACGACGCGGGCGTCGATCTTCTCGGCCTCGAGCAGGTAGCCGGGGCCGCCGAAGGAGTCGAGAATTTCCAGGAAGATGCCCTGCCGGGCCTCGAGCTCGATGGGCTTCTGGGGATCCTGGAACCGGATGAGGAGCTTGAGGATCTCATCCTGGTTCCAATCATTGTGCTGCTTGTAGGCGTCGATGAGCGCCGGAATGACGATCTCGCGGAAGCGCGGAATCTTCTTGTCGAGCTTGGCCTTGTACTTGCCGCAGAAGCTGGTGTACTGGTTCCACTTACCCGCGTCCTCGAGGGCCTTCTTCTCCTCGCGGTGGGTCTTCTGCCACTCCTCGTCGGTCAGCTTGTGGCAGGTCTCCTGCAAAGTGGTGTCGACCTCGTAGATGAACTCGAGCTTCTCGAGGGCATCCTTGCGGATCTCGGCGCTTTCGTTGAGCTTCTTCACCCAGATCTTGGGATCGGTCTCATCCTCGGCGCAGGAGGACAACCATACGAAGGGGAGCGCGACCAGTAAAATTATCCAATTCTTCATGGTGCTGCCTTTCATGAAAGATACAAGCCGGGCGTTCTTGCCCGGCGCCACTATACGCGCACGCCCCTCGGGCTGTCAATATGCCAGCGCGACACTTTTCGCACCTCCCTCGAAAGGGTTTTTTCCCTGTGGCGAAGGCCGGTAACACCTGGTTTTTTCAGATCGCGGTTTACAAGTTACAATACGAGATGTACAGTACCCGACGACCCGCCAGCCTCCGCCGGATCGGGTTATCCAGGTCTTCAGGTGATCCCATGAGCCACATCCCCACGCCGAGCACCCTCATCACCGCCATCCGGGCCCGGGAAATCCTCGACGCCCGCGGCATCCCCACCCTCGAGGTCGAGGTGGTCCTCGAGAACGGCGCCTTTGGCCGGGCCGCGGTCCCCACCGGCACCTCCACGGGACGACATGAGGCCCTCGAACTGCGCGACGGGGATCCCGGACGGTTCTCGGGCATGGGGGTCCTCAACGCCGTCGACCACGTCCACCGCCAGCTCTTCGAGGCCGTCCAGGACCTCGACGCCCTCGATCAGGCCGGCCTGGATCTGGCCATGTGCGAGGTTGACGGCACCGACAACAAGGGGCGGATGGGCGCCAACGCCATCATCGCCGTGTCCATGGCTACCGCCCGGGCCGCGGCGGCGTCCCTGGGGCTGCCGCTGTACCGCTACCTCGGCGGCATCGACGCCCGCACCCTGCCGGTCCCCATGTGCAACCTCATCAACGGCGGCCTGCCCGTCGACGGTACCGTGGACTTCCAGGAGTTCATGATCCTTCCCGTGGGCGCGCCCACCTTCCGCGAGGGCGTCCGGGAGGTCGCCGAGATCTTCCACGCGCTAAAGAGCCTGCTGATCCGCAAGGGACACCACACTGGAGTGGGCGACGAGGGCGGCTACTGCCCCTTCGTGGGATCCCACAAGGAGGCCCTCGACCTGATCCTCGAGGCCATCGCCCTGGCGGGCTTCTCCACCGGCGCGCCGGCGGGCGGTCCCCAGATCCTGCTCGCCATCGACGCGGCGGCCTCCGAATTGCGGCAGCAGGCCCGGCTGGAAGGGAAGACGGGATACAAGTTCTGGCGCTCCTCGGGACCCCTGCTCGACTCGGAGCGGATGGCCGAGTTCTGGGTGAACCTCATCGAGGAATACCCGATGATCTTCTCCCTCGAGGATCCCATGGCCGAGGACGACCAGGCGGGCTGGCAGTTGCTCACCCGCGCGCTCGGCCAGCGGATCCAGTTGGTGGGCGACGACGTCTTCTCCACCAACGCCCGCCTGCTCGAGGAGGGGATCACCCACCACATCGCCAACGCGATCCTCATCAAACCGAACCAGATCGGCACGCTCACCGAGACCATCGACACCGTCTCGGTGGCACGGGATCGGGGCTACGACTGCATCGTTTCCCATCGTTCGGGAGAGACCGAGGACACTTTCATCAGTGACCTGGTCGTCGCCCTGGGCACCGGGCAGATGAAGATCGGCGCCCCCGCTCGCTCGGATCGGGTAGCAAAATATAATCAATTACTGCGGATCGAGGAGGAGCTCGGTTCCTCGGCGCGATACTTCGGCCGCTCCATCCTGCGCAGTTACGCATTGAAATGACCCCGGACCGTCGTTCGGGCCGCCTCGCGCCCACAAGTTGCACCCCGTGAATTTTTCTGCCATGCTGGGCGTCCTCCGGGTCCCGGACCGACCGGGGAAAGGAACCGCACCGTGAATGCACCCCGCCTCCCGCTCCTGACTTTCCTGCTCCTGTGCACCCTGCTGCCCGCTTCGGCCTTGGCCGAACGCAAGGTCGGCGACTTCGTGATGGTCGGCAAGACCAAGTTCCTGATCTGGGGCGGCGCCGCCACGGGCGTCATGCCCAAGGGCGCCTCGACCTCGCCGGACAACAAGTGGCTGCTCGTGAGCAACTTCGGGCGCAAGGGACGTCAGAACATCTCCGTGTTCAAGGCCGATCCGATGACCTTTCATAAATACATCGACTATCCGGGCAACAGCATCGAGTCCGTCGTCTCCCCAGACTCCTCCACGCTGTATTCGACCAACATGTACGGCCACATCCTAGACATCATCGATCTGAAGACCATGACCTGGAAATCCAAGGTCAAGATCAACGGGTTCCCGAAGGTCATCATCCTGTCCCGCGACGGCTCGCTCGCCTACCTGAGCCTCTGGGAGAACCTGGGCTTCGCCCGTTACAACACCAAGACCCAGGCGGTGGACTTCTTCCGCACGGGCCAGGTGAACCCCCGCGGCATGGCCCTGAGCCTCGACGAGAGCAAATTGTACCTGGTGAACAACGGCAACAAGAACTACACCATCGTGGACGCGAAGAACCTGGTGCCCGGCGCCAAGCCGACCATGCACCACCTGCACCTGGGCTCCGGTCCGCGCCACGCCGTGATGAGCCGCGACGGCAAGCGCCTCTACGTCTCCATGATGGGCCCCAACGCCATCTTCGTCATCGACCCGACCACCGAGAAAGTGATCAAGACCGTGACGGTGGGCAACAAGCCCAAAACCATCATCGAGAGCACCGACGGCAAGTTCCTCTACACCGCCAACTACACCGGGCACAGCATGAACATCATCGACACCGCCACCTGGGAGAGCAAGGAGCTGCCGCTGGACATCGTGCGCGCCTCCGGCATCACCGCCCGGCAGGACGACAAGTTCATCTACGTGACCGGCTGGTGCACCGACGACATCTGGGCGGTGCAGCGTATCGATCCGGGCCAGAGCGAGCAGACCCCGCTGGGCACCGGCTTCCGTCGCAAGGTTTGCCGCGACTGCAAGCGCGACTGGATGGGCTGCGAGCTGGTCCAGTAAGGTCATGGGACCGGTCTCTCTCTTCCTGCTCGGGCTGCTCCAGGGACTCACCGAGTTCCTGCCGGTGTCCTCGTCCGGTCACCTCGTGCTGGCCGAACGCCTTCTGGATCTGCACCCCTCCCTCGCCGTAAACATCGGTCTGCACGCGGGCTCGCTGGTGGCCATCCTCCATTTCTACCGCCGGGAGCTGGCAGGGCTGCTCTTCGCCATCGTCCCCGGCCCCAGCCGGGATCCCGGCAAGACCCGGGAGGACCGGGAGTTGATCATGCACCTGATCCTGGCCACCCTCGCCACGGCGCCATTGGCTCTCTGGCTGCGCGCGCCCATCGAGGGGCTGTTCGCCGAGCCGGCCGCCGGGCGCTTCCTGGGGTTGACCTTCTCCCTGACCGCCCTGCTGCTGATCCTCGCCGAGTTGCACCGCCCGAGGGGCGGGACCGCTCCCGAACGCGCCCTGACCTGGCGCGGCGCGCTGCTGATCGGCCTGGTCCAGGGCGTGGCCGTGTTCCCCGGGGTCAGCCGGTCGGGGGCCACGATCGCTGCCGCCCTGCTCCTGGGGCTGGGCGCCGAGAAGTCCGCCCGCTTCTCCTTCCTGCTGGCCGTCCCCGTCATCGGCGGGGCCGCCCTGCTCGAGCTGCCGGCCCTGGTCGGCGGCATGAACGTCGGCCATCTGCTGCTGGGGATGACCGCCGCCGCCGTGTCCGGCCTGGCCGCCCTCGTCCTGCTCGTGGGCCTGATCCGCCGCCGCCGTTTCGTGTGGTTCTCGGCCTATCTGGCGCCCCTGGCGCTGGCCTGCCTGATCTTCAATCCATAACCCGCCGGTCCGAATTTTTGACGGATCCCTGCCCCCGCGATACCACTGGGGAGACTTCCGGAGGTATGCGATGCACCAACAGAACGTGGCCTTGCTGTTCGATCCGTCCGAAAAAGGCGCCCAGGAGATCGTGTCCCAGTTCGCCTCCGCGGTGCGGGACTCCTGCAACTGCCTTCCGCTGCCGGCGGATCGTCATCTCCCCGTCCGCGTGGAGGAGCTCTCCATCGACGCGGCGGTGAACCTCGTCCACGACCTAGGCCTGGCCGCCCAGGTCGCCGCACTCTGCAGGCTGCTCGAGCTACCGGCGACCGGTCCCTCACCCCTGGCTCACCTGGCCGCCGACCGCGCCCTGCTCAAGGACTGGCTGGGCATCCACAACTTCGCCACGCCAGCGTCCTACCTGGCCCGGAGTCCGGTGGAGCGCCTCGCTCACGATCACCGCAACTTCGGCTTCCCCGTGTGGGTCCGCTCCCGGACCGGCTCTCACGCCGCCGTCGCCCGCTCCCTCGAGGAGCTGGAGGCGCAGGTCCTCGCCCTCCGAGCCCCTGATGGTCCCTGCGGAACGGGGGAGGTGCAGATCGAGCGGCTGGTGGCCGGCTCCGTCGTGTGCACCGCCCTCTGGCGCGGCAAGGCCGTGGGCTCTGCCGAGCTCTGCGCCGGAGAAGATGGCGCCGGCGGCCGGGTCGAAGAGCTCCACATCCCCGCCCGCATCCCGGCCACGGGGTTGAAGACGATGGAGCGCCTCGCCGAGCGCCTCGCCGAACTGTTCTCCGCCCACCAGGCGATGCTGGTCACCACGGTGCGCAGCGATCAGCAGGAGACGCTGGTGCTCGACGTCGACCCCCAGCCCCGGCTGCACCGCCAGGACCGCTTCTGCCGCATCGCCGGCGCCTACGGGCTCTCCCTGCGCGAGTGCGCCCGCCAGCTCCTGTCGGATCTCAACCCCCTGCGTTCCTCCCGGCTGGCGACCCGGAGCGCCTGGATTTGCGGCTGATCCTCCCCCACCGTCTGCGCTGGATCAGATCGGAAGAGCGTCGTGTAGGGAAAGAGTGTAGATCTCGGTGG
>CALKWH010000111.1 GCA_938004375.1 uncultured Pseudomonadota bacterium
CCACCGAGATCTACACTCTTTCCCTACACGACGCTCTTCCGATCTCACGAAAAATCAGGGCAAGATGCGCGACATCGAAGACCGGCAGATGGAGATGCGGGCGAAGGTGACCGTGTGCATATTTTACTTGCGCAAGGCGATCATCAGTCTGGGCAAGGAGATCCGCAAGGCGGAACTGGCGTTGAAAGAGATGCACATTTACAACGAGTTTCTTCCGAACCAGCCGCCCTCCACCCAGATCCCGATGCATCAGCAACTGCAGGCCTTCATCGCCATCGCCGAGCACGCGCTCAAGCAGTTCGGCAAGGTGCCCAACGAAGCCAAGTGCGAGCCGGTGAAAGCCCAGAAGGAGCCGCTGCAGGCCATCACCAAGAAATCGAAGGAGCTCCTGAAGGAATATCAGAGCTTCGCCAAGGAGCTCGACGCGGTCCAGACGCAGTTCAAGGCCATCCGGGCGCAGGCCCAGGACGTGGTGAAGTCCCTGCAGAAGGATCTGCTCGGTCAGTTCGAGTACAACACGTCCGACGTCGCGCAGTACTTCCTCACGCTCACCTTCTGATTTTCACAGCAGGTTCAACTCTGACAGGGCTGCGTCGACCGCGGCGTCCCAGCCGCGGTTGGCTGCGGGATTCGCCGGGCTCGGATGCGGAATGACGTCCACCCGGATCCCGCGCCCGGCGAGGGCCACCTCGGCGCGCTTGCGGGCGAACTGCCCCACGCCGATGACCCGTCTCACCTTCAGGGCGTCCACCAGCTCGCGCAGCGCGTCGTCGCACCGCGCATGAAGCACGTCCACCTGGGGACACTTCAATTTGTCGGGAGTGAGGTTTCGGCCGCCGGCCTCGAGGAAGGCCAGCGGGCAATAGTTGGCCACGAAGTGCCGGTCGAAGAAGTCCATGGGGCGGGGAAAGCGTCGGCGGATCCAACCCCAGAGCCGACGGCCGCTCACCTCGGAGCGGGTGCAGGCCCATCCCAGCACCGGCCGCTTCGGGTGCCCGTCGGAGGGCGCCGCGATGGGCGCGTCGATGCGAAGGTATTCGCGCACCAGGCTCACCTCGCCGAACGGGATCCCCGTCTGGACCATCCCGAAGGGCCCCGGATTCATCCCCAAGAAGAGGATTTCGCGGGGCGCCGCGGCATACAGGTGAAAGTACTGCAAGATTGGTCCACGGGCGTAGATTAGCGGGTTGTAGATATGAGCCACCGGCGCGGGGAAACGCAGGCGCTCCAGGTCCCTGGCCAGCGAATCGAGGTGTGCTTCCCAGAAGGCGTCAGTCACGGCCGGTCAGGCAATCCTTCAGGTCGACCGTCATCTGCAGAATCCCGACCCGCACCCGGACCTGGCCGTCGGGGAGCGCGGCCAGCACGACGGCTTCCTTGCCCTCGAAGGGCCCGGAGGCCAGCACGACGCGGGCGCCCGGCTCCGCGACGCTCACGGGTTTCCGCGGCTTGGGAGCACGGGGCGGCCGCGCTGCCGCCGCGGGGCGTGGCTCCTGGCGGGGCGCGTCGGCGGGGCGCGGACCGGCGGGACGCTGGGAGGTCTCGCGGCGCGGCTCCTGGCGGGGCGTTCCCGCAGAGCGGGGGCCGGCTTCACCGCGAGGCGCCGGGCGTGAGGGGCGGGCCGCGGTCGGCGTCTTCTCGGCTGCGGGCGCCTGCGGCCGAGGCGCGCTCAGGATCGGGCGCGCCACCACGGGTTTTGGCTGGATCAACTCCTGCCTCAGTTGCTCGGATCGGGCACGCTCCGCCTGGCTGGCGCTAGCCTGGGCCGCAATCATGCCCTCGACGCCGAGCAGATCCCGCTCTGGCGTCCAGGAGAGGGCGGCGGCCAGGGGCGCGAGGGTCTGCAGCGAAACGCCGAGGGTCTCGTCGAGCTGGCCAAGGGAGACGGCCTCGGGGACGGCCAGCCGCAGAACCAGGCCAAGGAAAGAACGATGATCCGCCTGCCCCGAACGCTCGAGGAGCTCCAGGCCCTCCTGCCATTGACTCGCGCTGGTACCGTCCAGAGCCGTGAACCCGGCGCCCGAGTGAACCCCGAAGGTGAACCCGGAGAGGGCGGGCGCGAAACCGCGAAGGCGCTCGGCCCAGTCCGCACCGGAGACGATGCGGCGCACCTGGGAGCGATCGCCGATGGCCAGGAACGGCAGGCGGAACCCCACCTCGAGGCCCTGCCCGTCCACGAAGAAACCCAGGGAGGCGTGCGCATAGAGCGGAGAGGGCGCCTGGAGCAGCAAGGACATGGGGATCTCGCGGTTGAGCGCCCGGGAAAGCGTCCGCCGGTCCCCCTCGGGGCGTAGGTAGAACACCTCGAGGCGATCGACCTGCCGCTGGTTCCAGACGGCGGGATGCTCGGTTCCGAGCTCCATCCGCCACGTCTCCGGAACGAACCTGACGAGCCTGGCGCCGATCCCGGCCAGCTTCTCCTTGAGCGCGAGCCGATCCTTGTTGAAGCGGTTGTTGGACCTGCGGTCCTCTTGAAACAGTGAAAAATCCTCTTCTCGAAAGGAAAAGGCCAAGCTGGGTTCCATCACGAATTTCCTTGCTGTCGGGATCACCAGAGCGGACGGGCGGCCGGACTACGCGGGCGGCGGAGGCGGTGGCGGAAGGTCGATGTCGAAGTCGTCCTCGGGCGGCGGCGTGGGCGCGTCGGCCAGTTCGCCGTCCACGGGAGCGCCCGGGGCGTCCCCGTCGAAGAACCCCGAGAAGGCCTGGTCCCCCAGGACTTCATAGCCCTGCCCTTCGGCGGGTGCCGCGGCGGGAGGAGGCGGCAGTTCGCTCTCGGAGAGGATGTCGAAGTCCTCGGGCGCGGCTTCGGCGGTCGGCGGCATCGGCTCCTCGGTGAGCACCTCGAAGGAGTCGCCGAGCTCGGGCACCTCGGTCGTCACGGGCGCAGCCGCGGGGAGAGGTGCGCCGAAGTCCTCCTCGGGCGCCACCGCGCGCAGGGCAGGCTGGCTCTGGGCCTTGGGCAGGCTGCCCGAGGCTTTGGGTTTGAACTCCTGCTTCGGGCGAGCCGGGGCGCGGCCGTTAGATCGGAAGAGCGTCGTGTAGGGAAAGAGTGTAGATCTCGGT
>CALKWH010000112.1 GCA_938004375.1 uncultured Pseudomonadota bacterium
TCGTATTCGGTGACTGGAGTTCAGACGTGTGCTCTTCCGATCTGAGCCGGGACGGAAGAAATACTACGTCCTGGAGATGTTCCCGTACCCGTCCGGCAAGCTCCACATGGGGCACGTGCGCAACTACAGCATCGGGGACGTCGTCGCCCGCACGCGCCGCGCCATGGGCTTCAACGTGCTCTATCCGATGGGCTGGGACGCCTTCGGCCTGCCCGCCGAGAACGCGGCCATCAAGGCCCACGTGCACCCCGCGCAGTGGACCTACGCCAACATCCGGCAGATGCGCGCCCAGCTCAAGGCCCTGGGTTACAGTTACGACTGGGAGCGCGAGGTCGCCACCTGCCACCCCGAATACTTCCGCTGGGAGCAGAAGGTCTTCACGGAAATGATGGACCGCGGCCTGGCGTACCGCAAGAGCTCGTTCGTGAACTGGTGCCGGTCGTGCCAGACCGTGCTCGCCAACGAGCAGGTCGAGGACGGCGCCTGCTGGCGCTGCGGCGAGACCGTGGAGCAGCGCGAGCTGGTGCAGTGGTTCCTGCGGATCACCGCCTACGCCCAGAGCTTGCTCGACGACCTGGCGAAGCTCGAGGGTGGCTGGCCCGAGAAGGTGCTCACCATGCAGCGCAACTGGATCAGCCGCTCCGAGGGCGCCCGGATCCGCTTCCCGCTGGTGAAACCGGTGGTGGGCGCAGACGAGCTCGAGGTGTTCACCACGCGGCCCGACACCCTCTGGGGCGTCACCTTCATGAGCCTGGCCGCCGAGCACCCGCTGGCGCTGAAGCTGGCCGCCGGCACCGGGCGCGAGGCCGAGGTGGCCGCCTTCGTGCAGAAGGTCCGCAACGAGGACCGCGCCAAGCGCACCGGCGACGACACCGAGAAGGAGGGCTGCTTCACCGGCGCGTACGTGACCAACCCGGTCAACGGCCGGAAGGTGCCAGTCTACATCGCCAACTTCGTGCTCATGGACTACGGCACCGGTGCGGTCATGGCCGTGCCCGCCCACGACCAGCGCGACTTCGACTTCGCGAAAAAGTACGGCCTCCCCGTCGAGGTCGTGATCAAGAACGACGACACCCCCGCCGACGGCGCGCTGCTCACGGCCGCCATGGTGGAGCCCGGCACGATGGTGAACTCCGGCCCCATGGACGGCGAGCCCTCGGAGGCGGGCAAGGCGAAGGTCATCGCCCACCTGAAGGAGCGGGGCTTCGGCGAGGGCACCGTTCATTTCCGGCTGCGCGACTGGGGCATCTCCCGGCAGCGCTACTGGGGCGCCCCGATCCCGGTCATCCACTGCCCGGCCTGCGGCATCGTGAAGGTCCCGGCCGAGCAGTTGCCCGTGACCCTGCCCGACGACGTGGACTGGGCCTCCTACGAGGGCGGCTCCCCGCTCGTGCACCACCCCACATGGAAGCACGTGGCCTGCCCCCAGTGCGGCGGCCCGGCCGAGCGCGACTGCGACACCATGGACACGTTCATGGAGAGCTCGTGGTACTTCCTGCGCTACACCAGCCCGCGCTGCACCACGGGCGTGTTCGACCCCGCCTCGGTGGACTACTTCGCTCCCGTGGACCAGTACATCGGTGGCGTCGAGCACGCGGTCATGCATCTGCTGTACGCCCGCTTCTTCACCAAGGTGCTGCGCGACCTGGGCTACGTGAAGTTCGACGAGCCCTTCCGGAACCTGCTCACCCAGGGCATGGTCACCATGCCCACCGCCCGCTGCGCCACCCACGACTGGCTGTTCCCCCACGAGGTGGACGACGCCGGACGCTGCGTCCACTGCGCCGAGCCGGCTAAGTTGGGCCGCACCGAGAAGATGTCCAAATCGAAGAAGAACGTCGTGGATCCCCAGACCTACATCGACCGGTACGGCGCGGACACCGTGCGCTTCTTCGTCCTCTCGGACTCGCCCCCCGAGCGCGATCTCGAGTGGAGCGACTCGGCGGTCGAGGGCGCCCACAAGTTCCTGCAGCGGGTGTGGCGCGTGGTCCAGGAGTGCGCCGCGGCCGCCACGTCGACGGCGGCGGTCCCGTGCGGCCCGCTCAAGACCGCCCACCGCGCGCTCAAGAAGGTCACCTCGGACATGGAGCGTTTCCACTTCAACACCGCGCTGGCCGAGCTGCGCGTGCTGTTCAACGAGCTGGCCAACTTCAAGCCCGGGAGCGATGCCGAGCGCACGGCCGCCTACGAGGCCGCCTGCCTGGGCGTCCAGATGCTCGCGCCGTTCGCGCCGCACCTGGGCGAGGAGTGCTGGGAGGTCCTGGGCAAGGGCACGCTGCTGGCCCGCGCGCCCTGGCCCGCCTGGGCCGAGGCCCTCATCGTCGAGGACGAGTTCGAGCTGGTGGTCCAGATCAACGGCAAGGTGCGGGACCGCCTCATGGTCCCCACCGGCGCCGCCGAGGACCGCGTCCGCGAGCTGGTGCTCGCGAGCGCGAAGACCGTCGCCTTCATCGGCGACAAGCAGGTCCGCAAGTTCATCTACATCCCCGGCCGCCTCGCCAACGTGGTGATCGGGTGACCACCAAAGGCGTATCCACATCCACAGGTGGAGATTCGTCCTCGAATCTCCAGGGATGCGCAGCATCCACGGTAGTGGCTGCCGTCATCCTCGACGACCGGGGGCGGGTGCTCATGGGCCTGCGCCCCGTGGGCAAGCGCCTGGGCGGGCTGTGGGAGTTCCCCGGGGGCAAGCTCGAGCCCGGGGAGACGCCCGAGGCCTGCCTGGTCCGGGAGATCAAAGAGGAGCTGGGCGTCACCGCCCATGTCGGCGCGCGCCTCGACGAGTGCGTGCACGCCTACGAGTTCGGCACCATCCGGTTGATCGCGTTCGCCGTCGAGCTCGTCGACGGCTCGCCCGCGCCCCTGGACCACGAGCGCCTGGACTGGGTGGATCCCGAAGCGCTCGACACCCTCGAGCTCACCCCCGCCGACCGGCCGCTTTTGCCCGCGATCCGGGCCCACGCCGTCGCTCGCGGGCCGAACCCGTGCCCGGCCCGCGGTTGAATTATTCCTTGTGGTTGGGTAACGAAAGTCGTAACATTCCAGCCTCTTGAGGAGGTCTGATATATGTACAATCCCGTCGAACTGCATTTCAACGAAGAGATCATCAAAATTACGGCCCAGCGTTGCCGCGAGCGCAACATCCGCATCCCGACGTTCGCCGAGCAGAAGAACCCCGACTCCATCCCCGAGAGCGTGAAGAAGCGCCTCCCCTCGGTGGGCCTGTGGGACTTCGACCCAATCAACCTGCACCGCATCACCTGGAAGAACGACGTCAAGACCGGCCTGTTCGGCGGCGTGAACCACCTGGAGTTCCCGACCTCGATCACCGGGGTCAAGGCCCGCGTCATCGGCCTGGTGGGCAAGTACTTCCCCACCGGCGCCCACAAGGTCGGCGCGGCCTTCGGGTGCCTGGTGCCCCGCCTGATCACGGGCGAGTTCAACCCCCTCACGCACCGCGCGGTGTGGCCCTCCACGGGCAACTACTGCCGCGGCGGCGCCTTCGACTGCGCGCTGCTGGCCTGCACGCCGGTGGCGATCCTGCCCGCCGAGATGAGCCAGGAGCGGTTCGACTGGCTGCGCAGCATCGGCTCCGAGGTCATCGCTACCCCGGGCTCCGAGAGCAACGTCAAGGAGATCTACGACAAGTGCTGGGAGATCCGGAACACCGACAAGAACGCGGTGATCTTCAACCAGTTCGACGAGTTCGGCAACTGCATCTGGCACTACGAGGTCACGGCCTCGGCCATCCTCGAACTGTTCGAGAAGCTCGCCGCCCCCGGGCAGCGCTTCGCCGGCTACGTGAGCGCCACCGGCTCGGCGGGCACCATTGGCGCGGGCGAGCGGCTGCGCAAGGCCTTCCCGTCGATGAAGATGGTCGCCACCGAGGCGCTGCAGTGCCCCACCCTGTACATGAACGGCTTCGGCGCCCACCGCATCGAGGGGATCGGCGACAAGCACGTGCCCTGGATCCACAACGTGCGCAACACCGACGCCGTGGCCGCCATCGACGACGAGGACACGATGCGCGTGTACCGTATGTTCAACGAGCCCGCCGGCCTCGAGTACCTGAAGTCCCAGGGCGTGTCCGCGGACGTGATCGAGCAGCTCCCGCTGGTGGGCATCTCGGGCGTGTGCAACATGCTCGCCGCCGTCAAGACCGCCAAGTACTTCGAGATGGACGAGAAGGACGTGATCTTCACCATCCTCACGGATTCCTCCGAGATGTACGGCTCGCGCATCCAGGAGATGAACGCCGAGCGCGGTCCCTTCACCCGCGACCACGCCGTGATCACCTACGAGGGCTCCCTCGTGAAGCAGGGCAAGGAGCACTACCGCGAGCTCAACTACTGGGATCGCAAGGCGCTGCACAACCTGAAGTACTTCACCTGGGTCGAGCAGCAGGCCAAGGATCCCCGCGACCTCGACGAACTGTGGCACCCCGAGTTCTGGGACCGCATCTTCTCCGTCGTGCCCGAGTGGGAGAAGGCCATCATCGAGTTCAACAAGCTCGTCGGACTGTAGTCCGCCGATGCCCGACTTCCCCCACCTCGTCTTCGCCACCCCCAAGAAACTGCCTGACGCGGGCCGGCTCCAGGGACGGGTCGCCGTGCTGGACCTGGGCTTCTGCGCCCAGGGGCTCAACCCGTCGTTCGAGGAGATGACGGGGCCCTTCCTGGCCCGCCTCGGCGAGCGGCTCTGCGCCTGGGTGGACCACCACGATCACCCGTATCACGTCCGCTACGGCCACGACCCGCGTTTCGTGCTGGCCACGAAGGATCGCGCGCCGGCCTGCGCGCCCATGGTCACCGCCGAGGTGGTGCGCCTGCTGGGCCCGGCCGACACCCTGGTGGCCCACCTGGACTTCGACGGCCTGTACAGTTGCGCCCGCTGGATCCTCGAGGGCGAGGAGCCCTACGCCGGGGCCGACGCCGACGCGGTCGCCGTGGACACCCGCGTGGGTCCGCTCACCCGCGTGGGCCGCCTGATCGACCGCGCGCTGCGCGCGAAGTTCCAGGACGCGCCGCTCAAGATCGCCGTGGTGCGCTACCTGACCACGAAGAGCCCGGCCGCGGCCGAGAACTTCCTGGACACCATCCGCGAGGCCGCCCTGGTCTACGACCGGCTAGAGGCCGACACCCTGGCCTGGGCCGGGCGCTTCACGGTGCGCCACGACGTGGCCTTCGTGAGCGTCCCGGACGGCGTGAGGTTCGACAAGACCGAGCTCCTGCTGCGGGGGCAGGCCCTCGCGAAGGTGGCCGTGGTGGAGAGCTCGGGTTCCCTCACCCTGGCCGCGGACTTCCACTCCGACGTGAACTTCCTGGAGTTGTTCGGGCTGGGCGGCGGCATGCCCACCCGCGTGACGATCCCCTCGGCCCGCAAGGCCGAGGTCCTGGAAAAATTGGGATACTGACAGCCGTGGTTTTCCCCGGGTAAAGCGCCCGGCCCCCTGTCGCCAAGCTACCTGGGATGGCATATTTCCATCATAAGCTAGCCCCCTGTAGAATGCCGAATTGCGGAGCAATTCCGCATTCTACGGGGGGATTCGGGGGCGCTACTCGGCGACGACGATGAGGTTGCGGGTCTCGGCGGCGCGGGAGGAGTCCCGCGCGGTGACGGTGATGACGTTCACGCCGGGCCACAGGGGGACCGAGGCCGAGAAGGCGGCCTTGGGCGTGTTCGCGCCGTAGGCCGAGAACGCGACCTTCTTGGCGTAGACGTTGGCCTTGAGGTTGGAGACCACGACGATCAGGTCCCGCAGGCCGTCGGGATCCTGCAGCTCGCCGGTGAGGGTCACGGGGGCGGGCTTGACCGGTCCCGTGGGCGGGTTGGCCACCGTGATCGACGGCGGCGAGTATTGGTAGAACTCAGGCAGGGCCACGCCCTTGCCGGCGAGCTTCTTCACGGTCCCAGCGTCCTTCTTCACCCACAGCAGGGTACCGGGCGAGGGGGCCACGCCCACGAAGCCGTTGAGCTCGAAGGCGGCCTTGAGCGCGACGCCGGCGCCCAGGCGGCCCTGCAGTTTCTGGGTGGCGGGCCACGGCGTGTCGTAGAGCTCGGCCTCCCGCTCGAGGTGCAGCCACCCCGAGAGGGCCTTGGGCTCGTTCCCCGCGCCCTGCCGGCGCATGACCAGCCAGGGGACCTCGATGTTCGTGCCGAAGTTGCAGTCCTTGAGCTCGAGCTGGAAGCGCCAGGGCTGCTCGCCGGACTCGGCGAGCGCCTTCACCTGGAAAGTCACGTCGCGCTTCTGGCCGGGCGCCAGGTTTCGCAGCTCGGCGCGGGTGGTGACGAGCTGGACCTCGTCGCCGGTGAGGTTCTTGAGCACCAGGTTGGCGTCGCCGGTGGGGCCGTCGCCGACGTTGGTCACCCGGACCCGGAAGGTGCCGGTCTCCTGGGCGGACAAAAGGCCGTCGTTGCCCCGGGAGTCCGAGAAGGTCATGGCGAGGTGGAGCCGGGGCTGGGGGGAGCCGGCCAGGGCGATCTGCCCGGCGGCCGTGACGTTGAGGTCCTGGGTGTGGCTGTAAAAGCGCATCTTCAGGGTGTCGGTGCGCGCCGAGAGGCCGGCCGGGATCTTGACCTCGATGGTGCGTTTTGCGGTCTCGCCCGGCTTGAGCAGCCCGAACAGGACCTCCTGGTAGTCGAAGCGGGGGTTCGAGGAGCCGAGCTCGCCGCGCAGGCGGTAAAGCGGGCTCTTGCCGTTGTTCTTCACCTCGACCTCGACCTTCGCCCACTTGCCCGCGCCGGAGGGACCCGGCACGATCAGTTTCGCGCTCAACTGGGGCGCCTCGCTGGTCGCGAGCTTCCAGTCGATCTTGAAGAGGGCCTCGAGCTTCTTGCCGAGCTCGCGGTCGGCGGCCGCCTGGAACGCGTCGACCACGGTCTTGAGGCGCGGCAGGACGGTGGGGCGGGCGACGTGGGTGCCCTTGAGCGAGACCAGGATGTCCCGGGCGAGGTCCACGGCGGCGTCCTGCACGAAGTCCTCGGCGTCGGGCGGGGAGGACTCGTCGGGATCCATGCCGCAGTAGTTGCACACGAACGGCGGGGTCTTGGGTTCGGGCTGCAGGGCGTACACGGTGTACATGGACTTGCCCTTGGGCGTCACGCGGGCGGCGTCGAGGCTGCTCTTGAGCTGGGCCTCGGAGCTCGCCTCGCGGCCGGCGGTGTAGTAGGTCACCGGGCGGGTGCGCTGCTTCGGATCCAGGCGCACGTGGTGCAGCTCGATGTCCGGGACGATGCCCACGCCCTGGATGGAGACGTCGCCGTAGGTGAGGTACTGGGCGATGGTCAGTTTCAGGGCGGAGTCGCCCGGGAAGTCGATCAGATCCTGCACCGAGCCCTTGCCGAAGGTGCGCCGCCCGATCAGCACCGCGCGCCCGCTGTACTTGAGGGTGCCGGCCACGATCTCGGAGGCCGAGGCGGAGTTGTCGTCCACCAGCACGACCACCGGCTTCTTGAAGATGGTGGACTGCGCGTCGGCCCGCTCCTCGCGGCGGTCCCGGGTGTTGTTGGACACCTGGGCGACGATGATGCCGCTGTCGAGGAAGTAGCGGCCGATCTCGACGGCGATGTGCAAAAGGCCGCCGCCGTTGCCGCGCATGTCCAGGATCAGACCCTGCACGGACTCCTTGTTCATCTCGGTGAGGGCCTGCTTGACCATGAGCGCGGTGGGCATCTGGAAGGCCTTGAGCTTCAGATAGCCGTACTTGGCGCCCTGGTGCTCGAGGATGCGGTGGGTCACGCTCTCGAAGGAGATGGCCTCGCGGGTGATCGAGAGGGCCTTGGGCGCCTTCCAGGCGGCTCGGGAGAGCAGGATGGCGACGGGCTCGCCCGGCTCGCCACGCAGGCGGGAGACGGACTCGGAGAGGGACAGGTTGTCGGTGGGCTGGTTGCCGATGCGCAGGATGCGGTCGCCCGGGAGCAGGCCGGCCCGGGAGGCGGGCGTGTTCTCCATGACCTTGATCACGCTCAGTTTCTGGTCGCAGATCGACACGACGATGCCCAGGCCGCCGAAGGAGCCGCGGGTCTGGGTGCGCATGTCGCGGAACACCTCGGGGGTCATGAAGACGGTGTGGGGGTCCAGCGTCTCGAGGATGCCGGCGATGGCCGCGTGCTCGACCTTCTCCATCGACACGTCCGCGCTCAGGTGCTGGGACAGGAAGGCGAACACCTGGGAGAACCCGGCGATGAGGTCCCAGGCGGACGGGATCTTCGCGGCCAGGCTCAGTTTCGCGGCGCCCAGCTCGACGATGAGCGTCCCCTTGGCCCCGTCCTCGCGGACCATGACCTCGGGGACCTCGCGGGCGATGCTCTCGAGGCCGGACAGCAGCATGCGGCTCGGATCGATCCGGGCGGGATCGACGTAGCGGTCCATGACCTTGGACACGGTCAGTTTCAGGTGGAGCAGCAGCGGCGTGGTCGCCTTGGGCTGGGGCGCCGCGGTGGGCTGTTGGGCGAGGAAGGCGAA
Organism: uncultured Pseudomonadota bacterium; assembly: GCA_938004375.1. GTDB lineage: Bacteria > Myxococcota_A > Polyangia > HGW-17 > HGW-17 > HGW-17. Next base: position 8,465 of record CALKWH010000112.1, read on the forward strand.
GACCAGGGTGACGAGCCAGATGTGCATGTTCGACTCCGGAAAGGGAAGGGCGGGCCGGGGCGGGCCGCGCGCGGACAAGACCAACGTCGTATCCTACGCGCCGATTCCCCGGATTGTTCACGCGACGGAAAAATCAGTTGGGACCACGGCCCGCGGACCGGGGACGGGGCCGCGCCGACTAGTGGACCTTGGACTTGATGAAGGAACGGAACTCGCGGATGGTGCGGTCGTTCTGGCCCAGGGGCTTCGGGTTGTAGCCGCGGACCTCGTCCTCGAGCTCACGGTCGAACTGGTCGAGACAGCCGGCCTCGTCCAGAATGTGGTCCGCGTTGCGGTTGCGGATGCGCTCGTCGGGGAGGCGCTTCACGTAGGCCACGAAGCCGTCGTACAGGTTGTCGAACAGCGCGCGAGTCAGGTCGTCCTCGCCGGCGAGGCGCTTGATGCCTTCGTCGGCGTTGGGCATGCCGGCCTCGAGGGCGAGCTTCGCCGAGACGCGCATGACGGCCGCGTCGTCGAGCACGCCGATGCCGCCCAGGTAGTCCGGGATGATGTCGACCTTGCGGAGCATGTAGGACATGCCGCCCAGAAGATATTTCTTGGAATCACGGGAGATGCCCTGGGAGTCCAACGCTTTGCGCAGGATCTTGGTGTCCTCAGCGAGGTTGGCGACCCAGGCTTCCAGTTTCTGCAACAGTTCGTTATCCGTCATCGTCTTTTCCTTTCTGGTACAGGGGGTTCACCCACCCGTTCGAGACCGGTTTCTTCCACGGACCGCACTTTTTCACGCTTTGACGGCAGTGTCAAGCTGACACGCGCGGGTTTTTCCGGGGGCGATGGCGCCTCACCGGCGCAGCCAGCGGCCGGGGACCAGGATGACGCCTCGGGGGGTGCGGCGCCACCGGGGGCGCTCCCACTGCTGTCCGACGGCGGGCCGCACGAGCCAGCGGCCGGGCACCCACACCCAGGCGGCGCCGACCCAGTGCCAGTAGCCGGGCGCCCAGACGGCGTCGGGGAAGGGGGCGACCTCGACCGTCTCGACCTTGAGCGGCGGCGGTTCGGCGGGGGCGGTGGCGGTCTTCTCCTCGGCCAGGTCGCTCTCGGGGACGCGCCAGAACCCGGACAGCCAGAGCCAGGCGAAGCCGTTCCAGCGCCAGTAGCCGGGCACCCAGACGGCGTTCAGGCTGGCCTTGGGCGGCGGGGTCTCGGCCCGGGGCGCCGGAGGCGGACCGTCGGCGGGGCGGGGCTTCGGGGTGTCGTCCACCGGCGCCGGCTTCGGGGCTTCGGCGATGGAATAATGCCACCGTCCCGGGCGCTTCTTGTGCCAGCAGGGGAGGTCCTTCGGATCCTTGCGGCAGCGCTCGAACTCAGCGTAGTCGGTGAACTTGCGGCAGATCTGGACGCGCCCGCCGTCCAGGCGGCCGGTGACGCACATCTGCCACACGGGTTTGACCGGTTTGGCGGGCTTGGCGGGTTTCACGGGCTCGGTAGGCTTGGGGGGGTTCTTCGCGGCCAGCAGCCGCTCTCGCTCGCGGCGCGCCTGCTCCTTCTTCGCGCGCTCAGATCGGAAGAGCACACGTCTGAACTCCAGTCACCGAATACGATC
>CALKWH010000113.1 GCA_938004375.1 uncultured Pseudomonadota bacterium
TCCGCGAAGCGCAGTGAAACGGAGCTTCCACCGTCACCGGCAGCGGCAGCGTCACTGTCACCGATTTTATTGCTTATTGTTTATAATGCGTTTGCCCTGGTCCTGGTATCAGTGGACTTGACCACCGCTGGGATTTGACTGGACAAACGAGTGGAAGCCAGATCCGCCGGAACGGATTCTCGATTTCGATTTCGATTTCGAGTGGGAGTGGGAGTGGGATGGAGGCGCCAAGGGGAATTTGGTGTATTGGTATATACCTTTTGTTTTATCACAAATGATTTTCCCCAATTTTTCGGACATATGAAAAAGGATTTGACTTTCTTGGTATAGTCCTTTATACCCAATACCATGAATCTGTCCTTGCCCCTGGCCCTCGACCCCCACTCCACCACGCCGATGTACGCCCAGATCGTCGAACAGATCGAGGGGCTGGTGAAGCGCGGGCACCTGCACCCGGGGGATCGCCTGCCCCCCGAGCGGGACCTCGCCCGGCGGCTGGTGGTGGCACGGGGCACCGTCAAGAAGGCCTACGAGCTCCTCGAGCAGCGCCGCCTGGTCGAGGGCACCCAGGGGCGCGGCACCTTCATCTCGTCCGCGCGCCCCGAGGCGGCCCTGGATCGTCGGGAGCGCGCGTTGGGCGCCCTCTCCCGGGCCCTGGACACCTGCGAAGAGTTGTCCTTCTCGCCCGCGGAGGTGCTGTCCTGGTGCCAACTGCTGGTGCGCCAGCGCCAGGAGGCGCGCGCGGGCGTGCACGCGTTGGCCCTGGACTGCAACCCCGAGGCCCTGGACGCGTTCTCCCGCCAGCTCCAGGACCAGCTGGGCATCTCCATCCACGGCCGGCTCGTCTCCGAGTTGTTCGCCGGGGCGGATCCGGCGTCCGCGTGCGCCCCCTATGATTTGTTGCTGGTGCCGGCCACCCACTTCGACGAGGTGGCGCCGCCGCTCTCGGCCTTGAAGGACCGCCTGGTGCAGGTCGCCCTGGCGCCCACCCATGCGACCATCGCCCGGGTCGGCGCCCTGCCGACGGACGCGCCGATCGCCGTGGCCGCCCGCAGCCTTCGGTTCCACACCATCGTGTGCCGCTGGATCGCCGAACTCACCGGACGGTCCGCGGAGCCCCGCCGCCTCGAGCTCGGGAGGCTCCCCGAGCTCGATCTGTCGGAGTTGCACACGCTGATCCTGCCGCCGGGGACCTGGCAGCGCCCGGCCGACACCCGGGCCATCGCCCGCGCGACGACCGCGGGGGTGCAGGTGCTCATTTTCGAATATCAGGTGGAGCAGGGCTCCATCATCCATTTGCAGTCGTTGATCAAAACCATCGTGCAGCAGAGGTTGGAATCATGAACACGCACACCATCGTGCTGGGCGTCATCGGCGCGGACTGCCACGCCGTGGGAAACAAGATCCTCGAGGCCTTCTTCTCCAGGGCGGGCTTTCGCGTCGTGAACCTGGGCGTCATGGTCAGCCAGGACGAGTTCATCGACGCGGCCATCGAGACCGGCGCCGGGGCCATCCTGGTGTCCTCCCTCTACGGCCACGGCGAGATCGACTGCGCCGGGCTGCGCGAGCGCTGCCTGGAGCGTGGCCTGGACCGCATGGTGCTCTATGTCGGGGGCAACCTGGTCGTCGGAAAGGCCGACTTCTCCGCCACGCGGGACAAGTTCCTCGCCATGGGTTACGACCGCGTGTTCCCCCCCAGCGTCGAGCTCGACGAGGTCGTCCGGCTGCTGGAGCAGGATCTCGCGTTGAAGGCGGAGGCCCGCTGACCCATGCGCGTCCTGTCGGTGGACATCGGCTCGACCTGGACCAAGGGAGCCCTGTTCGAGCTCCGGGACGGCGGCCTGACCGTGCTGGCGCGGGCCCAGACCCCCACGACCGCCCACCTCCCCGAGGGCTTCACCCGCGTGGAGGAGGAGCTGGTCCGGGAGGCCGGCGCCGGCGAGCGCCCCAGGGTCGTCTGGTCCTCGTCCGCCCACGGCGGGCTCGCGGTGGCCGCCCTGGGCCTGGTCCCCGACTGGACGCTGGCCGCCGCCCGGGCCGCCGCGCTCTCGGCCGGCGCACGCATCACGAGCGTCTTCTCGTACCAGTTGACCCCGCGGGACCTCGGGCGGCTCAACGCCGAACGCCCGGACATCCTGCTGTTCTCCGGCGGCACCGACGGCGGCAACACGGCCTTCGTCTCCCACAACGCCCGCGTGCTGCGCGGCCTCTCTCGGGACACCGTGATCGTCTACGCGGGCAACCGGGACGCCGCGGCCGAGGTGGCCGACGTGCTGGGCGACCGGCCCCTCGAGCTCGCGGACAACGTGCTCCCCGACCTGCGCGAGCCCGCGCCCGAGAGCGCCCGGGAGGCCATCCGCCGGGTCTTCCTCGAGCGGATCGTCGAGGGCAAGGGGCTCTCCGAGCTCGTGGCGCGCACCGGCTCGGCGCCCAAGCCCACGCCCCTGGCCATGCTCGACTACGTCCGCGCGCTCGGCCGCGACGGTCGCCTGGGCCGCTTCGTCTGCCTCGATCTGGGGGGCGCCACCTGCGATGTCTACTCCCACGGCGCTGCCACCCCCGAGGAGGAGGCCGTGGCCACCGCCGGGCTGCCCGAGCCCGTCACCAAGCGGACGGTCGAGGGGGATCTGGGCATGCGCGTCTCCGCCCGCCCCGCGGCCGCGGCCGCCCGCCCCTGGATCGACCGTCTGCTGGCCGCCCGGGAGCGCGCCGCGCCCGACTTCGAGGCCTGGATCGACGCCATCCACGCGGATCCGTCGCGGCTGCCCGCCGACGACCGCGAGGCCGCGCTGGACGCCGTGCTGGCGACGGCCTGCGTGGGCGCGGCCGTGGCCCGGCACGCGGGTCGGATCGAGATCGTGTACACCGCGCACGGCCCCACCGAACTGAAGCGGGGCAAGGACCTGCGCGGCTTTCAAACCATCGTGTGCAGCGGCGGCTTCCTCTCGCGGGGCGCCGAGGTGCTCCCGGCCTTCTCCGTGCTCCCGTTCGACGAGCGCGGACGGATCGTGTGCGCCCCTGCCGGGCCCCGCGTCCTGTACGACCGGGAATACCTGCTGCCGCTTTTGGCCAACGCCCTGGACGCCGCCCCCGAGGCGGCGATCCAGGCGGGGATCGGGCGCCTGCTGGCACCGTAACTGAAGGAGAGTCATTCACATGGACTTCGAAAACAAAAGACTGACCGACGAGCGTTTCGACGCCCTGCGCCCCGAGGTGCTCGCCTCGTGGCCCACCGGACGGGACGTGGACTTCGACGAGGGCGTGGCCTTTCATCAGGCGCTGCCCGAGGAGAAGCGCTTCCCTGTGGCCCTGGATCGGGCCGACGCCGCCCGGCGGGTGCTGCTCCAGCCGCGCGCCGGCGTGGCGCTCCTCGACGAGCACATCGCCCTGCTCCAGTTGCTCGCTCAGGAGGCCGACGTGCTGCCCACCACCATTGACGCCTACACACGCCAGAACCGCTACGAGGAGGCGCAGAAGGGCATCGACAAGAGCCGGCAGGCCGGGCACAGCCTGCTCAACGGCTTCCCGGCCGTCAACCACGGTCTGAAGGCCTGCCGCGAGATCATCGAGCGCGTCCCCAAGCCGGTGCAGGTGCGCCACGGCACGCCCGACGCCCGGCTGCTGGCCGAGATCACGTTGGCCGCCGGCTTCACCTCCTACGAGGGCGGGGGCATCTCGTACAACATCCCTTACACCAAGAAGGTGCCGCTGCAGAAGAGCATCGAGGACTGGCAGTACGTCGACCGCCTCGTGGGCCGCTACGAGGCCGCCGGCGTGCGCATCAACCGCGAGCCCTTCGGCCCCCTGTCCGGCACCCTGGTGCCGCCCTTCATGAGCCACGCCATCGCCATCATCGAGGGACTGCTCGCCCTGGAGCAGGGCGTGCGCTCCATCACCCTGGGCTACGGCCAGGCGGGCAACCTCGTGCAGGACGTGGCCGCCATCCACAGCCTGCGCCAGCTGGCGCGGCAGTGGTTCGAGGCCGAGGGCTACGGCGACTACCAGCTCTCGACGGTGTTCCACCAGTGGATGGGCGGCTTCCCCGAGAACGAGAGCAAGGCCTTCGCCGTGATCACCTGGGGCGGCGCCGTCGCCGCGCTGGCTGGCGCCACCAAGGTCATAGTCAAGACCCCCCACGAGGCCAGCGGCATCCCCACCGGAGAGGCCAACCTCCAGGGCATCATGGCCACGAGCCAGATCAACAGCATGCTGGTGGACCAGCAGGCGAGCCTGGCCGCGCTGGTGCAGCCCGAGATCGAGCGCATCCGGCGCGAGGTCAACACCGTGCTGCGCGCCGTCAAGACCGCCGGCGAGGGGGACTGGGCGAAGGGCGCGGTGCGCGCGTTCGCTTCGGGCATCCTGGATGTCCCCTTCGCACCCTCGGTTCACAACAAGGGGAAGCTTCTGCCCGTGCGCGACAACGAGGGGGCCATCCGCCTGTTCGACTTCGGGGCGGTGCCCCTGGACATGGACACCCGCGCCTTCCACGCCGCCAAGGTCAAGGAGCGCGCCATCACCGAGGGGCGCGAGCCCTGCTTCCAGATGGTCATCGACGACATCTACTCGATCTCGAAGGGGCGCCTGGTGGGGCGGCCCCGCTAGGTCCGAGCGTCAGGCGGCACCGCCGCCGGAAAGGTTGCTTGCATGAAGATCACCAAGGTCCTGTTCACCCGGGGCAACTCGTCGTTCTTCTTCGACGACCAGAAGGCCATCAAGTCAGGCGCCGTGCAGGACGGCTTCGTCTACGCGGGCGAGCCCGTCACCGCCGGCTTCCCCGCCGTCCGCACCGCCGGCGAGGCCGTCTCCATCCTGCTGATCCTGGAGGACGGCTCCATCGCCGTGGGCGACGCCTGCGCGGTCCAGTATTCCGGCACCGGCGGGCGAGATCCCCTGTTCCTGGCGGACCGGTACATCCCGTTCATGGAGGCTCACCTGCGCCCGCTCCTCGAGGGCCGCGAGCTCACCACCTTCCGCGCCGACGCCGACTTTTTCGACCACGCCGAGATAGGCGGCGGGCGCCTGCACACGGCCATCCGCTACGGCCTGACCCAGGCGCTGCTCGACGCCCACGCCCGCGCCCAGGCCTGCTTCAAGACCGAGGTCATCCTGCACGAGTGGAACCTGCCCGCCCGCTTCGCCCCGGTGCCCGTGTTCGGGCAGAGCGGGGACGACCGTTACCTGAGCGTGGACAAGATGATCCTCAAGCGGGTGGACGCCCTCCCCCATGGCCTGATCAACAACGTCCCCGACAAGCTCGGGCGCCACGGCGAGAAGCTCCGGGAGTACATCACCTTCCTGGCGAACCGGATCCGGCGCCTGCGCCCGGATCCCGAATACGTCCCCGCGCTGCACCTCGACGTGTACGGCACCATCGGGCTGATCTTCGACCACGACCTGGGGAAGGTCGTCGACTACCTGGCGGGCCTCACGGACTACTCGCAGGAGTTCCCCCTCTACCTCGAGGGCCCCGTGGACATGGGCGAGCGCCAGGCGCAGATCGACGCCCTGGGCGCGATCAAGACCGGGCTGGCCGCCCGCGGCTCCCAGGTGAAGATCGTCGCCGACGAGTGGTGCAACACCGTCGAGGACGTGATCGACTTCACCGACGCGAAGTGCTGCGACATGGTGCAGATCAAGACCCCCGACCTGGGCGGCATCCAGAACATCGTCGAGGCCGTGCTCTACTGCAACGCCCACGGCATGGAGAGCTACCAGGGCGGCACCTGCAACGAGACCGACACCTCGGCGCGCACCTGCGTGCACCTCGCGCTCGCCGCCCACCCGCAGCGGATGCTCGTCAAGCCGGGCATGGGCTTCGACGAGGGCCTGACCATCGTCCGCAACGAGATGAACCGCATGCTGGCCCTGCTCAACTGGAAATACGGAGAGGAATCATGTCAGAACGTCCGCTGGAATTTCGTGTGCTGAGTCCCACCGCCATCCTCGGGTACGGCTTCCCCGAGTCCTCCTTCCTGCGCGGCCTCGAGGCGGAGCCGCATTGCATCGCCGTCGATGCCGGGTCCACCGACCCGGGACCGACCTACCTCGGTTCTGGCAAGCCGTTCACCGACCGCACCGGCGTCAAGCGCGACCTGCGTTACATGCTCAAGGCCGGCGTCACCCGGAAGATCCCGGTGATCATCGGCACGGCCGGAGGCTCCGGCGCCGCCCCGCACCTGGCCTGGTGCCGGGAGATCATCGAGGAGCTCGCCCGGGAGGAGGGCCTGCACTTCCGCATGGCCATCATCCACTCGGACGTCGACCGCGAGGTGGTCCTGCGCGAGCTGCGGGCCGGGCGCGTCACCCCGCTCCCCTTCGTCCCCGAGCTCACCGAGCAGAGCCTGGCCGAGACCTCCCACATCGTCGCCCAGATCGGCATCGAGCCGTACTTCAAGGCCCTGGACACGGGCGCCGACGTCATCCTCGCCGGGCGCTCCTACGATCCGGCGGTCTTCGCCGCGCTCCCCGTGAAGCTGGGTTTCGACGAGGGCCTCGCCATCCACATGGGCAAGATCCTCGAGTGCGCGGCCATCGCCGCGGATCCGGGCTCCGGCGCCGACTGCGTGCTGGGCATCCTGCGCGACGACCACTTCGTGCTGCGCGCGCTGTCCCCCGAGCGCCGGTTCACCCGGCTCTCCACGGTGGCCCACAGCCTCTACGAAAAGTCCAACCCCACCGAGCTGCCCGGCCCCGGCGGCAAGCTCGACCTGCGCGGCACCTCGTTCACCGAGCACGAGAACGGCGAGGTCACCGTCCGCGGCTCGCGACACGTGCCCTCCGACGGCTACTTCGTCAAGCTCGAGGGCGCCCGCAGGGTCGGCGCCCGCACCGTGTGCGTGGCCGGTAGCCGCGACCCCGTGTTCATCGCCAACGTCGACTCCATCCTCGAAGCGGTCCGGTCCCGGGTGGACCTGATCCTCGAGCGCGAGAACCTCCAGGGGTCGATGCACATCCACGTCTACGGCAAGAACGGCGTCATGGGCGCACTCGAACCCGAGTCCGCAGTCCGCTCCCACGAGCTGGGGCTGGTCATCGAGACCGTGGCCCCCACCCAGGCCGCCGCCAACACCCTGTGCTCGATCACGCGCTCCACCCTGCTCCACTACGGGTACCCCGGCCGCATCTCCACGGCCGGCAACCTGGCCTTCCCCTTCTCCCCCTCCGATGTCCCGGCCGGCGACGTGTACGAGTTCTCCCTGTACCACCTCATGCCGCTCGCGGATCCCTCGGACTTCCCCGTCACCGTGCAGGAGGTGTGACATGAGACGCCCCATCACCGAGATCGCCCGCGTCATCCGTTCCAAGAACTCCGGCCCCTTCGAGCTCACCCTGGACATCCTTTTCCGGACCGAGGCCGACTACCGCACCGTCCGCGACACCCGCCAGGTCACCCCCGAGCTCGTCGCCCGCATCTACGGGATCCCCCTGGCCGACGTCCTGAGCGTCGTGTACTTCGATCCGGCCATGGCCGTGAAGGCGACCTTCCGGCGGCCCCTGCCCTCGGGCGTCCCCGGGGACTCGGACATCTACGGCGCCCAGCAGCACGCGCCCCTGCTCGGCCTGGAGTTCGACGTATGAAGAGCCTCCCCCAGCACGGCGCCCCCATCCACGACAACCTGATGTACGCGACGTACTACGCGCCGCGGGGCCGGATCCGCATGTACATGCTCGGAGGCGCGCTCTCCCAGCGCTACCTCACGCCCCAGGACCTGCTCATCGGCGTCATCGGCGCCGAGGGCTCCGGCAAGAGCACGCTGATCAAGGCGCTGTTCCCGGGCCTGGAGCTCACCAACGACGACGACGGCGTGAACGTCCGCCCGACGCCGCTTCTGGGCTTCACCGGCGACGACTTCTTTTCCGGCCACACGTTCCACATCGACTACCGCTACGAGAGCGCCTTCCACTCGAAGTTCGAGATCCTCGAGGCGATCCGCGTCGCGCTGGCCCACAACCGCCGCGTCATCGTGGAGCACTTCGATTTGATCTACGACGATCTGGGGTTCAACGCCCACCTGCTCTTCGGCATCGGCGAGGAGATCATCGTGTGTCGCCCCAACGCCTTCGGACCCAGCCCGGTGGCCATCCGCAACGTCGTCACCCGCACGATCAAGTTCCGGCGCATGGCCCACTCGGCCGAGGATCTCACCTGCCTGGTGCTCAAGCGGGATTACGGCGTCGAGAGCAAGCTCCTGCACTCGGACGTCAAGCACGGCTTCGTGCTCAAGTTCGACGCCCCCCCCCAGGTGAACCTGTGCATGCTCCAGGCGAAAATCCAGGAGATGATCGCCGCGGATCTCCCCATCCAGGCCGCCGACGACCAGCACATCCGCGTGGGCGACGACACCCTCTTCTGCACCGGGGTGCGCACCCACGTGCAGCGGACCTCGCAGATCGCGGATTTTCGGCTGATCAAGGAGCTCAAGCACGACTCCTTTACCGACGAGCACCTGCTCATCGGCCTCATCGGCCACCGCGAGATCGCCGGCTTCGAGGAGATCGTGCCTCTCCTCGACGGCTGACGGCAGGGAGGAAAGGCCCCTGTTCCCGATTTCGATTGCGATTGCGATTGCGATTGCGATTGCGAGATCCTCCCCCTACCCCCCCTGGGTGATGCCCGACTCTTGGCGGGGCTTGCAATTTTCCTACCTTCTGCCATCCTTTCAGGGTCACGTCGAGTGTGGTTCGTTCTGAAAAGCCCAAGGAGTCTGCCATGCGCGCACTGCATTTATTTGTATTGTTTGCCCTGTCGCTGTTCCCGCTGCTGGCCTGCGAGGACGACCTGAGCCGCACCCCGGATCCCTGCGAGGACGTCACCTGCGGACAGGGCGCCTGCGAGGCGGTGGACGGCGCTGCCGTGTGCCGATGTGACCCGGGCTGGCACGCCGAGGGGCTCACCTGCGTGCCCGACGATCCCGATCCCTGCGCCGGACAGGACTGCTCGGGGCACGGCGCCTGCGTCGTCGACGACGACGGCCTGCCCGCCTGCGACTGCGACCCGGGCTATCTCGCCGAGGGCCTGACCTGCATCTGGGTCGACATTTATTGCGGTAACGGCGTCGTCGAGGAGGACGAGGAGTGCGACCCCCCCGACGAGGTCACCTGCGACGAATTCTGTCAGCGGATCGAGGTGGCCCCGGCTCCCGTGGGCGACCCCTGCGTCGCCGCCGCCGACTGCCTGGGCGACTACTGCATCGAAGACGGCGACGGCTGGCCCGACGGCTACTGCACCCAGGTGGACTGCGACGCCTCCGAGGCGGCCTGGGAGACCTCGTGCGCCCCCTACGGCGGCGACGCCCTGTGCCTGGACATGGACGGCTACAGCCTCTGCTTCGACCGCTGCGACCCGGCCGCCTCCGACTGCCGCACCGGCTACGAGTGCACCCCCCTCGGCGGCGGCTACGGCGTCTGCACCCCCGCGCCCGTCTGCGGCAACGGCTATGTCGAGAACGGCGAGGAGTGCGATCCCCCCGACGGCGGCCTCTGCGGCGACGACTGCCAGGGCACCGGCACCGCGCCTGTCGGCGATCCCTGCGCGGACGCCGCGGAGTGCGCCGGCGACCTGTGCATCACCGACGCCCAGGGCTGGCCGGACGGCTCCTGCTCCCAGTACGCGTGCGATTACTCCGAGGCGGCCTGGGAGACTTCGTGCGCCCCGTACGGCGGTGACGGGCTCTGCCTGAACTTCGGCGACGACGCGGATCCCTATCCCCTCTGCCTGGACCGCTGCGACCCCGCCGCCTCGGATTGCCGCACCGGCTACGAGTGTTATGACCTGGGCGACGGCTACGGCATCTGCTACCCCGAACCCGTGTGCGGCAACGGCTTCGTCGAGAGCGGCGAGGAGTGCGATCCCCCCGACGGCGCCGTCTGCGGCGACGACTGCCAGGGCACCGGCGCCGCCCCCATCGGCGACCCCTGCGTCGGCGCCGTGGACTGCGCCGGCAACCTGTGCCTCACCGAGGCCGACGACGGCTGGCCCGACGGCGCCTGCTCGCATTACGAATGCGATTACTCCGAAGGCGCCTGGGAGACCTCGTGCGCCCCGTACGGCGGCGACGCCCTCT
>CALKWH010000114.1 GCA_938004375.1 uncultured Pseudomonadota bacterium
CCACCGAGATCTACACTCTTTCCCTACACGACGCTCTTCCGATCTCCGGCCTTTTCGAGATCACGGGAAACTGCCGGTGGGTGCCCACGGCCTCGGGGACGCAACCGGCGCGGGCCTGGTCGAACAGGCGCACCTCGGCGGTGAACGCCTCGTCGGCGCCCCGGACGCCGTGGAGAAAGAGCACCGCGCTCGGGGGCCCCACGCGGCAGGGTCCCGCCTCGGCGAGGGAGGGGAAGCGCCCGACGAGCTCCCGGGGCAGCGCACCGGGCATGGCCAGGAGCATCCAGTCGGTGTCGGCGGGCACCAGCGCCCAGAGGCCGTCGCGGGTGGGCCGGGTCGCGCCCTCGGAAGACGGACCACGGGACGTCGCGCCCCGACGCGTCGACGTGCAGCACGCCAGCGTGGCGCAGACCGGAATCACCGCGCAGGCCAGGATGGCCGTGCGGGCGGCGAGGGGCGAGGCGGGGCTTCGGAGCGTGGGTGATGACGTCATGGGAACGACCGCGCGCCCGGCGGTCCGGGCCGCGCGTCTGAAAAATAGAAAAACGGGGTTGACAGCGCAATCAAAATCGCTTACTTACCTCAACCGGCCGTTGTGGACCGGCAGGCCGCCACCGGTCACCTGGTGTGGGCGTATAGCTCAGCTGGTTAGAGCGCACGCCTGATAAGCGTGAGGTCGGTAGTTCAAGTCTACCTATGCCCACCACACCCACAAACAAGCGAACAACCACTCATTAGCCGAAGGCTTGTACCTCGTACACGTGGCCCCAGCCGTTCCATGCTGCCCCCAGACAGTCGGCGCCCACCCCGTCCGCATCCGCGTCCGCGTTCTCACAGTCCGTCGCCGGCCGAGTCAGACCCTCTGAGTTGAATTGACAGGCGAACATTGCAATCGATAAAAAAGCTATTGCGATCCCGAACCGCATTCCCTGTTTCAGCACGATGATCCTCTGGGAAAACACACGGTCCCCATTAGAAGGTGTTTCCAGAAAAGTAATAGGAGTAATTGATTTCAACTTGACAAGGAATTGGAAAGCTGACATTTTACTTTTCACTTGGAGCAGCCCTCCGTTGTTCCATAACCCATCGACAGGAGTTGAACATGAGTCCGGTAGATTATGATGCCATTTTCTCCAAGGTTCAAGAATCCGAACAGTTCACCCGCGAACAGACGATCGGTCATCTTCGCAAACTGATCCTCCCGCTCCTGGGCCAGAGCCTGGACACCATCCTGCACCCGCAGGCCCTGGAGGCCCTCTCCCGCCGCCTGAAGGGCAACATGGTCGATCACCTCTCCCAGATCCGCCTCGACGATTTGCAGGGGCCGGCCGGCCGCGAGAAGGGCACCCGCGCCGCCTCCGCGCGTCCCATGGACTACCCGCGCATCCAGGGATTGGTCATCACCTTCCTGCGCGACCGCGCCTCGGCGTCCCTGAAGGAGATCCGCAAGTATCTCAAGGAGCAGGCCGGCGTCTCGATCACCCCGAGCCAGTGGCAGTCCATGCGCAAGCGCTTCCCCTTCGACTTCGAGGGGGCCCGCTGGACGCTCCGGATCACCGAGGGCCAGCGCACCAAGGCCCGCTGGGCGGTCAGCCGCGGCTGAGTTCACGCCCCCGCGTGGCCGGCGCGTTCGCGCCTGTCCAGGCGCGCGTTGCGCACGTACAACATCAGATCGATCGCCACCAGACAACTGTTGAACCCATACATGAAGACTACCCGGTCCAGGTTCCCCGTCACCTTGTAGGCGATGCCGGCCATGTAGCCGATGAACACGATGATCAGGAACAACAGGCTCTTGCCCCGCGCGGTGCGCGAGACCCAACTTTTGTGGATGGCCGCGGGCCAGGCGGCGGCGAAACACAGCAACATGACGGCCTCGAAGACGGAGCTCATCGGGGAACCTCCCGGCGACGCAGTAACCCATTTCACGGGCGGGGGCAAGCTGTCCGGCCGGATTTCCCAGGGCGATCGAGTTCTAAATTTTCTGGACAAGGAGATCAAAGTCTGATCCACCAGAACGGATTCTCGATTTCGATTTCATGCGTGATCACTTACGGTAACGGGTGACCTGTCGCACTACTCTCTGTGATGATTTGATTCCACAAAGCGCAGGGAAACGGAGCTTCCACCGTCACCGTAGACCGTCACCGGCACCGTGAACTCTTCGCAAATTAGACCAGGATCTAGAACTCGAAGGCCCCCCGGGATTTCCGGTTGACCGTCCGGCCGGACGCGGTATGCTGCCTCCCGAGGAGTCAGATGGACATGCTTCGTTTTTCCAGCATTTTCTTCCTTTTTCCGCTCTTTCTCCTGGTCGCCTGCGGGACCAAGACCACGACCGTGGACTCCTGCGGCGACGGTTATCTCGACCCCGGCGAGCAGTGCGACGGGGCCGCCATGCCCGCGCAGGCCACCTGTCTGGAGCTAGGCTATCATGAGCAGAACGGGGACGTCACCTGCAAAGCCGACTGCTCGCTGGACCTGTCGGTGTGCGCCTACCGCTGCGGCGACGGGGTCATCACCGGCGCCTACGAAGACTGCGAGGGGGACGACCTGGCCGGGGAGTCCTGCGCCAGCCTGGACCGGGGCAGCGGCACGCTGGCGTGCAACTCCGAGTGTAAATATGACACCTCCGGGTGCGAGGAGGACGCCCAGTGCGGCGACGGCGAGATCTCGGCGCCGTTCGAGCAGTGCGAGGGCGCCGACCTCGGCGGCGGGACCTGCCTGGGCCTGGGCTGGTACGGCGGCCAGCTGCTGTGCGACCAGGACTGCCGCTACGACCTGACCCCGTGCACCGGTTTCGGGCGCTGCGGCGACAACGCCATCCAGGCCGCCTACGGCGAACAGTGCGAGGGCGTCGATCTGGCCGGCCAGACCTGCGAGGGGCTGGGCTGGCACGGCGGCCAGTTGCTATGCGGGGACGACTGTCGTTTCGACGAGACTCCCTGCGCCGCCGTGGGCCGCTGCGGCGACGGCGTCATCCAGGCCGAGCACGACGAGGTCTGCGACGGGGACAACCTCGACGGCGTCACCTGCCGCACCCTGGGCCTGGGTGCCGGGACCGTGACCTGCGCAGAGGACTGCTCCGCGACCATCGTCGCGTGCGAGACCATCACCCTGATCGACGTCCCCGGCGGCACCTTCAGGCGCAACTACATCGAAGGAGACACCGTCACGGTGTCGGCCTTCCGCATCGGCGAGACCGAGGTCACCCGCGCCCAGTGGATGACGGTCATGGACACCGATCCCAGCAGCACGACCTACTCGGCCGGGCTGCCCTCGGAGCCGGTGGAACGGGTGAACTGGTACCACGCCGTCGCCTTCTGCAACAAGCTCAGCCTCCTCGAGGGGCTCACCCCGGTCTACGGCGTCTACAACGTGGATTTCGCCACGCTGACCTTTTCCCAGATCCCCATCTCGAACAATCCCCAGTGGAACTCCCCCACCGTGAACTGGGCGGCCGACGGCTACCGCCTGCCCACGGAACTGGAGTGGATGTGGGCGGCCATGGGCGCCGTGGACCTCTTCGACCGGCCGTTCGCCGGCTCCGACGGCACCAACGCCATCGGCGACTACGCCGTGTACGGCTGGGACTCGGGCGAGCCCGGCGCCACCCTGACGGAGCGCTGCGACCCCGTGGCGAGCCGGTTTCCCAACGAGCTGGGGCTCTTCGACATGACCGGCAACGTCTCCGAGTGGGTGTGGGACCTGTACGCGAACTATCCGTCCGGCCCGTTGGTCGACTACCACGGGCCTTCCGGTTCCACCGACAACTACCGCGTCCGGCGCGGCGGCGCCTGGAACACCTCGTCCGGCGGCTGCTATCTGGGGAGCCGCACCCTCACCAACCCCCACATCCGCGACTATTACATCGGCCTGCGCGTCGCGCGGAATCAGGGTCTCTAGAACTTCCGGTAATAACTCAGGAAGATCATGTTCGCCTGGTAGGAGCTGCCGATGATCGGCAGCTCGGAGTCGAGCTGGATCCAGATGTAGTCACCCTCGAACCAGATGTTCCGGATGCTCATGCGGACCGTGTACCGGTTGAACATGCTGTCGGGGTTGAAGAACGAGAACTGGAACTTCAGGTGCCCCAGGATGCGGCGCCAGGTGAACTTGAACTCCAGGCCCGAGGTCGAGGACCCGCCCGAGGGGCCGGACAGCCCCCGGTCGATCCCCGGGATACGGTCCGCGAAGTTGGACTGGATGGCGAGGCCGGTGTAGCCGTTCACCAGCAGGCCCACCCAGCGGGAGCGGAACTTGATCAGGGGCAGGCCCACCCCGACGGTTCCCCGGGCGAAGTTGCTGTCGAAGTTGGACTGCTGCACCTCGAGATCGCGGAACAGGAGGGACACCGTCCGGTCCTCGGAGAGCGGGGTCTCGGCGTTGATGCGCAGCCGGTACAGGTTGTAGGTCATGCGCTCGCCCAGGGGACTGATGCCGGCGAACTTGTAGTAGATGAACTCGTAGTCTCCGCTGATGAAGAAGGGCTCCATGCCATCCTGTTTCTTCATCTTGTGGGCCCAGAACCCGGCGTAGGTCTTCACGCCGGCCACCTCCGTGCTCTCGGGGAAGGTCACGTAGAGACGGGAGGTGTCGGTCCCCATCCATTTGTTGAACAGGTTCTCCTTGGGGTTTTTGAACTGGCGCAGATCGTTGAACATCCCGCCGAAGCCCTTGATGGGGTTCGCCAGGGCGCGATCCTGGGCGGCGACCGGGGACGGGATCGTGCCCGGCGCCCATGCCAGCGCGAGGACGGCCAGAGAAAGGAGGTAAGCCGGGGGACGACCCATGTCCTCCTGTGTAGCACGAAGCGACCCCACCTGTCATGAGCGCAGTGGGGTGGCCGCGTGACGGGCGCACGAAAGGCTTGTCACGGCGACGAATTGTCAATACAACGGTACGACAGCGAGGCCGGCGCCGCCATGACCGACGAACCCCGGGATCCTTCCCGACCGAACCAGCGAGCACCCACGGACGAGGTGGACTGGGCCAACGCCCCCACCCTCGACCCGGCGTCGGTCCCGGGGTTCGGGAGCACGCACGACGAGGGGACCGCCGGCGCCCTCGCGAGCGCGGAGACCCTCGCCCTCGATCCGACGTCGGCCCCCGCCATCGCTCTGGCGCCCACCCTCGATCCCGCCTCGGCCCCCGGGACCGGGAGCACGCACGGCGTGGGGACGGCCGGTGCTCTCGAGAGCGCGGAGACCCTGGCGGCGGCCACGGGCACCGGCCCCGCGCCCAACCGGGAGGTCCTCGCCCCCGGCCCCGCGCCCGGGGAGCGCCTCGACGGGCGTTATATCGTCATCGACGAGCTCGGCCACGGCGGGATGGGCCGCGTGCTGCGGGTGCGCGACGAACGGCTCCGGCGCGAGGTGGCCCTCAAGTGCCTGCTCTCGGAGGACGGCGGGGCCGGCTCGAACCGGGACTCCTCCGCCTCGACCCGGCTGCGCCGCTTCCAGCGCGAGGTCCAGCTCTCGGGCCAGCTCGAGCACCCCTCCATCGTGCCCGTCCACGACCTCGGCGGGGACGAGGCCCACCCGTATTACACCATGCGTTACGTCCGTGGGCGCAGCCTGGCCGAGGCCCTTCGCGAGGATCCCACGCCCGCGGGCCGCCTGCGTCTTCTGCCCCACTTCCTGGACGTGTGCAACGCCATGGCCTTCGCCCACGACCGGCGGATCATCCACCGGGACCTCAAGCCGGCCAACGTCATCCTCGGGAGCTACGGCGAGACCATGGTGATCGACTGGGGGCTGGCCAAGGTGCAGGGCGAAAAGGACGACTCGGACCGCCGGCTGGCCGAGGAGCTGCGGCAGATCCAGACGGCCGACGACTCCCAGACCGTGTTCGGGGCCGCCCTGGGCACGCCCGCCTACATGGCTCCCGAGCAGGCCCTGGGCCGGCTCGACGAGATCGACCACCAGAGCGACCTGTACAGCCTGGGCGCCATGCTCTACGAGCTTCTCACCGGCTTCCCGCCGTTCTCGGGCGGCCACCCGCACCGCGTGATGCTGCGCGTCGTCGAGGAGCCGCTGACCCCCGTGCGCACGCGGGCTCCCGACGCCCCGCCCGAGCTGGCCGCCATCGCCGAGAAGGCCCTGCAGAAGGACAAGCGGCTGCGCTACGCCTCGTGCGCCGAGCTGGCCGCCGACGTGACCGCCTGGCTGTCCGGCGGGAAGGTCAGCACCTACGCCTACTCGAACTGGGAGCTGGTCCGCCGCTTCGTGCGGCGCAACCGGCTGGCCGTCTCGGCCGCCCTGATCGTGCTCCTGGCCCTGGTGGGCACCGCCGCGTTCATGACCCGCGCCTGGCGCCAGGAGTCCGCCGCCCGGGCCCGCGCCCAGACCGCCCGCGGCCGCGAGCTCGACGCGCGGTTGCAGGAGCGCCGGGCCCGCGAGGAGGAGATGCGGCAGAAGGAGCTCGCCCAGGTTTCCCTGGCCCGCAAGATCGAGGAGGAGCGGCAGGCCAGCTACCACCTGGCCGAGGCCCACCTGGCCCGGGCCGAGCACCTTTTCCGGGAGCGGTTCTACCTCGAGGCCGGGCTCCACGCAGCGGCCGCCGCCTGGCATCACCCCGGCAATCCGCGCAGCCCCCGATCCCACCGCGGCTTCTGCGCCGGCCGCGACGCCTGCGAGAGCCTCACCGCCCGGGCCCTGGGCATCTTCCTGCTGGCGCGCCAGTCCACCCACCTTGTCTTCGAGCGCCACGTGGCGCTGGAGCCGGAACTGAACACCGACCTCTACACCCGCAACCGGCTCCATCCGTCCCCCGACGGGCGGCACTGGCTCGTCGTCTCCAGCGACCGGACCCTGCGCGTCCTCGAGGCCGCCACCGGGAAGGTCAGCCACCGCCTGACCGGGCACGGCGAGGCGATCTGCCAGGCCACCTTCGACGCCACCGGCCGGCTCGTGATCTCGGTCGACCAGAACGGCGAGTGGATCTACCGGTCGTTCCCCGAGGGCAAGGAGCTCGCCCGGGTGCCCTCGGACCTGGACACGGTGTTCCTCCTCGAGCGCCTCCCGGGCACCGGCGACCTGCTCGCCGGCCTGATGGACGGCCGCGCGGCGCGGCTCGACCCCGCCACCCGCGCGGTCACCGAACTGTGGCCCGGCCAGAGCCTGTCCCTGCAGGACCTGGTGGTCTCCCCCGCGGGCCGGCACCTGGCGGTGGTCGACCGGCGCGGCGGTGTGCGCATCTACGATCTGACCGCGAAGACGTGGACCTCCCTGGATCGCCCGGGGGCCGAGGCCAACGCCTCCTACGGCGCCTTCCTCGCGTCGGGCGAATCGTTCGTGTATCCCGACGCCATGAGCAACCGCCTGCTCGCCTACCGCGCCCCCGCCTGGCGGGTCGGGTGGGAGCGGATCATGGCGGACGCAGCGGGCGGCGAGTTCTACCACTCGCTCACGACCTGCGCGGCCGGCGTGTGCGGCGCCGCCGACCGGCTGCTGGCCGAGCAGAGCAGCCATCTCGAGCTGGTCTCCGGGACCGGTCTCGAGGTGCTCCAGCGCTTCGGCTACAAGGCGCCCATGGGCAGTGTGCGCACCTCGGACCGCCAGGCCCTCGTGCTCGGCTCCAAGTCCGGGCTGCTGATGCTGGGGTCGCCCCCTGCCGGCCGGCGCGCCGTGGCGCGCTTCGGGGACGGCGTCATCGGCCTGATCTACCCGATCGACGTGCGGACCATTCTGGTGGGCACCTGGACCGGCGGGATCTTCCTCTGGGACCAAGTCACGGGCACGAGCCGCCCGGTCGGCGAGCGGCGCGGCGGCTACGTGTGGGCCGCCGACCTCAGCCCGGACGGCGCCACCATCGCCGTGGGATCCTGGGATCACACGGTCCTGCTCCTCGACTACCCCTCGGGGACGTCGAAGCCCGGGCGCGCCCTGAAGTTCGAGAGCCCGGTCACCTTCGTGCGCTGGTCCAAGGACGGCGCGCGCCTGTTCGTGGCGACCTTCAAGATGCTCCACGTCCTCGAGACCGCCGGTTGGACGACCCTGGACCGCCACATCATCGGCACGGTGAGCGGCAACGGCCCGCCGGTCTCGGCCAGCCGGACCCACATCGCCTTCCACGAGACCGACGAGGAGATCTCGCTGCTCGAGCTCGCCACCCTGAGGCTCTCGGCCGTCACGCCCACCGTGAAGAACCTGGCCGACGGCGCCACCCGCATGGTCGAGCCCGGCGTGCTCGTCGTCCAGGACGAGGCCTTCTGCCTGCACCTGATCCACCCGCCCGAGAAGAAACCCCGGCACAGCTTCTGCGGGCTGGGATCGTTCCTGGCCACCGCGTCCCTGGACCCGACCGGCACCTGGCTGCTCGCCGCCGGCGACGACCACACGGTCCGCCTGTGGTCGGTCGCCGACGAGCGCCCGCTGCTGGTGCTGCCCACCATCGTCGGCCAGGTCGCCGCCTTCGATCACGAGGGGAGATCGGAAGAGCGTCGTGTAGGGAAAGAGTGTAGATCTCGGTGG
>CALKWH010000115.1 GCA_938004375.1 uncultured Pseudomonadota bacterium
AGATCGTATTCGGTGACTGGAGTTCAGACGTGTGCTCTTCCGATCTTGACGCCCACCTGAAGACCGGGCGCGGCCTGGGCCCCGAGCTGGCGCGAACCCCGGCGGTCCGCTGGCGGTCCACCGGTGCCGAGCTGCACCTCTCCTGGCTGCTGATCCGCGGCTCCTCCCCGGTGCAGGTGGCCTACTTCCTCGACGGGCTGCCGCTGGCGGCCGGCTACGGCGCGGCCCTGGACCTGGCCACCCTCCCCGTCGCCGGCTTCGCCCGCCTCGAGTTGTTCCGCGGCGCCGCCCCCGCCGAGCTGGGCCCCAACGCCGTCGGTGGCGCGCTGAACCTGGTCCCGCGAACCCCGGAGCGCACGTTCCTGCGCGTGCACGACACCCGCGGCAGCTTCGGCACCTGGAAGTTCGCCGGGGTCGGCGGCGGCGCCGGACCCTTCCCCTGGCTCGTGGCGGGCACCCTGGGCACCACCCGGGGGGACTACCGCTACTTCCACGACGGCGGCACCATCTACACCACCGCCGACGACGGCGTGCGTCTGCGGGGCAACAACGCCGTCACCCAACTGCAATGGCTGGGCGCCGCCTCCTGGCACCTCCCCTTCGGCCGGCTGCGGGCGCTGGCGCTGGCGTCGGACCGCGTCGCCGGCGTGCCCGGGCCCCACGCCATCGTCACAACGCGCACCTCCCACCGCCAGACCCGGTCGCGGACCCAGGCGACCCTGGACTCGGGCGCCGGGCGCAGCGACTTGTACGCCGAGCTCATCCGCGATCATTATCAGGATCCCTTGGGCGAGCTGGGCGTGGGCGTCACCGACAACCTCCACGACTTTCAGCTCGCCGGCCTGCGCCACCGCGTCCTCTTCACCCGCGGACGCCACGAGCTCACCCTGATCCCCCACCTCTTCCTCGAGCGCTGGGCGCCGGCGCGCCTGTCCTACGGCGACCCCGCCACTCATTCCCGCGTGACGGCCTGGGGCTCGGGCCGCTGGCGCTTCTCCACCCGCCGCCTGCTGGCCACCGGCGTGCTCCACGGCGCAGTGGTGAACCCCGACGACTCCGAGGCGCGCCACCACCTGGGATTCACCGCCGGCGCCGCCTTCACGCTGCGCCCGGGCCTGAGCCTGCGCACCGGGCTCGCCCGCAGCTTCCGCGAGCCCGCCTTCTCCGAGCTCCACGGCGACTTCGGCGCGTTCAAGGGCAACGCCGGCCTTTTGCCAGAGACCAGCCACGGCGCCGACGCCGCCGTCCTGGCCGACGCCCGCCGCGGCCCGTGGCGGCTCTCGGCCGAGCTGGGCCTCTTCGGCCGCCGCGTGACCCAACTCATCCAGTACGTGCCCAACTCCCAGTTCGTGTCCACCCCGCAGAACGTGGGCGAGGCGGACTTCCTGGGCGCCGAGGGCCGCCTGGCGCTGGGCTGGCGAGGCTGGCGGTTCGAGTCCGCTGCCACGTTCCTCGAGACCGAGAACCGCTCGGGCCTGGCCGAGGCCGACGGCAAGCCCCTGCCCGGCCGCCCCCGCTGGACCCTCGCCGCCGGGATGCTCTGGCGCTGCGCCTGGCGCGGCCACCGGCTCGAGCCGGCCCTGAACGTCCTGTGGGAGCACGACGCCTTCTGGGACACCGCCGCCCGCCGACCCATGCCCGACCGCCTCGCCCTCGACGCGCGGCTCTCGTGGACGCTCCCCGGGGGCCGGGCCACCCTCTCTCTGGACGCCCGCAACCTGCTCGACCGCCTGCAGGACGACGTGCGGCGCCTACCCCAGCCGGCCGCGGGCGCGCTCACGCACCCCCAGGCCGTCAGCGACCAGCTCGGCTATCCGCTGCCCGGACGTAGCTTTTTCTTCACCTTGTCCCTCGAACTGTAGCACGAAAGGATCGACCATGCGCGCGCTTTTCCCCGTCTCCCTGGCTCTCGTCCTCGCCCTCGTCCTCGCCGCGTGCGACGACGACCCGAAGACCAACAACAATGTCAACAACATCAACAACATCAACAACATCAACAACGGCAACAACGGCACCTGCGAGCCCGTCGCCGTGCTCGCCACGGGCACGCGCCTGGCCCTGCACACGGGCAACGCCGACAACGGCGGCCTCTCGGTGCTGGACCTGTCCGCCGACCCCGTCACCCTGGCCGCCGACGTGGCCGTGGTCCACTCGGACAGCACGGTGCGCGCCGGCCACGACCGGCTCTACGTGGTCGGGCGCCTGGGTGGCGACTCGCTGCTGGCCCTCGACGACGAGACCTTCGCCGTGCAATGGCAGCTGCCGCTCCCGGCGGGCTCCAACCCGCAGGACGTGGCGCTGAGATCGGAAGAGCACACGTCTGAACTCCAGTCACCGAATACGAT
>CALKWH010000116.1 GCA_938004375.1 uncultured Pseudomonadota bacterium
GGCCCCGCAAAATCTTCTTCTCCCATATGGACTGCGGAAGCTCTGCTTCCGCGTCATCTTCCCCGCCCGGCGCAGCCGCGCGGGGCTCTTCTCCCCTATGGACTGCGGGGACCCGGCCCCGCGTCATCTTCCCCGCCCGGCGCAGCCGCGCGGGGCTCTTCTCCCATATGGACTGCGGGGACATGGCCCCGCAAAATCTTCTTCTCCCATATGGACTGCGGAAGCTCTGCTTCCGCGTCTTCTTCCCCGCCCGGCGCAGCCGCGCGGGGCTCTTCTCCCGTATGGACTGCGGGGACCCGGCCCCGCGGCTTCTTCCCCGCCCGGCGCAGCCGCGCGGGGCTTCCCCTCACTCCACCGCCGGATACCGGCCCTTGTCACACCCCGAGAAGTGCCACCACTCGCCCTCGTACACCCCGAACCCGGCCTCGGTCATCACCGCCCGCAGCAGGCGCCGGTTCGCGCACGCGGCCGCCGGCAACGTCCCCTCGCGGCACAGCCTCGCCTCGTGGGTGACCGTCAGTTTTTCCCCGGCCGCGAACTCGTCGATCCCGGTGCCCAGCTCCAGCGTCTCCCCGCCGGCGTCCGTCGCGAGCGTCACGTCCACCGCGCACCCGTGGTTGTGAGCCGAGGTCCCCCGCGTCGGATCCGCCACGTGGGCCGGATTCGGATGCACACGCCACAACTCCCGCTGCACCGACACCGGCCGCGTGCAGTCCGCGACCCAGAGCGCCAGCTCCGGACGCCGCGCCCGCAGCCGGGCCGCCGCGTCCGCGAGCCGACGCGCCGCCTCGGGCCGCAGCCAGCACCGCGGCAGGTCGTCGTACAGCGCGCGCCCGGTGAAGTTCCGCGCCGTCGCGTACACCAGCGCCACCCGCAGCCCCGGCCCCGGCGTCACCGCCACCAGCCCGGCCGCCGCGAGCCGACGCTCCAGCGCGGTGTTCGCACCCCCAGGGTCCCCCGGCTTCACCTCCGGTTTCCCGTCCACCCGCGTCTCCGGCGCCATCGCCTCCGGCACTTTCCCCCGAGGCACGTCCGGCCGGGTGCCCCCCTCGGGTCCGCACGCCGCGATCCACACCAGTCCCAAAGAAACGATCCACCGCATGTCCCTCCCATGACACAGCCCCGCCTCCATGTCAACCGCCCCCGTTGTCATCCCCCGCCTCCTCTGCTATGTTGCGCCATTCCATCGCGGAACCGTCACCCCACGGAGTCGACCATGCGAACCCTCCATTCCATCCTGTTTCTCGTGCTCCCCCTCACGCTGCTCGCCTGCAACGCCCAGGTCAAGACCGTCGAGTCCTGCGGCGACGGCGTGCTGGACCCCGACGAGCAGTGCGACGGCGACGCCACCTCGGCGGGCAACTGCGAGGCCCTGGGCTACTACCAGCAGACCGGCGATCTGGTCTGCCGCACCGACTGCACCCTGGACACCTCGGTGTGCCTGTCCCGCTGCGGCGACGACGTGATCCAGACGACCTTCGGCGAGCAGTGCGAGGGCGACGACCTGGCCGCCGAGACCTGCGAGACCCTGGGTCTGGGTGCCGGCAACCTGGGCTGCAACGCCTCGTGCCGCTACGACACCTCGGCCTGCGAGAACGACATCGAGTGCGGAGACGGCGTCATCATCGGGCGCTTCGAGGATTGCGAGGGCGAGGATCTCGACGGCCAGACCTGCGCCTCACTGGGGTACTACGGCGGCGAGCTCGCCTGCGATCCCTACACCTGCACCTTCGTCCTCGGCGGCTGCGAGAACTTCGGCCGCTGCGGCGACAACACCATCCAGGCCACCTACGCCGAGGACTGCGACGGCTCCGAGCTCGGCGGCGCCACCTGCGGGTCCCTCGGGTACTACGGCGGCCAGTTGACCTGCGACACCGGCTGCCATTTCCTCCCCGACGACTGCGCCACGTTCGGCCGCTGCGGCGACGACCTGATCCAGGACGCCCACGGGGAGCTCTGCGAGACCGGCCAGCTCGGCGGCGAGACCTGCGAGTCCCGGGGCTGGTACGGCGGCGAGCTCGCCTGCGGCGCCGACTGCACCGCCTTCGACGAGTCCGCGTGCGCGGCCGAGGGCCGCTGCGGCGACGGCGCCATCCAGGAGGCCCACGGCGAGACCTGCGACGGCACCGACTTCGGCGGCGTCACCTGCCGCGACGCAGGCGCCTTCACCGGCACGCCCACCTGCACCGACGAATGCGCGCTCACCACCGCCGCCTGCGTCAACGCCACCGCCGTGTCGGCGCGGCGGTACTTCGCCTGCGCCCGGCTAGGCAACGGCACCGCGCGCTGCTGGGGCTTCAACTACGTCGGCCAACTGGGCGACGGCACCACCGTCACCCCGCGCCTCACCCCCGTGGCCGTCACCGGCCTCACCGACGCCATGGACGTGGTCGTCGGGGATTCCCACGCCTGCGCCCGGCTCGCCGACGGCACCGTGCGTTGCTGGGGTCTCAACGAGAACGGCCAGTTGGGAGATGGTTCCTTCAGCAACTCCTCCACGCCCGTGACCGTCTCCGGACTCTCGACCGTCGTCGAGCTCGCCCTCGGCTGGGACCACACCTGCGCCCGGCTCGCCGACGGCACGGCGCGCTGCTGGGGTCGCAACACCGGCGGCCAGGCGGGTGACGGCTACACCAGCAACCTGAACATCCCCACGTTGGTCAGCGGGATAGCCGGCGCGGTCTCGGTCGCCGCCGGCGACCAGCACACCTGCGCGGTCCTCTCCGACGGCACCGCCCGCTGCTGGGGTGTGAACAACCAGGGCCAGCTCGGCGACGGCACCAACACCCGCCGGCTCACCCCCGCGCAGGTCTCCGGCCTTTCCACCGCCGTCGAGGTCGCCGCGGGCTTCAACCACACCTGCGCGCGCCTCTCCGACGGCACCGCCAAATGCTGGGGCTACAACAGCAGCGGCCAACTGGGAAACGGCACCACCACCAATTCCAACGTCCCCGTGGCCGTCACCGGCCTCGCGGGAGCCGATGACCTCGTCCTGGGCTACTCCCACTCGTGCGCCCGGCTCACCGACGGCACCCTGCGCTGCTGGGGCCACAACAGTTCCCACGAGCTCGGCGACGGCTCCACCGCCCAGCGTACCACCCCCGTCGCCGTCCTCAACCTGAATGGGATCTCCTCGTTGGCCCTGGGCGAGATGTTCACCTGCGCCCTCCCGCCCTCGGGCGTCCCCGTGTGCTGGGGCTTCAACGAGGACGGCGAGCTCGGCAACGGCACCATCGTCGAAGCCGCGTCCCCGACCCCCGTCAGCCCCTGAGCTTCGCTCCCCCACTCCCACAAGGACTGCGGCCCCCGGTCCCCGCATCTTCCCCTCCCCATATGGACTGCGGCCACTTGGGGCCGCAAGTTCCACGAGCGCCGCATCTTGCCCGGTCTTCGTTCCTTGACGCGCCGCCCCGACCCACGATACAACCGCCTGCAGCACCGAACCCCCAGGCGGCGTCCACCATGGCCAAAAACGACCGGAAGAAAAAGAGCAGCGCGAAGAAGAACCCCGCCCACGCCGGGCAGGAGCGTCGGCGCCGCATCAACGAATGGATGGACCTTGTGGGCCGCGTGTGCGAAGCCTGCGGAGCCGGCGACCTGTTCGACAGCCTCACCGAGTGGGAGCGCAACTACTTCGAGGCCGCGCGGCTCCCTCCGGTCCAGTTGCGCAAGGCCCCCGGGCACGAGATTCCCGCCGAGGTATTCTCGCGCCTCGAGATCCTGTTCCGGAACACGATCCAGAAGGATCTCGTGAAGGTGCCTCCCAGTAATAAACTGATCGGTCTGGGTGAGTTTCTCCGCGCCGAGGCCGCCCTGCGCGGAATCTACAGTCACAGTCTGACCTCGACCCAGGAGCGCGCGGCCCGCTGGGTCAAGGCGCTTGAGCCGTTCAAGAGTTTCGTCGACGACAAGGACGCCGTCGAGATATCTCCCATGATGAAACTGTGGACCCTGATGTGCTATTACGCGGCCGTGTGCGGGGACATCAGACGCCTGGTGTTTCCGGTGCGGCTCCAATGGGAGGCCCGGAGCAAGGAACTTTCGGGGATGCTCCAGTACTTCGAGATCTCCTCGATGCCTGCGGAGCATCGCGTGTTCCAGGTGGGATCGCAGAAGCGGCGCTCCTACCGGCTTCTCGTCCAGTCCGTGTTGACCCTGAAGGTCTATCCCGCCGTACTTTCCACCAAGGTGATCCCGGGCCTGGAAGATCAGCCCGAACGGCAGTTGCCCGTGTACGTGCAGGAGCACGTCCGCCTGCGCATGAACGAGCGCCTGGATCCCCTGGCCGAGGATGAGATGGACCACCTGCTCGGGGACACGATGTCGAGACCGAAGACCGTGCCGCTGCGCGACGGCGCCTTTCTACTCGAGCTTCAGATGTATCATTGCCTCCTCGGGTATGTGGTGGCCGAGGTCATCGACGACGCCGGCGGGCCGGCCGGTGAGGCGGTGCTCATGCGCACGTTCCTGTTCGTGACCCAGTCGGGCACCCCCGAGGGAGACCGCTTCAACGAACGTCTGAAGGTGGGAAACTATGAGAAGAGCTACTTCAGGCTCGACCGGCTGGCGCCCTTCATGACCACGGACCTGTGCCAGGATCCCGTGTTCCAGGAGATCCTCCGGGAGTGCGGCATCGGCGACCTCATCGAGGTCGTGAAAATCAACCGCGAGGTCCGCCGCTCCCTGGAGACCCGCGAGGGCAACGCCGAGGACATCCGAAACCAGCTCAACATCACGGCACCCGCCCTGGGGGACACGCCGCCTGGCGCCGCTTTGGGCTCCGGTTCGAGCGCTGGTTCGGGCGCCGGGTCAGGCTCCGGTCGCGACGTCCTGTCCGGTCCCGCTCCGCGTCCGTCGGTGCCCCGCCTGCGGATGCTTCGCCGGGGCCACCGCCGCCCCATCACCGCCTCCGTGCGCCGCCCCCGGATTCCGGCGCCGCCGTCGGCGGGTGCCCCACCCGCTTTGCCGCCGCCGTCTCCGGCGCCTTCGTTCCCCGGACCCCGCCGCCTCGCCTTCGTTCCTCTGAAAATCCGTCGCCGCCTGCGCCCCCCACGATTTTGATCCTGCGTATCCTTACCAACCAGACTTTTTCCATCGTCTCAGAGTTGATTCGCTGATACGCCCTTTTTTTGCTGCCAATTGTAATGTGCCAAATTTTTTTATAACTTGAGATGCGATAGTATATTTAAAACGTTTTTCTGCCAACCGTAGATCACTGTAATCCGATTCACTGATAGAACAGTTTTCTTCATCCAAATGCTGTTTTGCCGGATTTATTGTCTGGCCTTGCCACTCGCTTTTCAATTGTTCAAAAGTGTCTAAGTCCAAGGAATCCTGACCGTTTTCCCGCATCAGATCTGCACACATGATTACCAGGCGCTGCAAATCCCTGAAGTTTCCAGGAAAGGCCTGCTCATTTAACCAATCCTGAAACGCACAACTCTGGTTGCTCCCTTTTTCATTGAGCGGATCCACCAAAGCTGGTTTGAATTCCATTTCATGCCAGACTTTCTTCCAAGCCGGCGCTATTTCATCCGGTTTCAATTCTGGGAGGGAGATTTTTCTCTGAAGAACTCGCTCCAAAAAATCCGGGTAGATTTGAGATTCCTGGCCGTTTCTTCCTGATTTCAACTCCTCTTCGGTCCAGTTGGTACCCAAGATCACCTGGAACTTGGCTTTCATGGTTTCTGCACTACCCACTTTTCGGAAAGAGAAGTTACCATTTTTGTCCGTTTGAATTGCAGTCAGTAGTTTCTGTTGAATGGCCCTCGGGAGGTGGTGGAATTCGTCTAAAAATAGTACCCCGTATTTATTATTTGTTTTTTCCGAATACTGTTTCAGTTTTCCAAAGACCCCCTCATCCCCTTTGTTATTTCCCCCCGTAAAGGCACCCTGCACATAACCAAAAAGTTCGGCTTCAGCCAGCGATTCCGGAATACTCGAACAATTCACTGGAAAAAACCCTTCTGCTTCTTTCGTGTCATTTTCCGGGAAAAAGATCTCTCGAATCAAGCTCGATTTTCCGCTCCCACGAGGCCCAAAAATGACGATGGAAAACAAGTCGTTCCATTTCTTATAGTTGTTAAGTCTTCTTTTTGCTTTTTTTCGTTCGGGGCACCACCACTCATCGGATTCAATGATTGTTTCGGTTTGAATGAAAATATTCTGTATGGTATCGCGAAATTGAAAAGGACGAAATCTCCTCGGATCGTCGCTTGAACTCCATGTTGCGACCTCAAAAAATACCGAGTTTTTTAATTTGATACGACGTGGCTTCAGATATCTCCAGCCGAGATGGTCAAGTGGGGTGGTTGATCGCAGGTTGATACCTACAAGGGTTTCTGGGGTGAATGTATCCGTCAATCTCTCTTGAATTTTGAGCCACTCCTGCACCTCTTCATAATCTCCGGATAACCCGCTCAGTTTCACCACCTTGATTCGACCATCAGTTTTTCCTATCGTAGGCACACTTTCAATGACATCAATCAATTTCTTATAATGTGAATATTTTTGGAACCATTCTACTTGCTGTTCAATAGGCAGTTGATGAATGATTTGCCAGAGGTCGTGCATCTGATCGTCATCCCAATTCATCGCCTTAGCTTTTTCAACTATATTGCATCCCTCAGGACTATTGCTTAACAGTAGACGAAATCTTTCGATGACTTCTGCAGAATTTTCCGCTCCGTGCTCATCCTTCAGACTATTTTCTAATTTATCACTTAATCGTATCCCAGAGACTTTTGGTGTTTCTCTCTTTGATTCTGCCATTGGAACAAGAAGAATCACACCATTCAGACAATTTGGAAAAGTAGGCCCTTCTCTATTCATCTCATATTGATCTAGCCAATTTGAATATTTAATACTAGATAGGCCTCCGTGATATATTTGATTTTTCGCAAGACCTTTTAACATGATTTCCATGAAAGCCAGTCCATGATACTGCAGGTGACTGGTTACCAAGGTCCATGTTTGAGGTTCGTTTTTTTGGCTCATTGCGTCTTGCCTCCAGAAACCGAAGTATCACAAATGACAGATCTGTCAAGAATGAACATTCATAAATGAAAATTTGGCAAATTTATTGCCACCTTGTGTTCGATTAGAATCTAAGAATTCCCTTGATTTATAAGGTATTTTGTGTGTTTTATGCTGCATGCTCACACCTGTTGGCACGATCTGTGCAAAACTTCTCCGTAGTAAGGCGAAGGAAGGATGGTACAGATGAAATACAGCAAGCACGCACAATCGAGAATTAAAAATCGTGCAATCACCGACGAGGCGCTTGATTTGGCCATGAAAGAAGGAGTGACTCTTTCTGAAAATCCCAACAGGATTCTGCTCACCAAGGAGGTCGTGCAAAAACTGGGGGGCAATGGTGATTATCCTGATGACCTCCTTCGTAGAGTTGAGAAAGTCGTTCCCTTCGTGGTGGTCGTCAACGGTGACCAGTTGATCACTGCTTTTCGGGTCGATCGCCGTATCAACAAGCAACGTGCCTGAAGCACTGCCGTCGAGGCAGAAAGGTTAAGATAAATGAAAAAAGCACTGTACCCCATACTCAATCCTGAAGGGACCGGGTATCTCCGTGATAACAAACCCTGCTTCTCAAAGATTTGGCTCGTTGCTCAGAGTTTCCATGCGCCGGAGGACCTGGCGGCGGTGCGCGATCAATCTGGAGCCTATCATATTTGCTTGACAGGACAAGAGGCGTATTCTCACAGGTATCAGTCCACCTTTGGATTCTATGGCGGAATCGCCACCGTGAAAGATCAAGAGGGGTATTTCCATATCGATAAGGAAGGTAA
The DNA here is from genome assembly GCA_938004375.1 of uncultured Pseudomonadota bacterium. GTDB lineage: Bacteria > Myxococcota_A > Polyangia > HGW-17 > HGW-17 > HGW-17. Next base: position 7,806 of record CALKWH010000116.1, read on the forward strand.
TCCAATACATTCTCGCCGCTTTTTCTGGAGCGGTAATTATCAGGAAGCATGCTGTGCCGTCCAGGATGACACTGGCTTCTACCACATCGATGAACAGGGAAACGCTCTCTACCAAGAACGCTTTTCATATGTCGGCGATTTTCGTCATGGCATCAGCGTGGTGCGGAAAGCCAATATTGCTTGGCATATTCAAAAAAATGGCAATAAACTACACCCTCACCAATTCCTGCATGCCGATGTGTACCATAAAGGATTCGCCGTCGCACAAGATCGGCATGGATATTTTCATATCGATGCAAAAGGCAGTGAACTCTATACCCACCGATTTGCAACGCTGGAACCTTTCTATAATGGTGCGGCCCTTGCTAGTACTTTTTCCGGACACTGGGCTCGCATCAACCAGAGCGGACATTATTGCCTTCTGGCCCCAACCCCAGCATTCCTGACTGGGGATGAACTGAAAGAGCGGCTGAAGAACGGGGAAAGGGTTGTGATGATTTTACGACATTCTGAGCGGGAAAAAATTCCGAAGAACTCTTGGGGAACTGAGTCCCCTCTGACTGAAGCCGGTAAGGAGTACGCAAGACAACTTGGAGAAAAATTAAAAACAAATATATCTTGGCAGTTTATATCCAGTCCGGTCGGGCGATGTATCGACACCTGCTCAGCCTTCGCACAAGGTCTCGGGCAAATACTCTGCCGGGAATCCATTCCCACCTCACCCCTGCTAGGCGAACCCGGTGCCTTCCATGACCCTGTGTCGCCTCCCAGTCTGACTCCGGAAAATTTTATGGAAAGCGCGACTAGGTATGTTCTGGAAGGCTTTTCACCTGGATTTCGACCCCTCACCGATGGCTGCCAAGACATTCTGGATTTTGCAGGACGTGCGGCAAAAATTGCTCCAACTCTGTTTTGCACCCATGACTTTTTTATCGCTGGCTTATTTGCATTCCTCTCACTCCACCGGCCAACTCGAGAGGAGTGGGTGGAGTTTCTCGAGGGCATCTGCCTCTTCTATCATGAAAACACCCTCACCGAATGGCGGCGTTTCCAAGGTTTGAAGGAGGTATGATCATGCTGACCATAGGTATTCATGGAATTCCGGACAGTTCCAGTCAAGGGCATGCGCACGATCATGCGCTCGCCTTCATGAGGGATGGCATGGTCCTGGCCTGCATGGAGTTGGAGAGGTTTTCCCGCACCAAGCAGGATGGCACACTCCCCGATCATTTCGACGCTCTGCTGAAACCATGGCTGCTGCCCGACGAGGATCTGCAGTTTGTGTTGGTGAGTGGCTTTTATGGCCGGACCTTTCATTCCAACACGAACAGTCTGGAGTTGCAGATTCCTGATGATCTGACGCCGGAGAAGCTTCTTGTGCCTATTCCGGTCAAGCTCAATGGAATTCTTGATAATCACTCTGCTTCGGCCTGGGCCATCAGCCACGAAGCCGCCCATATTTGCACCTGCCTGCCATTCTTTGGCCCGTTTCAGGAAGATTCTTTGCTCGTCCATATTGATGGAGGGGCCTCCGTCTCATCGAGCTCCTGCTGGTTGTTTAGGAATGGCTCCTTGCAGTGCCTGGGTTATGACTGGAATCGTCTCAAACGGGTCGTCAATTATTTCAACGACAATGAAATCTCCCGGAAGATCCTGGGGTTGCCAGTTTCAGACCATCTGGCCATGCCAGGAAAACTGATGGGGTTTTCAAGCCATGGCCATGCCATTGGTTCCTTGACCCAGGAAATCAGATCCTTTTCCGACCTGCCGGCCGAGAAACAATTCTTGGATCATTACCCCAACCTGAAAGCTTTCATGCAAAACCTAAAGGCTGGATCTGACCCAACGAAAATTCCCGGTAGTGCAAATATTGCATCGTCCATGCAGCTGGATTTCGAAAAAACCGTCCTGGATTTTCTGGCCGAATGGAAGGAACGGACCGGTGCAAAGCGCCTGTACTATTCCGGGGGCGCTGCCTTGAATATCCATGCCAACGCGCGTATCGAAAGAGAGCTTGGATTTGAGCAGGTGTTTGTTCCGCCCAATCCTGGCGATTGCGGCTTGGCGCTAGGCGCCGCCGCACTTTTAGAGAGCCAAGGAAAGTTGTGTCTCCAACAATCAACGCCGTTTCTGGTATCCAGTTCTCAACGGGAAAAATCGCATGCGATGCCGATGGTGCGCTTCCATGTCGAGCAGGTTGCCAAACTCATCGCGAATGGAAAAGTGGTAGGAACATGCCTGGGTGCCGGTGAAACCGGACCTCGGGCACTGGGTCACCGCAGCATTCTTGCTCGACCCGATGACCCCGGGCTTCGTATGAGAATTAGCGAAGTCATGAAACAGCGGGAGTGGTATCGCCCGGTGGCCCCCATGATGCTTCTGGAAATCGCCCGGCAGGTACTGGAAAATTACCCCATCAATTCAAACTTGTCCCAGTTCATGTTGGGGGCCTGGCAATTGAAGAGCGAATATCACCCAAATTTTTCCGGTGTGGTTCATGCTGACGGAACAGTACGGGCGCAAACCGTGTCATCGCATTGGGTGGAGTTGGAACCCATTCGTGCCCTGCTTCACGCGCTGCGCCAGGAATATGGCCTCATGGGAATAATCAATACTTCCTTTAACAAACGAGGAGAACCTATCGTGCAAACCAAGGAAAACGCAATTACTACCGCCCGAGCCCTCGGACTGGACGCAGTATGGTTGGAAATGGATGGTGAATCATGTGTGCTGGAACTCTGAATCACCTCAAAATGCCGATTTTGATCACCGGCCATGAGGGGCTCGTAGGCCGTCATCTTTGGAAAGCCCTGCAGGCAGGTGGAAGAAATTTGGTGGGTCTGGATCTCGTTGCCACCGAGGAGCTTTTCCGGGGTGACATCCAGGATTCGCGTCGCCTCAGCGAAGCCCTTTCTGGTGTATCCGGGGTGGTGCATCTCGCTGCCGTTTCCAGGGTCATCTGGGCAGAACAGGAACCTGAAAAATGCTGGGCTACCAATGTCCTGGCCAGCAGAAACCTGCTCGAGCTCGCGATCGATAGCCCGAATCGGCCCTGGGTATTGGCGGTCAGCAGCCGTGAGGTCTATGGCGAGGCCCAGGTTTTTCCGGTAGCCGAAACCACCCAACTCAGGCCTGTAAATATTTACGGTGAAGCCAAACTCCAGATGGAAATTGCGGCACATCAAGCCAGGAATAGGGGGCTGAACACGGCCATAGTTCGTCTGGCCAACGTCTACGGATGTCCACTGGACCATCATGACCGGGTCTTGCCGGCCTTCTGTCGTGCTGCTGCAAATGGTGGCACCTTACGTGTGGACGGAATGAATCATTTGTTCGATTTCACCCATATTTCCGATGTGGTCTCGGGCCTTCTCCGGCTGGTTGCGCTTCTGGACCACGGCGTCACCAACCTACCCTCCGTCCATCTGCTGCCAGGTGTCGCAACCACGCTCGGTGCGGCTGCACGCATGGCCGTTGCCGCGGCGGGGACCGGAGCTCGCATCGTGCAAGGTGATTCCAGAAAGTACGATGTCAGCCGTTTCGTGGGTTGTCCTCGACGGGCACAAGAACTGCTAAACTGGAAAGCATCCATTTTGCCGGAAGCCGGCATCCACATGTTCGTGAAAATGTTGCAAAATGCACTCATACAGGAGGGTGTCAATGAAAATCATTAAAGTTATCCATGGTTATCCGATGCGCTACAATGCGGGCTCGGAAGTGTATTCCCAGACGCTCTGTCATGGGCTTGCCGCCAGGGGTCATGAAATTCACGTTTTTACCAGGGAAGAAGACCCTTTCAAACCCGACGGGGCTCTATCTCTGGAACAGGACCCGGACGAATCGAGAATTCAACTCCATGTCGTCAACAACCCCAGGCATCGGGATCGATACAGGCTCAGCGTGATTGACGAACGCTTTTCACAATTACTCGATTCTGTCAAACCCGACATCATTCACATCGGGCACCTCAACCATTTATCTACGAATTTGGTTTTCGAGGCGGCCAGGAGGAGCATCCCCATCCTCTTCACCCTGCATGATTATTGGCTGATGTGCCCCAGGGGACAGTTCATGCAGATGCATTCACCTGAGCCGGACCTTTGGGCGGCCTGTGAAGGCCAGGAAAACCACAAGTGCGCCGTGTCATGCTACGCACGCTATTTTTCCGGCGCACCGTCCGAGGAAGCACTGGACCTCGAGTATTGGACACGCTGGGTGGAACGAAGAATGAACCACATTCGAGAAGTGGCTGCCTTGGTTGATTTGTTCATCGCGCCGGCCAAATACCTCAAGTCCCGGTTTGAAAATGATTTCGGTCTGAATCCGGAAAAGATGGTCTATCTGGACTATGGCTTCGACCGAAAACGCATGGCAAACAGGCATAGGGTTCGCGAGGAACCGTTCACGTTCGGGTACATCGGAACCCATATCCCAGCGAAGGGTATCCACCTACTGATTGAAGCCTTTGGGCTATTGAGAGGAGGTTGTCAACTTCGCATCTGGGGCCGGCCAAGGGGTGAAGAAACAGAAGCCTTGAAGAAAAGGACCCTCAGCCTGTCACAGGATCAACAGCAGCGGATACGCTGGATGGGGGAATACAGAAACCAGCGCCTCACCGAAGAGGTATTCAATCTGGTTGATGCAATCGTTGTTCCTTCCATCTGGGTGGAGAACAGTCCGCTGGTGATCCATGAAGCCCAACAGGCCAGGGTTCCCGTCATCACAGCCGATGCGGGTGGAATGTCGGAATACGTCCATCATGAAATCAATGGTCTTCTCTTCGCTCATCGGTCGATTCCATCCCTGGCCACACAGATGCAACGTCTTCTGGATGATGCAGACTTGGCCACTGAACTGGGGACCCGAGGCTACCTCTATTCGTCCGATGGGCAGATTCCCGACTTGGAAGGCCACATTGTGGAAATGGAAAACCTGTACCGGAGAGTCTTGAGGCGATCATGATGCCTGAACCTTGCTGGCGAATCACGCTGGATACCAATCCAGACCATTGCAATATGCACTGTATGATGTGCGAGGATCATTCCGATCTTGCAAAGCGCAGGAAGCGAAACTTGCCCGGAAGACCCCTGATGCCGAGGGAATTATTGGAATCCGTTTTGGAACAGGCCGTGCGTTTCGGCGTGAAGGAGATCATCCCCTCGACCATGGGTGAACCGTTGATATACCCCCATTTCAATCGGATCGTCGAGTTCTGCACGGAAAGTTCGCTTTCTCTCAATCTCACCACCAACGGGACATTTCCACCAGGTCCCGGGAAACGCTCCGTCGAAGATTGGGCAAACCTGATTGTCCCTGTGGCGAGCGATATCAAAATCTCCTGGAACGGAGCCACCGAAAAGACGCAGCAAAGGATCATGCCCGGAACCACCCTGGCCGGACATGTCGACAACGCAAATCGATTTTTGGCGGTGCGGGATGAACGCTTTCGAGCCAGTGGCAGACGTTGCCGCATGACCATGCAAATCACATTCATGGAATTGAATCTGGCAGAACTACCAGCGATGTTGCGACTGGCCCATGAAATGGGCTTCGACAGGATCAAGGGGCACCATCTTTGGACACACTTTCCTGAGTTGGAATGTCTGTCACTGCGCCGAAGCCCTGATTCCATCAGCCGTTGGAACGACATGGCGCGACATTGCCGGACACTCGCATCGCACATGATCTCCCGTTCGGGTCAGGAGATGGAACTGGCAAACTTCTTTGATCTGGATCCTGCTCTCCGGGACGATATATCACCCCATGGGAAATGCCCGTTTTTAGGAAAAGAAGCCTGGGTGAATTCGGAAGGAGAATTCAATGTTTGTTGTGCCCCCGACCTCCTGCGTCGGTCCTTGGGCACGTTTGGAAACCTTCGGGAAAAGACTCTGGACGAGATCTGGAACAGCCCCGCCTATAGGACCCTTTGTGAAACCTACATGAAAAATGCCCTCTGTCAGACCTGCAACATGCGCAGATGATCGCTACACCTGTCAGGCGGAGATCTCGCGCGATTTCACAATACTGGAATTTTGCAATAATGCTGAAATGGCAGGTGTTTTTCTTGTGAAATCTCCGCAATTTCACCGTTGACACGCCCGCGCCAATTGATATTTCTGTGACGGCTTTTACCTGTATGGAAATCACGGTGATTTCCATCATATCCCCGACAAGCTCGGAGAAAGTCCACCAAGTCGCATGTCCAGCTTCGTTCGCAATTGGTCCCTTGAAACCATGGAAGAGCACCTCGACCACCTGCACGAATCCGTGCAGACCGAGACCGAGACGGCCCACCTGGCCGCCCCCATCCTCGACACCAAGGCCATGCTCACGGCCTTCAACCAGGAGGCCCGCGCCCTGCGCAAGCAGCAGAACTCGCTCGCCTGCAAGCTCGCGGCCGCGGACCGCCGGCTCGACGTCCGCACCTCGGCGCTCAACTCCCAGGCCCGCCAGATCGAGCGCATCAACCCCACGCAACTGATCCTGCGCGCCCTGTTCCCCGAGGGCGTGAACACGGTGACCAAGTACAGCGGACGCGGCATCGGGACCCAGATCCGCGTCACCCATGGCATCATCGAGGTGATCAAGCAGATGCCCGAGGCCGCCCCGCTGATGGCCGCCGCCACTGAAGTCGAGACCGCGATGAATGACGCCGAGGCGCTCCTGACCCAACTCACGGCCATCGACGACCAGCTCGAGAACCGCGCCGCCCGCGCCGAGGAACTGGCCACCCGCGCCTACCAGACCTACTACGCCACCAAGAACGAGCTGTTGAAGATCTACCACAACAACAAGCGCCTGGTGAACACGTTCTTCCTCGAGTAGGCCCCTGCGCCCCGCCATCCCCGCTTTCTTTGCGCGACTGCCCCGAAAATCCCGCCGACCGCCCAGGTAGAAATCCGCACCACCGGAAAACTACGATCCGTCACCCGGTGCGAATCCGTGCTTGACTGAAAATCCCGATCAGCAGTCCGGTACGGTTTTCAACCGCCCTGAAAACCGAAGTTTTCAAGTTCCTCGCATTTGCGACAACCACGCCAATCGAAGTTTTCGATCTGGTTGCAAACGGAACCTGTCCGAAAACCTGCGTCAGCAGGGTGGTGGCATTCCGCACCCGCCCAAAAATTCCGATTTTCGAGTTGGTGGCGATTGCGACCTGACAGGATCAGTCTCGTTTGACCTGTAAAGTATCCATATTGACAACTATTGTCATTTGCGCTACTTCGTTTGAAGAAGCCAAGGAGGTTCGTCGTGGAGAACCACCACATCGGAAACAACCTGCGGCGCCTGCGCCACGCGAAGGCGCTCACCCAGGAGTACGTCGCCGACAAGGCCGGAATCACCCGCGCCGCGTACCGCAACATCGAGGCGGGCCGGTCCGAGCCGCGCGTCGGTACGCTCCAGTCCATCGCCTGCGCCATGGACGTCAACATCCAGTATCTCGTTGAACCGGCGCGCAGCCTCCAGGCCGTCCGGTTTCGCTCTCTCAAACGGCTGCGCAGCCGTGAGCAGATTCTGGTCGATGTGGCGCGCTGGCTCGGCGACTTCAACGAGCTGGAGAACGCCCTCGATGACCATGTGGTCAATCAACTCGTCTCGTTTACTGTCAACGAGCAGCCGGGCGCGGACCGGGCCGTCCTCGCAGCAGCGCTCCTGCGCGAGCACTTTGGAATCGGAGCGGATGAACCGATCCGCGACCTTTGCGGGCTGCTCGAGGCGCAGGGTATCAAGGTCGGCTCGGTCCCCATCGCCTCTCACGATTTCTTCGGGCTCTCGGTGGCCGGCGCCGATGGGGGACCGGCCGTGGTCGTCAACACGTGGGAGCGCATCTCGGTGGAGCGCTGGATCTTCACGGCCGCCCACGAGCTTGGCCACCTCGTCCTGCACCTAGCCGATTATGACGTGGGCAGCACCGCCGAGCCAGAAGAGCACGAGAAAGAGGCCAACGCCTTCGCGGCAGCCTTTCTGATGCCCGAGCCCGCGTTTTGCAGGGCGTGGGACGAGACCTATGGGCTTTCGCTCCTGGACCGCGTGCTCAAGGTCAAGCGCATCTTTCGGGTGAGCTACCGCACCGTGCTGAATCGCCTCTCGGGCGGCGGCGTGGTTCAAGGAAACATCTGGGTGCGGTTCCAGCAGGACTATCAGCGGCGCCACGGCCGCACCCTGTTGCGCGTGGATGAGCCCGAGGCGCTCGCCATCGACGCCTTCCGCGCCGGCTTCCCCGAATACCTGGCGGCCACCGAGCCCGAGCACCTCTCGCGGGTGGATTTCCCCGGCGACCGGCTCTCGCGGCTGGTCCGCAAAGCCGTCGAACACGAGAAGATCAGCCTCGGCCGTGCCGCCGAGATCCTGCGAATCTCCCTTCAGGAGATGCGGGACCTCGCCGCCACGTGGGTCGGGTAGCTCATGGATTCCAGCGTCACCTGGTTGCTCCTCGTCGATGCGAACGTCCTGATCGACTTTGTGAAGACCGAACGGTCGATCCTTCAACTGGCGGCCCGGCACCTGGGAGTGGTCTATGTATTGTCCACCGTGCTCGCCGAAGTGGATGGTCTGGATGCAGACGGCTGCGCCTGCCTCGGTATCCGTGTCTTTGAGCCTGAGCTCGCAGACATCCTAGCCGCTGCCCGGAAACGAGGCGCACTCTCGACCCAAGATCACCTGTGCCTGATTCTGGCTCGTAAGCAGGGATGGACTTGCGTGACCAACGACGGTGCACTGCGCAAGGCGTGCCAACTCGAACAAGTGCCCGTGCTGTGGGGACTCCAGATGATGCTGGAGCTCGTACGAATGGGTCAACTTCCCGGCGCTGATGCGATCGCGGTGGCGAACGCCATCCATCGCATCAATCCTTTCCACATCACTGTCAGGATTGTTGCCAGATTCATCGAGGAAGTGGACGCGCTTTCCAACTCTGGAGAGCGGTGACGAAATTTGTTTCGTCAGCAGAATGTGTCTGCAGAGATAACTTGAACGTTTTCAAGCGTGTACCATGCTGGACCTCGTAACCGTTTCGGGTCAACTCTGCACGCAAGGAATGCAGTTTATCTCTGGTTCCGCATAGCTCTAGTGTGTTCATGCGTTCTTTCCGACCAGGGGGATGGCAATCAGTTTTTTGAGGTGAAGAGAAAACCCAGGATCTCATTTGCTGGTTTGCAGGCTCGCGAATGCGCACGCATCAAACACGCAGGGATACACCCCCACCTCCTGCAGGACCAGCTGGATTCCATCCTCTATGAAGCAATAGTATGCCTCATCGGCCAGGGCCGTCGGGCTCAACGGTACGGGGAAGTCCAGACTCCGCAGGACTTTCACGACTCGGCTGTCCAGGGGAATCTCGTACCGGGAGAAGCCCAGCCACTGGATGAAATTCCGTGACTGCTTGGGCCCAAAGCCTTGGAACGCGTCCCGGATGAAATTCGCGACCGCGCGTTCCTTCTTCACTGTGGTGTGGCTGGCCAGGGTGTCCAGTTGATGCAGCAGCGGGTCCCAGCCGTGGGCGCTCAACCAATCCACGGCATGCACCACCTCTTTGGCGATTTTTCCGTTCCAGCGCAGGCCATGCGCCGAGAGCGTCGTTCTCACGAATCTTGCCAAATCTCTCGATCTGCGGCAATGGGCGTGATCAAGCAGAGGGTGCCCGGACTCCAGGAATTTCTCCACCTGCGAGCTCGGCCCGGAGCGCTGCTGCGTCGTGAGCAGACAACCGACCAGCACCCGCCAGATCTCCGCCTGAGTGTGCATCACCCCGCGATGCTTGACGTTTCGTAAAATGCGCTCTTTCACCAGCTCGTGGCTTCGATGCTGCTCGATGAAATCCCGATAGCTCCGGCAGTCTTCCTTGGTGATGACCCAGCGAAAATCCATGGCTTCGCCTCCTGGCTCCAGACTGCCGGCCATGATATCCGCCCGCGTCGAAAAGCACAACCATCCCCCGGACTAAATTTTCTAATTACTTTTTTCTATTCGTTACACTCGGAAATAATCCAATGATTTCAATGAACCCGGCTGCGCCAGATTCCAATTACATTGATAGCGCATTATTTGCCCTATTGACACCTTCCATCTTCTCCCCAATGCTGATGACGTTCCGTTTTCCCTCGTTCGGTGAGGTGCTCGTCCATGGTGACGTTGGTGACCTTCGAAAGCAGCAGAAACCGGCAACCGGTTGGAGTGGGTTGGTGGCGAGGGGTCTTCTTCGAAACCGACCAACCAAGGGAACGCGGTAATTCTCAATCAAGCTTTTCCAAGACGTGGTACGTTTTTCGAATTCCATATAAATCATTTACAAATAATTTTATAGGGACTACTGTGACGAAGTATTCTTTTTCACAGATCCACAGTAACAAGGGTTGTAAATTAGGAGAAATGCAATGGCATATAAATACCCATTTAGTGTCATAGATGAAGAAAAAAAGAAAGTTGTGTGGAATAAGGGAAAGCGGATCACTCAAAACGGTAAGGAATATGATCCTGCTGTTTGGCGATGGGATATTTGCGGAAACGTCATGAAATATTCAGAACATGGGAATACAAATTCTGAGCATGGCTGGGAAATAGATCATATTAAGCCCTCTGCTCTAGGTGGTAAAGATACGCTGGATAATCTTCAACCTCTTCAATGGGAAAATAATCGACGAAAAGAGGATACTTATCCGTGGTCATGCTAGTTGTTTAATTCAAATAACTCGCTATTAAACTTAGCCGGAAAAAAGATATGCGCCAATCGTTGCTATGCTTTCGGCGTTAAGTTACGCTTATTGTTAGGTGCACACAGAAAGATCTCCCATGATAAAAGACACAATCCTTGAATCACCCGAAGTTATAAAACTCGAACTCCTGCTGGAAGAAGCGACCCGCTCGTCTAATGAAGGCGTACGTCGCTTCGTCGAGCCTGCTAGCGGAACTCTCGCTCGTGCAACATCGCGCAACCATCACCTTGTTTTCGGACGACGTGGCTCGGGAAAGTCGAGCCTGCTTCGGAAAGCAGCCCAAGATGTGACGGTCGACCGTCGTCCGATGGCGTTTGTTGACCTGGAATCATTCAAGGGGCACGAGTACCCGGATGTCCTGCTAAGCGTACTGATTGAGACTTTCAGCAGGTTTGCGGAATGGCTCGAAACCGCTGCGATTGCACCCGCTAACAAGACCTCGTTCTGGATGCGACTGTTCGGACGCAAACCTAGTCGTCCGCCCTTCGACAAGCCAACCGCGCAGAAGCTTTCGGAAGACCTTCGTACGGCGATCACCTCGTTGCGAGAAATCCTGTTCTCCGAAGACGAATCTCAGGTTGAAGTCGCTGTGGCAAGGAAAGTGGCGCAAAGCGATACTGCCTCAGCAGGGGTCGGATTGGCGATGGGAAGCTTGGACGTCAGCGTTAGCCAACAGGATTCGGCTGTGGAAGAGGTGTCTCGCCATGAGACGACTCGATTCACAAAGAACAAGCTCAACCATCTCCATCGTCACTTGATAGACTATCAGAACCTGTTCCGTCGAATGGTTGAACTTTCTGGAGGTGACGCTTTCCTTTTTCTCGACGACCTATACCACATTCCTCGACGCTACCAAGCCCAGGTTTTGGACTATTTTCATCGCGTGGCCAAGGGAAACAACCTGTGGATCAAAGTCGGCACGATCCGCCATCGTACACAGTGGTACGTGAATGGCGACCCGCCCATTGGTGTTAAGATCGGTGACGACATCGCCGAAATCGACCTTGATCTCACGCTTGAGAAATTCAAGATCACCAGCGCCTTCCTAGAGAAGATACTCGACACGTTCCTGAAGGAGGCAGGCGTGGCTCGTAACGCATTTTTGGTGCGCGGCGCATTCGATAGGCTGGTGTTGGCAAGCGGTGGTGTCGCCCGAGATTTCCTTGGCCTGCTTCGTCGATCCATTCTCATCGCGAGGGAACGTGGCAAGACTTCACGAGGAGAGAGGATAGGTGTTGAAGATGTGAATGGAGCTGCAGGTGAGTATGATGCTTCAAAGCGTGAGGAGTTGACACGCGACACACTGGACGACCGGCAGGCGCTTGAGGACGAATTCGCGCGAATTGGGCGATTCGTGAATCAGTATTCCAAAGCCAACGTCTTCCTGATGGATAAAAGCTTGCCCGATAAGGAATTGGAACCGATCGAGGAGTTGGTCGACTTGCGTCTCGTCCACCGCGTCCGCGGTAGTGTGACCGTCGCCGACAGGCCTGGCAAGAAATTCGAGGCCTTCATGCTCGATGTTAGTCAGTACACGGCCTCGAGGAAGCGGCGAGAACTGGAAATCATTGAGTTCTGGCGCGACGACGCGGTTGATTCAATTCGTCGCGCCGGGCTCATATATAAACAATTTGATGGCACTAATATAATTACGAAGGGTGCAGACTAGTGGCTTTCGAGGGGAGGGGCCTAAAAGATGTTACACGCAACTATCGGCCGCCGTCAGTGGCCCGCGGATGAATGCCGGCGTTCCACATTCCAACTTCCCACTTCCCCGTCGAATTACCCACGATAACCCTTCCCCACCAGACTCCAACATCAAACCCCTGAAACAAAGCCATCCACGCCCAACGGATTCCTTGGCGCAACCCATGCGATTCATGGTAAAAACCAACCACTATGAAACGACCCTTTGAACCCCAGAACCCGCCTGCTGGAAAGACCTCGGTCGTTCGCGAAGACACCATCGAATACGGCTTCATCGGGAAACTGCAGGGCCTCAAATACGACTATCGGTCGGACATCACCGACCGGGCCTCGCTGGAGCGCAACTTCCGCGAGAAGTTCGAGGATCTGAACCGCGTTCGCCTGACTGACAGCGAGTTTGGCCGCCTGCTCGACGACATCGTGACCGACGATGTCTTCACCGCGGCCAAAAGACTGCGGGAAATCAATGCTTTTACCCGCGATGACGGCACGCCGCTGAATTACACCCTCGTCAATATCAAAGACTGGTGCAAGAACCACTACGAGGTCGTCAATCAACTGCGAATCAACACCGACAACAGCCACCATCGCTACGATGTGCTGCTGCTCATCAACGGCGTGCCCTGCGTCCAGATCGAGTTGAAGACCCTCGGCGTGAATCCGAAAAAAGCGATGGAGCAGATCGTCGAATACAAGCACGATCCCGGCAACGGCTACACCCGAACGCTGCTTTGCTTCCTCCAGCTCTTCATCGTCAGCAACCGCGACCGCACTTACTATTTCGCCAACAACAATGCGCGCCACTTTGCCTTCCACGCGGACGAGCGTTTTCTGCCCGTCTATGAATTCGCCGACGAGGCGAACAAGAAAATCACCCACCTCGACGACTTCGCCGCCGTTTTCCTCCAGAAGTGCGCGTTGGGCAAAACCATCAGCCGCTACATGGTGCTCATCCAGAGCGAGCAGAAGCTCATGATCATGCGGCCCTACCAGGTCTATGCCGTGCAGCAGATCGTGAAGTGCATCGAGGACGACGCGGGCAACGGTTTTATCTGGCACACCACCGGCAGCGGCAAGACGCTCACGTCGTTCAAGGCCGCCACGCTGCTGAAGCTCAACGAGCATATCCACAAGTGCCTCTTCGTCGTGGATCGCAAGGACCTGGATCGCCAGACCCGCGATGAGTTCAACCGCTTCCAGAAAGGCTGCGTCGAGGAAAACACCAACACCGCCGCGCTCGTGGATCGCCTGCGCTCCGAGGATTACGCCGACAAGGTCATCGTCACCACCATCCAGAAACTCGGCCTCGCGCTCGATGAAGACAGCGGGCGCAACCAGCAGCGCAAGCGCAACGACCAGCCCACGTTCAAACAACTGCTGGAGCCGCTGCGGGATCAGCGCATCGTATTCATCTTCGACGAATGCCATCGCTCCCAGTTTGGCGAGAATCACAAGGCCATCAAGGCGTTCTTCCCCAGAGCCCAACTCTTCGGTTTCACCGGCACGCCCATCTTCGAGACCAACGCCACGCTGCAGAAGATCGAGGACACCACGGCCTCCATGCGCACCACGGAGGACCTCTTTCAGAAGCAGTTGCATGCCTATACCATCACCCACGCCATCGAGGATGGCAACGTCCTGCGCTTTCACGTCGATTACTTCAAGCCCAAGGAAGATGCGGGCCAAAAGCCGCCCAAGCCCGGCGAAGGCATCGCCAAGAAGGCGGTCATCGAGGCCATCCTCGAGAAGCACGACGCCGCCACCGCCGGCCGCCGCTTCAACGCACTTTTCGCCACCGCATCGATCCAGGACGCCATCGAATACCATGGCTTGTTCAAATCCTTGCAGGCCGAAAAGCAGGCCGCCGAACCCGAGTTTCGGCCGTTGAACATCGCCTGCGTATTCTCTCCCCCCGCCGAGGGTAACCGGGACGTGCTCCAGATTCAGGAAGACCTGCCGCAGGAAAAGGCCGACAACGCGCAGGACCCCGAGGGCAAGAAAGCCGCGCTGCAAGGCATCCTCGCCGACTATAACGCCCGCTACGGCACCCACCACACCCTGGGCGAGTTCGACCTGTACTACCAGGACGTGCAAAAACGCATCAAGGACCAAAAGTGGCCCCAGGCCGACTACCCCCACGCGCAGAAGATCGACATCACCATCGTGGTGGACATGCTGCTCACGGGCTTTGATTCTCCGTACCTCAACACGCTCTACGTGGACAAGAATCTCAAGCACCACGGCCTGATTCAGGCCTTCTCCCGCACCAATCGCATACTCAACGGCACCAAGCCGTATGGCAACATTCTCGACTTTCGCCAGCAGCAGGCCGAGGTCGATGCCGCCATCGCGCTTTTCTCGGGCGAGAAGACCGGCGACGAGGTGCGGGAGATCTGGTTGGTGGACAAAGCCCCGGTGGTCATCCGAAAGCTGGCGGCCGCCATGCACCAACTCGACGCCTTCATGAAGTTGCAGGACCTGTCCACCTGTCCCGAAGACGTGCCCAACCTCAAGGGTGATGACGCCCGCGCCTGCTTCATCAACCACTTCAAGGAAGTTCAGCGCCTGAAGACCCAGCTCGACCAATACACCGACCTCACCGAGGAAGACAAAGCCGCCATCGAGCAGGTGCTGCCCAATGCGCAGCACCGCGGCTTCAAAGGCGCCTACCTGGAGACCGCCCAACGCCTGCGGCAAAAGCGGAGCAAGGACCAAGGGGCCGATGCGCCCGGGGCCGGTGTCGTGGACCAGCTCGATTTCGAGTTCGTGCTGTTTGCCTCCGCCGTGATTGACTACGACTACATCATGGGGCTCATCGCCAAGTTCTCGGCCAAGGGGCCGGGCAAGTCGAAGATGACCCGGGAGCAACTCATTGGTTTGATCGGTTCGGACGCCAAGTTCATGGACGAGCGAGACGACATCGCCGCCTACATCGGCACGCTCCAGGCCGGCGAAGGCCTCAGTGAAAAAGCCATTCGCGACGGCTACATCCGCTTCAAGGCCGAGAAAAACGCCGCCGAAATCGCCGCCCTCGCCACCAAGCACGGCCTGGCCGCCGAGGCCCTGCAAGCCTTCGTGGACGGCATTTTCGAGCGCATGATCTTCGATGCGGAAACACTGGGCGACCTCTTTGCCCCGCTCGATCTTGGTTGGAAGGCCCGCAAAGATGCCGAGCTTGCCCTGATGGCGGATTTGTTTCCCCTCCTTACCAAACGCGCCCACGGCCGCGACATCTCAGGACTCAGCGCGTATGAATTATAAACCATGAAAGGCTAATCCATGGAAACCAACCTGGTTCAACAACTCACCGCCACCTTTGAAGGCCACGCTCAGCAGACTGAAAACGGCATTGAATATTGGCTGGCCCGCGATCTTCAGCAGTTGCAAGGTTATGTGGAGTGGCGGAACTTCCACCAGGCCATTTCGAAAGCGAAAACCGCCTGCGAAGTCTCTGGCCATGCGGTTTCCGATCATTTTGTTGACGTCAACAAGAAGACCCCGGACACTCTGGAAGGCGTATGAGCAGCAGTCTCTCGACTATCAATGTAGCGACGAATTTGAATCCCATCGAATTCGATGGGATTAGAAAAACGGTCGGGTTGAAGATCCGTCAGGGACTATCAGCCCCGGAACGCCTGCTCAAGCTCAACGTAATAGCCATCACCCAGATACACACCCTGTTGATGGACACCAACGTGAAACGGTTGAAATGATGAGCAGTAAGACGAAAACCACAGACCCGAAGGACGTCGGCAAGCCCTCGCTGGTGCCGAAGCTGCGGTTCCCTGAGTTTCGGGAGGCTGGGGGGTGGGAGGAAACGCTACTTGACGCAATAGCTGGTCCAGTGACAGAACGAGCCATTCAGGTTGAAGAAGATGATGTCCTGAGCCTGTCCGCTGAACACGGCATCGTGCTTCAGAGCGAGTTTTTCGGAAAGAAGGTGGCTGGCGAAAACTCTGAGCGATACCTAAAAATCGCTCGGAATGATTTTGTGTATAACGACAGAACTACGAAAGCTTCGATCTTCGGAACCATTAAACGGCTTTCAAAGCACTCGGGTGGTATTGTGTCGCCAATTTACAAGTGCTTTCGCTTCCAAGACGAAGAAAACTCGGAGTATTGGGAGTGGTATTTTGAGTCAGGCATTCACAACAAAGCGATTGCTGGTTTAGTGAATGAAGGAGCCAGAGCGGGGCGCTTCAATATTTCGATCACGCAGTTTCTATCGATTAGTGTGTTGAGGCCATCCCCTGCCGAGCAGAAGAAAATCTCCGAGTGCTTGAGTTCGGTGGATGAGATGATTGCGGCGCAAGCGCGGAAAGTGAACGCGCTCAAGACCCAAAAAAAAGGGCTGATGCACCAGCTTTTCCCTCGCGAAGGCGAAACCCAACCCCGCCTCCGCTTCCCCGAGTTCCGGAATGCCGGTGATTGGGAGAAATCGGCACTATCAAGTTTCATCCTCTCACTGGATGCAGGTGTCAGCGTGAACTCCGGAGATAGGCCAGCTAACAAGACTGAGTCTGGTGTCTTGAAAACGAGCGCCGTCACCAAAGGGCAATTTGACCCCGAGGAAAACAAAGTGGTTTTTACTAAGAATGAGATATCCCGGCTAAAAGAACCAGTCACCGGCGGTACCATTATCATGTGCCGCAAGAATACGCCAGCCCTGGTAGGTGCCAACGCCTATATTGAGTTGAGTCACGAGAATCTCTTTCTTCCAGACCTGCTCTGGGCAGCCAAACCAAGAGAAGGAGTATCGATGCGATTCTTGGCTTTCATATTGGGTTCCGACAAAGCTCGAACTGCCCTTTCCAAGTTGGCCAAAGGAAGTTCAGCATCGATGAGCAACATTACAAAATCAGAAGTTCTGGAATTCTCGGTGATGGCTCCCACTCTCCCAGAACAACAACACATTGTCGACTGCCTCACCAGCCTCGATGCCCTGATTGCCGCAGAAACCCACAAGCTCGAAGCCCTCAAGACCCACAAGAAAGTGCTGATGCAGCAACTTTTCCCATCTCCTGAGGAGGTCACAGAATTATGAACAAGGATTTTATTGTCCAGATGCAAAGCCAGTTCGATGAACTAGCCAAACCCCATCCGGACGAACCCTCGGTGGAATTCTGGTTCGCCCGGGAATTACAGGAACCCCTTGGCTACGCCCGCTGGGAGAACTTTCTGACCGCCATCGAACGTGCCATAGAGTCCTGTCGGACAACGGGTTACGAGCCAGACCACCATTTTCGTGGTGTCACGAAAATGGTCCCCCTCGGCAGCGGGGCAACACGTGCGGTCGAAGACTTCATGCTCACCCGCTATGCCTGCTACCTGATCGCCCAGAACGGCGACCCGCGCAAAGAGCCGATAGCCTTCGCTCAGAGCTACTTCGCGATGCAGACCCGCAAGCAGGAGTTGATAGAAGAGCGAATGAAGCTCATGGGCCGTCTGGAAGCCCGTGAGAAACTGCGCGCCTCCGAAAAAGCGCTGTCTGATATCATCTTCGAGCGCGGTGTGGATGACGCAGGCTTCGGCCGTATCCGTTCGAAAGGGGATGCCGCCCTTTTTGGCGGATATGCCACGCAGGCTATGAAGGAGAAGTATGGCATCACCCATACCCGGCCGCTGGCAGACTTTTTGCCCACACTGACAATTGCCGCCAAGAATCTGGCGACTGAAATGACCAATCACAATGTGCAACAGGCCGATCTGCGCGGAGAAACCGCCATAACAACAGAGCATGTGCAAAACAACACCAGCGTGCGTCAGATGCTTGACCAGCGCGGCATCAAACCTGAGGCTCTGCCGCCCGAAGAAGATATCAAGAAGTTGGAGCGCCGTGTAAAAACCGACGAAAAGAAGCTGGAGAAACAGGCCGGTCGTCTGCCGAAACCTCCATCAGAAGGTGAATAATATGACCGCCTCCAAGACGAAAAGCTCGAAGCCCTCAAACTGCACAAGCGCGGGCTGATGCAGCAACTTTTCCCATCCCCGGAGGAGGTGGAGGCATGAGAGCAACATCTGGGAACGCCGACGTCCCCGTCGGCAGCGGAAGGAATGGGAACAGGTGCGTCCCCAGGGGAAGGGAAAATGCCAACGTGGACGTTGGCGTCCCCAGGGTCGTTGGCGCTCCAAGCGTTATTGGCGCACCCGGGGAGTGGTATTCACGCGGCTACCTGCCGCATCGGGACCGCCCGCACTTGATTCAGTCGGTGACCTACCGTGTGCACATCCTTGTGGAGCCGTTCACGGACCTCGCAACCATTATCCAGGGGTGGAAGTCCTTCACCGCACGATGGATACTTTTGCAAAACCAACGGTTGGAACTTCGTATCCCCGAGGGAAACCACTTGTGGATGAGGGAATACTGGGACCGTTTCATCCGGGACGCAGAGCACTATTATAAGACAGTGGATTACATCCATGAGAATCCGGTCAAAGCCGGGCTTTGCCAGCGCGCGGAAGATTGGCTGTGGTCAAGTTGCAGGTTGGCGACTACGCCCGAGAATGCTGACGTCGTGGTCTCGTCGTCAATGAAGAAAGCCATGCCAACGGGGACGTTGGCGCTCCCAGAAAGCCATGCCAACGGGGACGTTGGCGCTCCCAGCCATGCCAACGGGGACGTTGGTGCTCCCAATCATGCCAACGGGGACGTTGGCGCTCCCAGACATGCCAACGGGGACGTTGGTGCTCCCAGCCATGCCAACGGGGACGTTGGCGCTCCCAGGAATTACCCAACGACATGAGCGACCTCATTCTCTACACCACCGACGACGGGCGCAGCCAAATCAAGTTGCGAGCGAAAAATCACACCGTCTGGCTGACCCAGAAGGAGATGTCCCAACTCTTGGATGTGAGCACCGACAACGTGGGGTTGCATCTGAAGAATATCTTCGAGGACGGGGAATTGAGCCGAGAGGCGACTACCGAGGAATCCTCGGTAGTTCAAATCGAAGGCGGGCGCGAGGTTCGGCGCCCGGTCACGCTCTACAACCTCGACGCCATCCTAGCTGTGGGCTATCGGGTGCGATCGCCGCGCGGGGTGCAGTTCCGCCGCTGGGCTTCCACCGTCCTCAAGGAATACCTCGTGAAGGGCTTCTCCATGGACGACGAGCGGCTGAAGAATCCGGATGGTCGCCCGGATTTCTTCGACGAAATGCTGGCGCGGATCCGCGACATCCGCGCTTCGGAAAAACGCTTTTATCAGAAGGTGCGCGATCTCTTTGCCCTTTGCGTCGACTATGACAAGACCGACGCAGCCACCCAGACGTTCTTTGCCACCGTGCAGAACCAGCTACTTTATGCCGTAACCCAGAAGACGGCTGCCGAGCTCATCATGGCGCGGGCCAATCCCGCAGATGCGCATTTTGGGCTGTCCACCTGGAAAGGCGACAAGGTGCGCAAGACGGATATCGTCGTGGCCAAGAACTATCTGACCGAGGACGAGCTGGACACCCTGAACCGGCTGGTGGTCATCTTCCTCGAAACCGCCGAACTGCGCGCCAAAAACAAGCAGGAAACGCGGATGCATTTTTGGAAGCAGAATGTGGATCAGATCATCACCTCCAATGGTTTTTCGCTGCTCACCCACGCCGGTTCCATCAGTCATGAACAGATGGAAGCTCGCACGAGTGAACTGTACCTCCAGTTCGACCAACAGCGCAAAACGCAGGAGGCGCTGGAAGCCGACAGGCAGGACGAGGTAGACCTCAAAGAACTCGAAACGAAAATCAAAGGACGCCCCCTCCCATGACCGATACCCACCAGAAGCAACTGGGCAACACCCTTTGGAAGATCGCCGACGATCTGCGCGGGGCGATGAACGCGGACGATTTCCGCGACTACATGCTGTCGTTCCTTTTCCTGCGCTACCTCTCCGACAACTACGAGAAAGCGGCCAAGAAGGAACTGGGCAAGGACTACCCCGCTGCGGGCGCGGACAGCCGCAAGGTGCCGCTGGCGCTCTGGTATGCTCAGAACCCGGACGATACTGCCGAGTTCGAAAAGCAGATGCGGCGCAAGGTACATTACGTCATCAAGCCCGAACACCTGTGGAGCAGCATCGCCAACCTGGCCCGCACGCAGCACGGGGAGCTGCTGCAGACGTTGCAAGCCGGATTCAAATACATCGAAGAAGAATCCTTCGAGAGCACCTTCCAAGGATTGTTCTCCGAGATCAACCTCGGCTCCGACAAACTGGGCCGGACCTACACCGACCGCAACGCCAAGCTCTGTACCGTCATCCAGAAGATTGCCGACGGGCTGAACGAGTTCTCGACCGACATCGACGCGCTGGGCGATGCCTATGAATACTTAATTGGCCAGTTCGCTGCCGGGTCCGGCAAGAAAGCCGGTGAGTTCTACACCCCGCAGCAGATTTCCGACATTCTCTCGGCCATCGTCACGCTGGACAGCCAGGAACCGAAGACCGGGACGAAGAAGCGACTCGAAAGAGTGCTGGACTTCGCTTGCGGCTCCGGCTCCCTGCTGCTCAACGTGCGCAAGCGGATGAATCAGGCTGGGGGCACCATTGGTAAAATCTTCGGCCAGGAGAAGAACATCACGACCTACAACCTGGCGCGCATGAACATGCTGCTGCACGGGGTAAAAGATTCCGAGTTCGAAATCTACCACGGCGACACCCTGACCAACGATTGGGACATTCTGCGCGAGCTAAACCCCGCCAAGAAACCCAGCTTCGATGCCATCGTCGCTAATCCGCCCTTCAGTTACCGGTGGGATCCGACCGACGCCATGGGCGACGACGTGCGCTTCAAGAATCATGGCTTGGCCCCCAAATCCGCCGCAGACTTCGCCTTTCTCCTGCATGGCTTCCACTTCTTGAAAGACGAAGGCGTGATGGCCATCATCCTGCCCCACGGCGTGCTCTTCCGGGGCGGCGCCGAGGAGCGTATTCGCACCAAGTTGCTCCAAGACGGACACATCGACACGGTGATCGGCTTGCCGGCGAATCTTTTCTACTCCACCGGCATCCCCGTCTGCATCCTCGTCCTCAAGAAGTGCAAGAAGCCCGACGACGTGCTCTTCATCAACGCCGCCGAGCACTTCGAAAAGGGCAAACGGCAGAACCAGCTCAAGCCCGAGCACATTGCCAAAATCATCGAAACCTACCAGAACCGCACGGTTGAACCCCGCTACTCCCGCCGGGTGGAGATGAGCGAAATCCAGAAGAACGCCTTCAATCTGAACATCTCCCGCTACATCAGCACGGCCGTGGGCGAGGAGGAGATCGACCTGCAAGCCGTTCACGGGGAGCTCGTCACCCTGGAAAAAGAAATCGCGACGGCACGGGACAAACACAATGCGTTTCTCCAAGAACTTGGCTTGCCGCCCTTGCCGTGAGCTTGAAGAAGACCATACCAGCGGCAGATTCATGACGCCTGGGTCATCAATCCAACGGCTTCGTCAGGTGTTTTTTGGAATCCAGGTGGAAGAGGCTTGACGCGAGGGACTAGAAAATCTGGTCATAAAACGCATTACTGAGAAAAATGTAATTCATCGGGGCATCACAATAATCATCTGCATTTGTACTCAACAATGGGTTTATCGGAACATGTTTGTCCCCGTCCCTATCATTCCGGTCGATGTGATAACTACAGTTCCCCTGTGGCTGATTGTACGGGTCGGAATCGTCGCAATCTTTTCCGCGATCACAATTCTGGCCGAAACCATCTTGGTCGTTGTCAACGCACTGGAGTCCCAGTGAAGTCCAGACGTTCGCATTGGAGTCATTCACGTCAACTCCCATGGGACAAGAGGTCGTGTTGCCGAATCTGCCATCGCCATCCTGGTCGTAACAACTGTTCAATACGCCGTTGACATACACTTGACAGTAAGAATGGCTCCCAGGGTTGGAAAGAGAGTCATTATCATTGCAGTCTTGCCCATAATCACAGTTTACGCCGTACCCATCTCCATCGAGATCGGTGCAATACTGGCAGCCAGTAGGGGTCCAATTGAATTTATGCCTTCCGTCCTCCGCCATGAAAGCCGCGACAAATGACTTGTCCGAACTCTCCGAACCGATTGCTTGCAATACGTTCGTTGAAGACCGAAAGAAATTGCTTCCAGTGAGGCTGAGGCTGGTCAGGTATTTTCCGAAGTTGTTCGAGTAGGAAATAAACGACAGAATCACCTGATCATAATTTGTATTGCTGTAGACGGTTTTCTTTTCCATGACGATGTAATTCGGATAGACGTTCTCGCCTTGGTAGGCGTGTGTCACCGGATTCACTCGGAGATTACTTTTGTCCACCACGGCCAATTGAGCTGAATATACGAATCGATTATTTGGCAAGCCCAAATCGTAGGGGGGGATATTGCCGGCAGTATGCAACGGTAGGAGTTCATTGGTGTTGGTTACCAATTCACCTTGTCGACCGAGAGTGGATTCCCCCAAGTATCCCATTGCATAAAACCAACCCAGGGATTCTTTGAACGGGTTCACCGCTTCCAAATCTTTGTAGGTTGCATACTGAATACGACACCCAAAACCAGGGTCGAGTTTGGAACCTTGCACGGGAGTACAATCCCACTCCTGCGGATTTTTCGAAATGGTCACACTCTTTTGGTCTGTATTTAAAGTAACCGAATAACTGACGCGCTTGTCGAACTCGGCGTTCACAGCGCCGTCAACAAACCGATGAATGCTCGCCGAAACGACCCAACGGTTTTCACTATTGATCCAGACCATCTCGGGTTTGGCGAAGAACGAACCATCGAGCAATTCCAGATCCGTTTGATCGATGGTGCCTTTGGATATGATCATTCCACTTGGTCTGACCAAAGCCCAATTCAATTCTTTTCCTTTTTCCGTGAAGCACTCCCGGCCGTGTTCAAAATCATATGAGTATTCCTGATGAAGATCTCCAACATAGACGAGAAGACTCATATAATTATCGTCGCATTTGATGGGAGTATTGGGGGCTGATTTGTGATAATAACAATTGTTCACCCAGGTGTATCCGTTGCGAGCTTCGGCGGAACTGATATAGGGCGCTTTCTTCGGCCACACGGGTTCCATCGCTGGATATTTTCCAACCAATCCACGACAGGTATTGGAGTTGATGTGACAGGTCTGCCCATACTGGCAATCTTGTGAACTTGTGCAGGGAGTCAAATCCGTAGGATCGATGAAATCCAAAACGGAAATATTGCTGGCGGAGGGAGTCGGCGCGGGAGTCGTGGGCAAATTCGCTCGCAAAAACTTGATGATGGGAAATTTCTTCGGGTACAAGTCGTGCAAGGTGCCATCGCATAAATATGGAGAAATATCATCATAAATAATGCCATTCTGCGTATTTCTTTGCAATAGATTGGCGGCATTTGAAACCACGATGTTGCCATGCTGTGGAATGCTCGCTATCAAACCCAGGGATCCATCGGTGGAATCGCGGCCCGCAGGGAATCGTCCGCCTTTATTGATCCAAAATACGTCGTAATCGGGAGGCAAATTGGGATGGACATACATATAGACATTGTATGGCGCTGCAATTGTATCGGTGCGGTTTGCGTCAATGAACGCGTAACCTAATCGCGGATAGGGAGTATTATAATATTTTAATTTCGTCACCATTAGATACCAATCATCCGGAATTTGTTCGGAACTGTTTCGGATTCCCAGGTACTGTATCGCTCCGGAACGAGTGAAATTTGAAAAATGAAAAGTATCTTTTGAGACGGTGTAACCGGTCGGAAGAATCACTCTTTTGTTAAATAATTGAAAGTTCACAAAAGAGGTAACGTCGTTTTCCATCATGGTCTCATCCCCGCAACTGGCAGGGATGAGAAGGAAAAAGACTCCGATCCAAAAATACGACGGTTTCAGCAGTTTTCTCATGTAGACTCCTTTCTTGTCGGTTTTCATTTTTTCGACATGAAAAAATGACGCCCTCGATCCGATAGGCGAGAAGCATGGCATCTTCAGAAATTGGAGATTCAAAATATTTTTTGCCTCCGGTGGACATTTCTGCCTAAATGCATAATTGAAGTCAAGTAAAATACATAAGTTTTTGAAGAGTGAAAATCGCGCATCAATAGACGTACATCGAATTATTGGGTTGGAAGCTTGGTAATCTTCTTGGATCAGAGGGAAGAAAAAAGTTGGCCGGATTGCGGTACAACGGTGTCTGCAGTCCGGGCCGGGAGCGGAACATCGATGCGCGAGAATCGAGATTGACCGTTCGCGGGCGGTGGGTACACTGGCGGCATGATGAGACCCATGACCCACAAGAAGACGGTGCGGCTCGAGTGGCTGCGGGAGCGGCTGCTGGCCGGGGTGCGCGTGTATCCGCCGGACGCGGCCGAGGCGATGGGCGTGACCCTGCGGTCGATCCAGCGGGACCTGGTGGATCTGCAGGCGGCGGGGCTGCCGGTGCGCGAGGCGCAGGTGGCCGGGCGCACGGTGTACTTCGTCGAGCGGGACGACGTGCGGATCGCGGTGGACTTCCGCCTCGAGGACCTGATCGTCACCCACCTGGCCCTGGGCATGCTGCGGCGCTACGCGGGCACCCGGCTCGACGACTACATGGCCCAGTTGATCGGGCGCGTCGAGGACCGGCTCTCGGACAAGGCCGACCCGCGCCGGCCGGCGCTCTCGCGCAAGTTGATGGTCCGTCAGCCGTTCTCGCGGGCGTTCGACTCCCGGGGGGACGACCCGGCAGAGGCGGGGGAGGACTTCGGTGACCTGCTCGAGGGGCTCCTGCGGCAGTGGAAGCTCAGCCTCGAGTACCTGAACATGCGTGGCGAGCGCAAGCGGCACGTGGTGTGCCCGTACACGCTGCTCTCGTACAAGGGCGGGCTGTATCTCATCGCCCGCGACGACGCCCAGCCCGAAACGGAGCCGCTCCGCGTGTACGCGGTGGAGCGGATCCAGGCCTGCGACCTGCGCCGGGACGACGCGTTCGAGCTGCCGGCGAGCTGGGATCCCGAGGCGTTCGTGCCCTTCTGGGGCGGCCTGCTGCCGGGCGCGCCCGAGACGGTGCGCCTGCGCTTCTCGCCGCAGTTGGCCGATTACGTCGAGCGTCTGCAGGTTCCCCCGGGGACCCGCCGGACGCACCGGCGGGACGGCTCGTTGGACCTGGTCACGTCGGCGGTCTGCAACGAGGAGTTCTTCACTTGGGTGCTGGGCTTCGGCGCCGCGGTGCGCGTGCTCGAGCCCGCCCACCTGCGCGAGGCGCTCGTCACCCGGGCGCGGGAACTGGTCGGCTTGTACGAGTGAGGGCGAGAAGGTCTTCATCGCAGGACCGGTAGGCGGCGGCCAGGTCACGATCTTCGTCGCCGCCGAGCAGGTCGTCGTTGTCGAACACCCGGAGCTCGTCGGCCGCCTCCCGGAGCGCGGCGAGGGCGTTGGTCGCGCGCTTTTTGCGTGCCAGTCCCTCGAAGGTGAACGGTCGTATCGCGAGGACCGTCGTGAACGCGCCCCGGGCCTTGGCGCGGGCGATCTCGAGAAGCGCCCGGGGTCCGCCCGAGCGTCCGCCGAGGCCGACGACCACGACGACCCGGGCCGCGCGCTCCAGGGCCTTCGCACGAGGTGCGCCGACGCAAAACCGGACTCCTGCGTCCGCGTGGTGCTTCGCCAAACGCCCGACGATCGCTTCACCCGCGCCCCCCACCCCGACCACCAGTGTCTCACTCTTGTCCTCCGGCATATCCATTCTTCCCTCCTCCGGGAGCATCCTGCCCGGGGATGCGACAGAACCTGTCGCGTAGGAAGAGATTGAACTGGAAAACCTTTTTGGTGGGGGCTAGGATGACCGGCATGGAGGTACAAAGATGAATCATTATGTGCTCAAACAGCCTTTCGTGGACGAACTGGTGGACGACATCCGGGTCAGCCTGCTGCAGGAGTTCGACCTCCTCGAGGACAAGGAATCGAAGACCGCACCATGGACCAAGGCCGTCAAGAAGATCCTGGCCCGGTGCTGCGCGGACCAGTTCATGGACGGGAAGCTCCAGGCGTTCAGTTCCCTGAGCGACGGCGAGTACCTGCTGGACTTCTCGTATGGGAGTTATCCGGTCGCGTTCACCCTGAAAAACCCGGTGAAGAAGGGCGTCGATTACCGTCTGTTCGTCGCCTGCGAGAGCGAGTGGGGTGTGGAAGACAGCCCGGCACGCAATTACACCATGGTCCTCGACGACTTCTGCAAACTGCTCGACGTGCGCGCCCAGGTGAAGGTGATGGTCTTCGGTTACAATGAAGAAGGCCTGGAGGGACTGCACAGCGCGTTCGAGGCGCTCTTGGATTCCCGCAAGGTTGAGTTGTCCGGCGAGACCTGGCTCTTTTTAGGCGTGCCCTGGGATTCGATGCGGCGCGTGTCCGCCAAGCTGGTGTTTCCGGCGCCGGCGCCCGAGGCGGTGCGCCTGGACTTCGCAGTGGAAAAGGAACCCGGATAATTCGAAATCAAATGATCCCGAGGGTGGTGCGGTCGTCGGGGGTGAGCAGGTCCTCCCAGACGGGGCGGGTCCAGGGCTCCGGCGGCGCCGGGAGGGCGATCACCAGATCGAAGCGGTGTAGCAGATCGGGGGGCAGCGCGTCCGGGGAGGGCGCCGTCCAGAGGACTTGGACCCCCGGGTGACCGAGGAGCCGCAGGAGCTCCAGTTGACCGCCGACCGGGCGGTGCTCCGGCGTGAGGAATCCGGGATCCATCAGCAGGGCGCTGTGGCCGTGTTGGCGCAGGATCGCGAGGGACAGGGAGATTGCATCGGTGCAGTGGGCTCGTCCTCTGTCGGCGTCAGCGGGGGTGAAGAGCGCGAGTCGTGCGCCGGTAGCCAGGCTGCGGGCCAGCGCGGTCTTGCCGGCGCCGCCGGGGCCGTGCAGCAGCACGTTGAGCCCCAGCCCCCGGGCGTCGGCCGCCTTCAGGCAGCGCCGGGCCACCTCGGGCCAGGGCTTCAGGTGGGCGAACGCCTCCAGGGGCAGCGCCGGCCGCCGATCGCCGAGGACCGCCCAGGAAAGCACGTCGCCGGGCTCCGGGTGGGGTGAGTTCAGCGCGTCGAGCAGCGCCGACGGGATAGGGGAGTCCGTGAAGGCGCGCCGGAAGGACCAACTGTCGAAGCTCGGTTCGACGAGCCCGGCTGCGATCAGCGGGGAACCCTCGGACAACAAAGCCAGCGTCACTTCAGGGTCGAGCCCCGTGGCCGCCGCGATCAGCAGGGTCCGCTCCGACGGCGTCAGGTCGCGGTCCTCGACGAGCGCCTTCACGGGTTCGTACCAACGTACGGCCAGCAGGAAGGTGAGCACCTCGAGCGAGGCGTCCGGGAGCCTCAGTTCCGTGGCCAGCGCCTGCAGGTTCTTCCGGAGGGTCCCCTCCGGGCAGGGCGTGCGGTCGAGCTCCCCGGCCAGGAGTTGAAACAACTGGCGCAAGTGGGGGACGTCCTCACGCTCGACGCCGTTGTGCCAGAGCTCCCGGCACCGGCGGGTGAGCGCTTTGGGCAGATCCAGGAGCGGGCTGCCGAACACCTCTCCCGGCACCAGTGTCCACCGGTAGTCGTCCCGGTAGCGGAAGAAGCGGGTGAGGATGCGGGAGACGTACCTGCGCGTGAGGTATTGGTCGGTCTGGTAGTCGATGTTTGAACTGTCGATAGTCGTGTCCGTCATGGGGCACCTCCTGGAAACCAGGTATGCCACCGGGAGACGACAGAAGTTGTCGCGTGAAGAGGGGTCCTACTTCTGGAACCGGCACTCGCCCTGGACGCAGTCCACGTCCGGGACGTCGCTGCACTTCACCTTGGGGCAGCAGGCGGCGCCGGTGCGGGCGTTGTACTGGTCGCAGAGGCGGACGACCGCTTCGGCCCAGGTGCGGGCGGCCGGGAAGCTCGGACAGCCCAGGCAGCAGACGCCGTTTTCGAGTTGGGGGGTGGACGCGACCGTGCAGTCGGCCTTGGAGGTGCAGGAGCGGTCGATGGGGGGCAGGACCAGGGGCGCTGGCTCGGGTGGCGGATCCATGGCGGCCGGCGGCGGCGTTGTGGGGGCCGCGGGCGGCGGGTCCATGTCGGTCGCCGTGGGGGCCGCGGGCGTGGACTTGGGCGCGACGTCGGAGTTTTTACAGGAGAGGACGAGGACCAGCAGGGAGAAAAGTAGGAGGATGGGGAGTTGGCGCATGATCCGGGAGTAGCGGAAAATGGAGGAAGGCGCAAGATGGAGGAACCCGCCCGGGGGAAGGGAGCCCGCCCGGGGCGACCGGGGGACCGGTCGCTTGGGGCGGAGATCGGAAGAGCACACGTCTGAACTCCAGTCACCGAATACGATCT
>CALKWH010000117.1 GCA_938004375.1 uncultured Pseudomonadota bacterium
GATCGTATTCGGTGACTGGAGTTCAGACGTGTGCTCTTCCGATCTACGAGAACCCCGTGGTGCGCCTGGAGGCCGCCGCCGGGCTGCGCGTCGAGATCCTGCAGGCCGACGGCCGGCCCGCCCCGGGGGCCACGGTGCGGGTGATGGGCTCCTCGGTGCACCCGCCGCTGGAGCTGGAGGTGGACCGGGAGGGGCGCGCCCACCTGCCCGACCTGCCGCCGGGCATCCTGGCCCTCGAGGCCGTCTTCGAGGACCAGGTGGCCGAACTGGTCGGCGTCGAGCTCACCGCCGGCGCCGAGGTGCACGCCCACCTGTACCTGGACACAGGCATCTTCCTGAATGGCCTGGTGCGCGACGAGAAGGACGACCGGCCGCTCCCCGGCGCGCTGTTCACGCTGGGGCGCGAGGAGCCCTCCCTGCTGACGCGCTTCGCCGAGGCCGGCGAGGACGGCCGCTTCCGCGTGGGACCGCTGCCCGAGGGCGCCTACCGCTTCTCGCTGTCGGCCGACGGCTACGTGTCCCTCACCGGGCGGCGCTACTGGGTGGGGAAGACCAGCGGACTCGCGCTGTTCGAGCTCTCCCGCGGGGTGACCGTCACCGGGCGGGTGGTGGACGAGGCCGGTCGCCCGGTGGAGCGGGCCTTCGTCGAGTGTTGGGGGGTGGACGCCTCGGGCACGCTCATCGCGCCGCTCTCGCTCCACGCGCCGGGGCTGATCCCGATGGGCCAGCTGGGCGTCACCGACCGCAAGGTCGATCTGGGCCAGACCGCCACGGGCGCGGTCATCACCGACGAGAAGGGCCAGTTCACCCTTGCCGGCCTGCCCGCGGGCCACCTCCTGCTGCAGGTCACCCACGACCGCTACCTCGCCGCCACGGCGGGCATCGGCGAGGTGACCTCGAACGCGGACGTGCCCGACATCCGCCTCACGCCGGGGACCGAGCTCACCCTGCTCGTCGTCGACGAGCGGGACTTCGCCGTGGCCGGCGCCCAGCTGCGGGTGGAGAGCGCGGCCGCCCCCGGGACGGGCTTCACGACCTTCACGGACGACGCGGGGGAGGTGCGGCTGCCGGCCGTGGGCGCGTCGTTCACCGCCACCGTCATCCACCCGGAGTTCCCGGTCCACGTGGAGCACCTGAAGGCCCAGCGCCACCAGAAGGTGCGCCTCAAGCGCGGAGACCGGACCCTGAAGGTGCGGCTGCGCGACGGCGCCCGCGTCGCGGTGGCCGGCGCCGAGGTCGAGTTGATCGCCCACGACCGCCCCGAGCGCCGCTGGCGCCGCACCGACGACCACGGCGAGGCCTCCTTCGAGCGCCTGGGGCCGGGCCCCTACCTGGTCACGGTGACCCACCCGGACTACCCGACGCTGGAAAAGGCGGGCGTGGAGCCGGCGGACCACGACTGGACCATGCCCTACGGCGGCGGCTTTCCGGGGTTCGTGCGGGATCGCCAGACCCTCGAGGGGCTCGCCGGCACGGTGCGGCTTTCCCACCCCGAGGGCGCGCAGGCCGTCGCGGACACGCGCCAGGGCGAGGTGGAGTTCCGGGCCCTGGCCGAGGGCGTCTGGCGAGTCCACGTCTCGGCCCCGGGCTACGCGCCGCTCACCGCCGAGGTCACCGTCACCGGAGCCGGCTCGCCCCAGGAGCTCAACCTGGCACCCCAGCTCTGGGAGCTCTCCCGCGCCGGCGGCGCCTCGGGCACGGTGCGCGACGACCGGGGCTTCACCGTGCGCGGCGCCTGGGTCAGCGCCGGCGACCAGGTCCGGCAGACCGACCGCAACGGCACGTTCACCTTCGACCAGCTCCCCGCGGGCGAGGTCGCGATCGTGGCCTGGCACCCCCACCTGGGCGTGGGCGCCGAGACGATCAACGTCATCGCCGACCTGCAGGCCCCGGACGTGATCATCGACCTGGCCGCCGGACCCACGGGCGCGACCAGCGGGGAGTGCGGCCTGACTCTCGGGCGCGATCCCCTCCGCTCCCGGCTGACCGTCGCCGCCGTGGCTCCCGGCTCCCCAGCCGCGAAGGCCAAGCTCGTCGTCGGTGAGACCGTGTGGCGCGTGGGCGGCCTCCCCTCGCACCTGCCCCTGTTCCTGCTGCGCGCCCGGCTCGAAGGCCCCGCCGGCTCCGTCGTCTTCCTCGAGGCCGGCCCCACGGAGTGGCTCGCCCGCCCCGTGTTCTTGCGGTTGGAGTGATCGTCGTTTCTACGGGAGGGGGCCGGCGGCCTGCTTCTTCAGGTGGTCCATCAGGCCGGCGAAGCCCTTGGACTTGATCAGGTCGGCGAAGGTGGAGCGGTAGTTGCGGATCAGGCTGACCTCGTCGGTGAGCACGTCATAGAGGCGCCAGCCCTGCTTCGTCTTCTGCAGGCGGTAGGTCACGTCCACGCTCGAGGAGCCCTTCTGCGCCTTCACCAGCTTCGTGGCGACCTGGGCCTTGTCGTCCTTGAGCTTCTCGGTCCCGATGGTGGCGACGTAGTCGGCGTGGGAATAGAGCTTCTTCAGGTAGTTGCGCTGCAGCATGGCGGTGAACGCGACGATGAACTGGGCGCGCTGCTCGACGGTGAGCTTCTCCCACTCGCCGAACAGGGCGGCCTCGGCCATGGTCGCGAAGTCGAAGTAATCGTGCATCTTGTTCAGGAACACCTGCTTCTGGGCGGCGGTCATGCCGGCGCGGATCTCGGCCTTCACCAGGGCCTGGAAGGCGGAGATCTTCTGGCTGGGGGTCATGGACGCGGGGTCCCCGCCGGTGACCGCGCACTTCTCGGGCGTGCCCATGTCGGTGCCACAGGGGGTCTGGGCCGCCACGGGGAGCGCGAGGACGAGGGCGAACAGGATGAACAGGGAAACGGTGCTCTTCATGGGTTCCTCCCAATTCCGGGGGAACCGACGCGCGGCGCCCCGGAACATTCAATCGGGGTGGGCGCGGTCAGGGGACGACGCGGGAGCCGACGCCCTCGCCCGTGAGCGCGGCCAGCATGGCCCCGGGCGTGCGCAGCGCGACGACCTGGACCGGCAGCCGGTTCTCCCGGGCGATGGCGATGGCCGAGGCGTCCATGATGCGGAGGTTCCGGCGCAGGACCTCGTCGTAGGTCACCTGCGGCAGGAACTCGGCGGCGGGGTTCTTGCGCGGATCGTCGGAGTAGATGCCGTCGACCTGCGTCGCCTTGACCAGGTAGTCGGCGCCGACCTCGAGGGCCCGCAGCACCGCCGCGGTGTCGGTGGTGAAGTACGGGTTCGAGGTGCCGCCGCCGAACACGGCTACCTTCCCGGCGGCGAGCGCGGCGCGGGCGGCGTCGACCGAGAACGGCTCGAGGAGATTCCCCACGCAGAAGGCCGAGAAGGCCTTGGCGGGCAGGCCGTGGGCGTTGAAGTACCCGGCCAGCGCGGTGGCGTTCATGAGGGTGGCGAACATGCCCAGGCTGTCGCCCACGTGGCGGGGCAGGCCCGACGCCGAGGACGAGATGCCCCGGTACAGGTTGCCGCCGCCCACGACGATGGCCGTCTCGATGCCGGCGTCGACGACTTTTTTCACCTCGGACATCACATAATCGAGCATACGGGGATCCAGGCCGTGGGTCTGGTCCCCCATGAGCGCTTCACCGGAGATCTTGAGCAGGAGGCGGGATACGGCGGGCATCGCGATCGCGAGACCTTCGGGTTACTTCATCTCGGCGGCGACTTCCTTGGCCAGGTCGTACACGCGCTTCTCGAGGCCTTCGCCCAGCTCCCAGCGGACGAAGCGGCGCACGGAGATCTTCTCGCCGATCTTGGCGGTCACGTTGTTGACCATGTCCTTGATCGTGATCTTGGTCTCGAAGGCATAGGGCTGATCCATCAGGCAGGCCTCACTGAAAAACTTGTTCAGTTTGCCTTCCATGATCTTCGGCCAGGCCTTCTCGGGCTTGCCCTCGTTGCGCAGCTGCTCGGCGTAGATCTCGTTCTCGCGGTCGATCACGGCCTGGGGGACCTCCTCGCGGGTGACGTAGGTCGGGGAGGAGGCGCAGATGTGCAGGGCGATCTCGTGCACCAGGCTCTTGAAGTCCTCGGTGCGGGCGGCGAAGTCGGTCTCGATGTTGACCTCGAGCAGCACGCCGACGCGGCCGCCGCCGTGGATGTAGGCGTGGACCTGGCCTTCGGCGGCGATGCGCCCGGCCTTCTTGTTGGCGGTGGCGAGGCCCTTCTTGCGCAGGAGGTCCTTGGCCTTCTCCATGTCGCCTTCGCACTCGGTGAGCGCCTTCTTGCACTCGACCATGCCGGCCCCGGTGATCTGTCTCAGTTCCTGTACCATCGCAGCGGTGATGTTGGCCATTGTATTTTTCCTTTCCAGAAAATGGGGTTAGCGGCGGTCTTCCGGGCGGCCGGTGCCGTCGGGCGTCATCTTCACGGCCTTGCCGGCGTGGAACACCACGTCGAGATCGGCGCGAGCCTCGTCGGTCACGGGGGCGGCGGCGGGGGCGGTGGCCGGACGCGTGTCCAGCACGGGGCTCTCGCGGCGGTCCTTGGACTGCGCGGTGCCGGCGATGACGGCGTCGGCGATGCGCGACGCGAACAGGCGGATGGCGCGGATGGCGTCGTCGTTGCCCGGGATGATGTAGTCGATGGGATCGGGGTCGCAGTTGGTGTCGGCCACGGCGACGATGGGGATGCCCAGCGTGCGGGCCTCGGTCACGGCGATGCGCTCCTTGGTCGGGTCGATCAGGAAGATCGCCGCCGGGAGGTTGCGCATCTCCTTGATGCCGCCCAGGTTCTTCTCGAGCTTCTTGCACTCGCGGTCGATCTGGAGGCGCTCCTTCTTGGTGAGCTTCTCCATGGTGCCGTCCTTGCCCATCTCCTCGAACCGCTTCAACTTCTCGATGGAGGCCTTCACGGTCGCGAAGTTGGTCAGGGTGCCGCCGAGCCAGCGGTTCACCACGCAGAACTGGCCGGCGCGGGCGGCCTCTTCCATGATGACGTCCTAGATCGGAAGAGCACACGTCTGAACTCCAGTCACCGAATACGAT
>CALKWH010000118.1 GCA_938004375.1 uncultured Pseudomonadota bacterium
GATCGTATTCGGTGACTGGAGTTCAGACGTGTGCTCTTCCGATCTGGTGCCGCTCGACGGGGCCTCGGAAATCCTCGAGTGGGACTCCACCGGGAACCGCACCGTGTTTACCTTCGACCCCCGTCCGGGCGTCGAATATCTCTTCATCGTCGAGCACCTGGGCGCGGAGAGTTTCCATCCGAACAACATCCCGGCGCAGGGGGCAGAGTACACGATTTACTTGCGGCCCACCATCGGGCTCCCCAAGGTCACCAGCGTCTCCCCCGGCAAGATCTACGACGGCTCCACGGTGACGCTGAACGTCTACGGACAGAATTTCTTTGATGGTCGCACGGTCTCCATCCTGCCGTCCCAGGCGATCGAGGTCCTCGAGGTGGTCGGCAGCACCGAGGTGCAGTTGATGGTGAAGGTCCGCGTCGCCCGGGGCACCGCCCTGGGATATTATTCGCTGGTCGTCACCAATGCCGATGGGGGCTCGGCCCGCTACGACGACGCCTTCGAGGTGGTGAAGAACCCGGTCGCGCCGACCGAGGACGGCTGCTCCTGCTCGCACCGCCCGGGACGCGGACCGGCCGCGGGGTGGTGGCTGCTGCCCCTGATGATCTTTGTATTCCGCCGCAGATTCCTGCCATAAGGTTGCAAAAAATTTCGAAACGACTATGGTGACGGGGCAGGACGCCGATGAATTTATTTCTTTACGCCCTCCTCACCATCCTGACCCAGGCCGATCCCTTCCCGCGGCCCACCACCTTCGTCGTGGTGAACTCCTCGGGGCGGAACAAGGACATCCAGTTGTTCCACGGGCGCCGGGGCGCCCAGAAGTGGCTCACCGCCACCGCGGCCGAGGAGACCGCCCTGGTCTGCCTGAAGAAGCGGGTCTTCTACGTCGCCGGGGAGCAGGTCATGTCCGTCGATCTCGACCGGCCCCGCCAGGAGACCAGCCACGGGGTGCTCCCCAAGGACCTGGTCTCGGCCATGGGCGGCCACCTGCGGCGCTTCCTGAGGCCCTCCCCCGACGGCGCCTTCCTCGCGTGGCCCGGCGCCTCGGACATCGTCGTGCGCGGCGTCTCGGGGGCCCCCTTTACCAAGAACATCACACCGGACCCCGGCGCCCGCGTCGTCCACCCCGTCTTCTGGCGCCCCGGCACGCCCACGACCGAGGTCGCCTACCTCACCCAGAACGGCACGGGCAGCATCTGGCTCCACTTCCACCCACTGGCGCTCCTGCAGCCGCGCCTCACCCTGACGGTGGCCAGCGGCACCAAGGGGACGGTCACGGCCTTCGACCTGCACTTCTCCCGGGACGGCAAGCTCGCCGCCCTCAACCTCGACGTCGCGACCGACGCCCGCAGGACCGTGCGGTACTTCCTGGTGGTCGACGTGGAGACGGGGAGCCTGCACACGCTCAATCCCGCGTGGAAGCTCGAGAAGTTCCACGGCTTCTCTCCCAAGGGCGAGCTGGTGCTCACCGGACGCATCGCGTCGCAGACCGCCCTGTATTATTGGAACCCGGCCAATCCCCGCAATCCCCATCTGGTGGAAGCGTTGCTCAAGCGGGAGGTCTATGATTATTTTCCGAACATGGAGATCACCCTGATGCACACGGCGGGTCAGAAGTGCGCGGACCGGGCGCGCCTGATCTCGCTGACCCGGCATGCCCAGGACAAGCGCCTGCTCAAGTGGGCGGAGTGGGCCGAGGTCATCGCCCTCGACGCCGCCCGGGTCTGGGGCCTGTTCCGCGCCGGCGGCACGTGCAACGACCCGCATCCGGCGATCTACCTCATGAAGATGGACGGCTCGGGCCTCCTCGACGAGCTGCCGCGGGCCAAGTTCGGCGTGCTCCAGTCCGCCTCCCCCGAGCAGGTCTCCATCTGCGACTGATTTCGAATGAGGACACAAATAAATAAGGTTGCCGATTCCGGTTTATGTTACACTTGACCGTCTGTTTCGGAGGTGAGGAGATGCTCCTGCGACGATTTCGTGATTTGTTTCCCGTATTTCTGATCCTGATGGCCTGGGGCTGCGCCGGCAATACCAGCTCCGGCACCGCCTTCTGCGGAGACGGCGTGATCACCGGCGCGGAGGCGTGCGATCCCCCGGGCCAGGGCGCCTGTGCTTTGGATTGCACGCGGGACGTCGGCAAGTGCGGCAACGGCGTCTGCGAGGCCCCCGAGGACGCGACGAACTGCGAGGACGACTGCGGCGGCTCGGGCGAGGAGTGCGGCAACGACCAGATCGAGGGCACCGAGTTCTGCGACGGCGCTCAGTTGGGCGGGGCCACCTGCGTGAGCCTGGGCTACGCCACCGGCACCCTCGCGTGCGCCGCGAACTGCCAGTACGACACCGTCGACTGCCGCCACGCCGCGCAGTGCGGCAACGGCACCCTGGACACCGGCGAGAGCTGCGACGGCGAGAACCTCAACGGTCAGAGCTGCCAGACCCTGGGACTGGGCTCCGGCGCGCTCGCCTGCACCGAGGCCTGCGCCTTCGATGTCTCGCGCTGCTCGGCGTGCGGCAACGGCGCGATCGACGCGGGCGAGCAGTGCGACGGGGACCAGTTGGGGGCGATGACCTGTGATGCGCTCGGCTATGCCGGCGGCACCCTGCTGTGCGGCGGCGACTGCCGGTACGACACCCGTAACTGCCTGCTGGCCTCCTGCGGCAACGGCACCCTGGACACCGGCGAGAGCTGCGACGGCGCAGCCCTGGGTGGCCAGAGCTGCGCGACCCAGGGCTTCACAGGGGGCACGCTCACGTGCAACCCCGACTGCTCGTTCAACACCGGCGCCTGCACGGCCTGCGGCAACGGCGCCATCGAGAACGGCGAGCAGTGCGACGGCAGCAACCTGGGCACGGGCACCTGCGCCGGCCAGGGCTTCACGGGGGGCACGCTCACCTGCAACGCGAACTGCACGTTCAACACGGCCGGCTGCACGCGCTGCGGCAACGGCACGGTGGAGACGGGCGAGGATTGCGACGGCGCCCAGCTCGGCGGGAACACCTGCGCCACCGAAGGTTACGCGGGGGGCACGCTGGCCTGCAACGCCAACTGCACCCTCAACGTCGCCGGCTGCACCATGTGCGGCAACGGGGTCATCAACGTCGGCGAGCAGTGCGACGGCGCCAACCTGGGCGTGGGCACCTGCCAGAACCAGGGCTTCACGGGGGGCACGCTCACGTGCAACGCCAACTGCACGTTCAACACGGCCGGCTGCACTCAGTGCGGCAACGGCGTGGTCCAGACCGGGGAACAGTGCGACGGCTCCAACCTCGCCGGCGCCACCTGCGTGAGCCTGGGCTACACCTCGGGTACGCTGGCCTGCGCGAGCAACTGCCAGTTCAACACCGCCGGCTGCGTCATGCAGACCTGCGGCAACGGCACCGTCGAGGGCAGCGAGCAGTGCGACGGCACGAACCTGAACGGGCAGACCTGCGTGTCCCGCGGATTCGCCTCCGGCACGCTGGCCTGCGCCAACTGCCTGTTCAACACCTCCGGCTGCACGATGTGCGGCAACGGAGCGATCGACTCCGGCGAGCAGTGCGACGGGACGAATTTGAACGGGCAGACCTGCGTCTCCCAGGGCTACTCGGGCGGTACGCTGTCCTGTTCGTCCTGCGCGTTCAACACGTCCGGCTGCACGACGACCGCTTGCGGCAACGGCACCCTCGACTGGGGCGAGGAGTGCGACGACGCCAACCCCCTACTGTGGGACGGCTGCGAGGACACCTGCCGGGTGGAGGACACGTTCTACCTGCCGATCCGCCTGTCCGGCGGCCCAGGCAGCAACGAGGGCCGCCTCGAGGTCTACCAGGGCGGCACCTGGGGCATCGTGTGCGACGACACCTACGTGTCGGCCAACCAGCAGCACCTGGCGAATCTGGTGTGCCGCCAGCTCGGCTTCACCGGCACCGGGCACGCCTTCATCGGCTCCGCCGGGGGCACCTACGGCTCGGGCTCCGGCGTCTTCATCATGGACGACGTGGAGTGCACCGGCGTCGAGGACACCCTGGCCCAGTGCCCGTTCCGCGGCTGGCGCAGCCACAACTGCTCCACCTCCGAGACCTTGGGCATCCGCTGCGCCGCCGCCGAGGGGGATCTGCGGCTGGTGTCCGGTCCGCATGGCATGGAGGGACGCCTGCAGGTGTTCCACTCCGGCGCCTGGGGCGAGGTCTGTGACGATTCCTGGGAGACGGGCACCTACAACGAGCCGTACAACAAATACGGGCCGGACACCGCCTGCCAGCAGATGGGGTATCGGCGGGGCACGAGCCTCGGCTGGGCGGTCTATCCCGCACCCACCGACACGTTCATCGTCGACGACGTGCGCTGTGCGGGCACCGAGCGGCGCCTGGCGAGCTGCCCGCACTCCTCGTGGGGCTCGGAGAACTGCTCGGCCAACGAGGCCATCGGGCTCTCGTGCAACATCTACGTCGAGGGCGATGTTCGTCTGGTCGAGGGCACGACTCGCAACCGCGGCCGCGTGGAGATCCTCCACAACAACGTCTGGGGTACCGTGTGTGATGACCTCATCGAATACGCCGGGACCACGCAGACGAACTTCCTCAACGTCGTCTGCCGGCAGTTGAACTTCAGTTCCGCCGGCACCTTCGACGGCAACGTCCTGGGCGGCGAGGACCCCATCTCCATGGACAATGTGTCCTGCGCCGGCTCCGAAGCCGGAGTCTCCGCCTGCCCCTTCAACGGCTGGCAGGTACACAACTGCTCGCACGACGAGGACACCGGCGTCATCTGCACGCCGTAGGCCACGCGACTTTCCGCCCGCCCGTCTCCGTCTCCGTCTTCATCGAAATCGAAATCGAAATCGAAATCGGGATCATTCCGGTCACTTCGTTCCCTCGGTCGGGCCGCCCTTTAGCGGGCTGCAGATCATTCCGGTCACTTCGTTCCCTCAGTCGGGCCGCCCTTTAGCGGGCGTCCCTCTTTTGCAGGCGGCCCTTCGTCCTTGAGTACCCGCATGGCCTCCGTGAGGGCGACGGCCATGGAGCCGGAGAAGCGCCGCTGGAGGGCGTCCCCGAGCTTG
Source organism: uncultured Pseudomonadota bacterium (assembly GCA_938004375.1). Lineage (GTDB taxonomy): Bacteria > Myxococcota_A > Polyangia > HGW-17 > HGW-17 > HGW-17. The sequence goes on from CALKWH010000118.1 coordinate 5,043, forward strand.
CCGACGTTGATGCGGCGGAAGAGCCAGAAGCCGGCAAACGCGATGCACAGGCCGCGCACCACGAGGAAGATCACCTCGCCCGAGGAGATCTTCGCGAAGAACAGGATCATCAGGATCGACAGGAAAAAGGCCAGCAGGAAGGTGGGGCGAAAGACGTCCCGCAAGGCGCCGCGGGCGGACTGCCACACGGTCTGGGGTCCCGCGGCGACGTGCTTCGGGCGCAGGAAGGCGCCCGCCTTGCGGCCCAGGTGAAAGAGCCGCGGCGCCAGGTGGAAGTAGTAGCCCAGCACGGCCACCACCACGGCGAGGACCGCCTTGACCGCGAACAGGAACAAGAGTCCGCCCACCCAGGATTCGATCTGAAGGCCGAAGAGCCCGCCCACCGTGCCCACCAGGTTTCCGAGCGCGGTGAGGATGCTCTTGCCGAACATGATGTAGTTGACGAACATCGACAGGAACAGGGTGAATCCGTTGAGGATGATGGCGCCCAGGATCACGGAGAACAGGTGCCAGCCGAACAGGAAGACGGGGAGCGCGAAGCTCGCCCCCTGCATGAAGATGTAGAACATGGGCCGGATGGTGCGCCCGGCCGGCGAGAAGGCCTTGAGCATGGCCATGAGCAGCGAGATGCGGAAGAGCCCGCGCCCGTGCAGGGTCCGCCCGAAGGTGGTGAGCAGCAGGGTCTGGATGAACGCCAGCAGGTGCCCCTTGAGCGGCACCCGGAAGGTGTGGAGGAACGAGCCCAGCCCCACCTCGACCAGCCCGCCCAGGCCGGCGCACGCGCCGACGCGCGCGGCCAGCCGGGTCTCGAGCTCCTGGGAGAGAAAGGAGAACACTTCCTCGGGGTCGGGGTGCTCGTCGAGATCGAGCACGATCACGCGGGTCTCGGGGAAGCGCGGCAGGAGCTCGGTCACCGTGGCCTTCTTGGCCGAGGCGACCACCCACAGGTGGGGGATCCGGTGCACGGCGTCGAGGAGCTCCGAGAAACCCCGGCCGGCCAGCTCCTCGGGGCCCAGGTCCTCGAGGACGCAGACGTCCGCGTCCGGGAGCGCGGGGAGGACGCCCGACAGGACGGCGTCGCGGGTGTCCTCGGGGTAGTCGCGTCCGGTCCCGTCCTCGCGCAGCACGGCCCAGGGCAGGACCCGGCTGGTGCCGATGACGCGGATGTGGTACGCTGGCGCCGCGGTGTTGGAGCCCTGCCGACGGGCGGCGTCCGGGGCGGTCTCGACGCCGCACACCTGCCAGCGGCGTCGCAGCCGGGCCGTCCAGTCCGAGAGGAGCCGGCTTTTGCCGGCGGCCGGGTTTCCGGTCACCAGGATCAGGCCGGCGCAGGTGTCGGGTTTCAAGACCGCCTCCGGGAGTCGTCATGCGCTGCGAGATCCGTCTGTTGCTCGAGGACGACGGGGGCCGACCCTTCATGGGGGTGGGCACCCTGTGGCTGCTCGAGCGCATCGTCGCGCTGGCCTCGGTGCGCCAGGCGGCGCTGGACATGGGGATGTCCTATCCCAAGGCGCTGCGCATGATCCGGGATCTGGAGCGCCAGGTCGGGCAGCCGGTGGTGGTGCGCACCCGTGGCGGCCGCGCCCACGGAGGAGCCGTGCTCACGCCGTACGGCCGGGAGTTCCTCGAGGGTTACATCGAGCTGGTGCATGAGCTCCAGCGCACGGCGGACGCGCGCCTCGCCGATCTCATTCCACCACCGGGTCGATGACGAACAGGCCAAACTGCTCGGCGTCGATCTTCTCGACCATCTTGTACCGGTACATGCTCATCCCGATGATGTCGCCGCCCAGATACTCGGGGACCTCGGCGTGTTCGGTCAGGTCGTAGTCCACCAGCAGGGTCTTCCCGTCCATTGAGGGGTACAGGGGATCCTTGTCGCCGGCGCTGCCCACGAAAATGTAGCCGTGATCCCGCATGAAGGCGAAGGTCGGCAGTTGGGCGGTGTCTCCGCCGAGGCGGGCGAGCAGCACGTCGTAGCCGTCCCGGGCGATGCAGTTGACCGGGGTGTCGTCCTCGGCGGTGATGCCGGCGCGCTCGAAGATGGCGGAGAGGCGCACGCCGCGGCGGGTGACGACCTCGAATTCCTCGAGGGAGAGCTTGTTCACGCCGTCGAGCTCGTCGACGGCCAGCCCGTTGATGGACACCTCGATGGGGGTGCCGTCGGCGGTCTGGAAGGTCAGCACGTCGAACTCGCAGTCCGCCTCGTCGCCGGTCATGAAGGTCCAGGTATGGTTGTTGACGTTGTTGGCGTTGTTGGCGTTCTTCTCGTCGTCGTCGCAGGCGGACAGGAACAGGGCCAGGGACAGGGTCAGCAGGGAAAGCGTCAGTCTCTTCATCTCCGAATCTCCTCGCTCACATCGCGTGAGCCGAAAAAATGCGGGCCATCCAAGATGGCACCCGCGGTTGATATCACAGATCCGCGCCCACCGTGAGCCACAACTCGCGTCCCGGGCGGGGCTCGAAACTGCCGTCCTCGTAATGCGTGTCCAGCAGGTTGCGCCCGGAGAGCATCACCCAGCCGGTGAACCCCGCGCGAAACCCATGGTCGTACCGGAGCCGGGCGTGGAACAGGGCGCGGCCGCGGTCGTCGGCATAGTGGTACTGCCCGTCGTCGAGGTCGTAATACTCCACGACCTTGGACGAGCGATAGTCCACCTCGGCGCCGGCCGAGAGACCGGCGGGCAGCGTCAGGCGCAGGCCGGCGACGAGGCGCTGGGGGGCGCGGTTGAGCAGCGCGCGGTCGTGCTCCAGATCCCGGGCGTGGAGCCAGCGGTGGCGCAGGAAGGTCCGAAAACGGGAGTCGGGGCGCCAGGCGAGCTCGCTCTCGACGCCGGCGAGGACCGCGTCACCGAGGTTGTTGTAACTGTCCCCCCACTTGTCGATCAGCCCGCTCACCCGGTTGTAGAACACGCGTGACGAAGCCGTCAGCGAGCGGTGGAACAGGCGCCGGGTCTCGAAGCCCGCCTCGGCCATCAGCGCCTTCTCCGGCTGCAGATCGGGGTTGCCGCCGACGCGGTTCGAGAACAACTCCTTGAACACCGGGTACCGCACCTTGTGGCCGAGACCGGCCGAGACCGTCCAGGCGCTCCCCAGGCGGCGCTCGGCCAGCAGGCGGGCCTCGAAGGCCGGCATCGGGCTGTCGTCCACGTCGTACTCCGTGTGGCGGAGCTCCCGGGACACGAGCTGGAGGACCGAGCCCGCGACGCCCTGCACCAGCCGCCAGTCCCCGAGCCGCCACACGTTCTCGGCCGAGAGGGTGGCGAGGTGGTTGACCATCTGGTCTTGCAGCCCCCAAGAGGCGGTCTCCCCCGGATCCGGCACGGGCTTTTCGGTGGACTCATGGAGCTGGAGCTGGTACCGCAGGCCCAGGGTGAGCTTCTGACGGGGGAAGAACGAGAGACCCAGCTCCGCGAAGCCGCCCAGGCTGTCGTTGACGTAGGCCGAGGACTGGAAGAAGGCCGCGGGGTTGGTGGTCAGCCGCGTGTAGGTCAGATCCTCCCAGTCGTCGAGCTGGTCCCGGTGGTGGTGCCAGAAGACCACGGCCTGGGCGTCCTGGACGGCTCCGGGGGAGCGCGCCTGCCAACGGGCGGAGAGGCCTGCCACGAAAGAATCGTAGAAGGTCATGGTCCAGATGCGCCGGAAGCCCGAGCGGGAGTGCACCGGCACATGGCGGGGCGCCTGCATGAAGGTCAAAAGTCCGGTCACTAGGAGCCCGCGCCCGAAGTCCCTGCGGACCACGCCCGTCACCGCGCGCTTCTCCTGGCCGCTGCCGTCGCGCCAGCCGCCGTCCTCGTGGAAGGCCGCGTTCTGCCGGGTCTGCACCAGGTCGCCGGAGACGACGTAGCCGTCGGAGCTCAGCCAGTCGGCCGCGCCCAGGAAGGTCCAACCGCCGACCGAGGCGCAGCCGGAGACGGTGCCTCGCCAGTCAAGAGGACGCCCGTCGTGGAGCTTGCCCGTGAGCCCGAAGGCTTCGAGCCGCGGGCGCCGGCACCGTTTGCCCAGGCGCAGGGTGAGCACGCCGCCCTGGGTGTTGGGTCCGGCGGTCACGCTCACGATGCCGCGCTCGAGCTCGACCGAGGAGAACAGGCCCACCGGGAACAGCGACAGATCGATGAACCCCGAGTAGCTCTCGAGGATGGGGATGCCCTCGATGGTCACCTGGGTGCTCTTCTCGTCGAAGCCGCCCAGTTGCAGCGTGGCGCCGTCCTTGGGGCCGAGCTGGACCTCGGCGCCCAGTTCGGTCTGCAGCACCTCGCCAGATCGGAAGAGCACACGTCTGAACTCCAGTCACCGAATACGATC
>CALKWH010000119.1 GCA_938004375.1 uncultured Pseudomonadota bacterium
CGTATTCGGTGACTGGAGTTCAGACGTGTGCTCTTCCGATCTCTGGCCCTGGCGCTGGTCCACGACCATCCCGACGAGGTCGTCTACGGCAAACCCGAGTTCCTCGAGGCCGCCCGCCAGCGCGGCTGGATGATCGTCTCCATGAAGCAGGACTTCCTGCGCCTGTGGGGCCGGCCGGCCGAGACCCCGGTCCCGGAGCCCGCCTCCCGGGCGCTGGCCGCGGGGTGGTGGTTCCTGTGGCTGGGCGCCGCCGGGGTGGCCGTGGGCGCGGCCGTCCTGGTGCGCCGTCGAAGACGGCCCCGGCCAGCCTAGAGGACAGATCCATCGAAATCGAAATCGAAATCGAAATCTACCGGGAGGAAAGACCGATCGGGATCCAATAAATGGTCGGCGCTCTAATCAAAGAGCGGGGTGAGGCAGAACTCGATGACCTGGTCGTCGATCTGACTCAGGGGAATGGAGGTGTCGATGGGGACCAGCTTCCCGGTGGCCTGGTTGAGGGCCAGGTAGTTCCGCTCACGGGTATGGAGCTTCAGGCAGGGCTGTCCCGGACAGTCGACCGCGCAGTCATCGCCGGTCCGCTTGGGGACGCACACGTCGATCTGGGCGGGCACCTTGGCCTGGTTGTCCTTGAGATCCACGTGCACGCACTTCATCTCGCTCCCGAAAGAATCTCCCGCGGTGCCCAGGTTCTTGACCACCTCGGTGCAGTAGGCGTCACTGCCGGCGAAATCGGTGTCGTCATTGAGCTCCATGTCGTTTCGGAAATAATCGAAATACAGCCGGCATCTGGGAAGACAGGCACGATCCATGGTGGTCCCTGAGAAATAGGCAGCCGAGGTGGACACTTCGGAGTCCAGGCCCACGGCCAGCGGGCAGGCATCCTGGCGGTCGCCCGGACGGATGAACGGGAAGCCCACCCGGCTATCGCATTCGAGCTCGTCCCCGATCCCTTCGATGCACTCCCGGCGGATCTGGTTCTTGCAGACCGGGGCGGTCTGGCACTCGGTGTCGTTGCAGTCCGTGTAGCCGTCCTCGTCGTCGTACCGGTTGTTGTCGCAGGTCTCGGCGTACACCTTCTGGGGGCTGGTGACCTTGGGGATGACCTCGCTGTCGGAGTTGCAGAATCCCCAATAGCCGTGCACGGTGGGACGGGCGGTCACGTCCTTGTAGTACATGTAGGTGTTGAAGTAGTTGTCACAGAAAAAACCGCCCGGAGGACACTCGGAGTCCATGTTGCAGGCGAAGACACCGGACTGGAGTCCCGCTTCGACGCACCCCGTGACCCACGGCGTCATCAGGAGCAAGACGAACATGGACGAGCGAATCAACTGGTGTGAGCGACCCACGTGAGAAATCATCCCTACCTCCAAAAACAGCCGGATCCCAATCAAGATAGGTTTGCCAGCGGCGGACATATTATATGGGACACCCTCCCAAATTCAAGCTGATATTCACGGAACGTGGCGGACCGGCCGCCGTGGCGAGGTCAGAACAACTCCAACTGTCGGCGGCGCAGGTTCCAGGACCGGCGCAGGTGCGGCACCGGTCCGCCGTGACGAAGCTCCCAGGCCTCGAGGAAGGCCATGGTCGCCGCGTTGGGATAGCCACCGCCGCGCATCGGGAAACCACGGACGAGCATTGCGCGTTCATACGCCTCCATCCAGTCGTCCCGGAAGGTCTTGGCCACGATGGAGGCCGCGGCCACCTCGGGGTAATCCCGGTCCGCCCGATCCTCGGCGATCAACTGGGGAAACCGAGCGGTCAGCGGCGAGAAGAGGGTTCTCCCATCGGCCACGATGCGCGCCGGGGGCCGGACCTGGCGCAACAGCACCTCGGCTGCCCTGCGCTCGAGCTCGTTGAGCCCGGGACCGCGGGCCACGTGGTCGTCGATGACGGCGGCGGGGATCTGGATCCATCGAAGCTCGCACCTCGCGGCGAGCGCCCGGCAGATGCGACGTCGCTGCCTGCGGGCGGCTTCACCGGCGCCGAAGGTCTTGGAGTCCGCCACCCCCAGCTCCAACAAGGCTTCGGGCTGCCCGGTGACGCAGAGGGCGAGGAACATCGGCCCGATCACCGGACCCCGGCCCGCCTCGTCGAGGCCGACCTTCATGGCGTCCTCCCCGGCTCCGGGGTGGACCCCGCTTCGGGCGGCGGCGCGCCCTGGGCAGACTGCCCCTGCCAGACCCTGCCCGCGGGGGCGATTTGGTCCCGCTTCAGGGGCGTGGTCAGGTTCAACTTCGGCGCCAGGTTGATCAGCACGCGGGATACGTCGGTGAGCAGCCGGGACAAGGAAGGCCCGGTGGCACCGCTCTTTTCCGGCTGTGGGTCCGCCGGCTTCGCGGGCGCGGGGTCCGCCGGCTTCGCGGGCACGGGGTCCGCCGGCTTCGCGGGCGCGGGGTCCTCCGGCTTCGCGGGCGCGGGGTCCTCCGGCTTCGCGGGCGCGAGGTCCGCGGGTTCGACGACCTGTTTGGGTACCCGATCCTTCTTCGCGTACACCAGGATGGTGGTCCCCGGGGCAAACGAGTAGGCCTTGTTGATGGTGCGGATCGAGGCGACGGTGGTGCCGTACTTCTCGGCGATCTTCTCCAACTTCTGGTTCGCGGTGACCACGTGCCGGACCCGCACGCGGTCGTACTGGGCCAGATAATGGGCGACGAACTCCTCGCCGTCCACGGGCACCACCTTCACGGTGTCCGCGGAGAACAGGGCCTTGTGGCCCGCTGCGGTCGGCGGGAGGAACACCTGGAGCACCATTCCGGAGGGCAGGGCCGCCTCCGGGTTGAGGTGATTCCAGGCGACCAGATCCGCGAGGGTCACGCCGAGCCCGTCGCCGAGGACCTCGAGGGTGTCCCCTGCGGTGGTGCGGTAGAACAGGCGCACCTTGCCGTCGGGGACGGCCACGTCGTCGGGCACGGCCACGAACGGGGTCGTGGGGGCCGGACGCACCGGGGCCTCGAGGGGGGTCGTGCGGGGCACCGCGAGGACCACGCCGACGACGACCTCGGCCGAGGACTGCAGTTGGTTCATGGTGCGGATCCGGGCCGCGGTCGTGCCGAAGCGGGCGGCGACGGACTCGAGGGTGTCCCCGAGCTGGACCCGGTAGGGCTGAAAGTCCGCCCACCCGGGATCGAGCTTGAGCAGGGCGGCCTCGTAGGCGGCCTTGCGGCCCCACGGGATGCGCACCCGCGTCCGCTTGTCTCCCGGAGGAAGCCGGCCCCGGGTGAACTCCGGGTTCAGTCGCGCGAGCTCCTCGGCCGGCGCGCCCGACAACCGGGCGACCTGGGTGAGCGTCATGCCCCCGGGGGCGAGGACGGCGTCGAAGGCGTAGGGGGCGTCCATGGCCGGCTTCGGGATCAGGAAGCGGTCCCGGTTGAGATCCGCGATGGCCACCGCGATCCACTTGGGGACGTACAACTGGGTCTCGCGGGGCAACGCGTTCTCGTATTTCTGAAGGCGCCAGAAGTCGTTGGTCTGGTAGCGCCGGATGCTCTGCAGCATGCGGCCGTACCCGCAGTTGTAGGCCGCCAGGGCCACGTGCCAGTTGTGGAAGCGGTACTTCAGATCGGAGAAGTACAGCATCACCGCCTCCGTGGAGAGCTCGGGGTCCATGCGCTGATCCACGAAGTGCGACAGGCGCAGGCCATAGACCTTCGCCCCGTCGGGCATGAACTGCCAGAGCCCCAGTGCCCCAGCGGTCGAGCGCGTTCGCACCTCGAAACCGCTCTCGATCATCGAGACGTACAGGAGCGCCGACGGAAGCCGGTGACGGGCGAGCACGTTGAGGATCATCGCCCGCCAGCGCCCCGAGCGCTCGATCCAGGATCGAATCGTCGCCCGTCCGCCCGGGTTGAACCGGAAATGCTTCAGATAGGTGATCACGGTCTCGTCGAACACGACGGGGATGTCGGGGTATTTCATGCCCACGAGCCAGGGAAGCTCGGCGGGGACCGGCGGCTGGACGGGCACGGGGAGGGTCTCCTGGGTCTTCTCCCCCGCCCGGAACAGGTCCTCCTCGGCGAACTGCAAGGCCCACAGAGTGGCCGGGACCTGGCCCGGCTCCGCGGCCCGCCCGCGGACCCAGGTGCGGCCCTCGGTGGGCGGCAGGAGACGGGCTGCCTCGGTGGGTCCGGACAGAAACGGCGTCGGATCGGCGCCCCTCAGGGTGAGTAAGAAAACCATCAGCCAGGTCATGCCACCTGCATCATAGGGGATGTGGGAGGCAATGCAAATTTTATCGGCTCAACCGGCCGACGCCCAGGCTCCACACCACCAGCGAGAACCCCGCCGCGGCCTGCAGGGCGACGCCGGCCCGCTGCCAGGCGAGCACGCCGAACACGGCCAGCAGCGTCGCCGAACCCAGGACCATCAGAGGGGAACGGGCCGGCCTCCCGGCGCGGGCGAGCCGGCGCCAGACCCCGAAGTGGGCCGCGCAGAAGACGGCCGACGCCAGAATCCAGGCCGGCCGGGCGGCCGACCACCAGGCCAGCAGCACGAGCCCGACGCTCCAGGCCAGGAAGGCGGCGGGCACCCGTCCACGGAGCTCGCCGCGCGGTTCCACGGGCGAGTACTCCACGGCCGGGGCCGGCGGACGGGCCAACGTGAAGCCGACGTAGGCGATGAAGAGGAACAGGACGCCCCCCAGGTCCTCGAGCTCGAGAGGCGAAGCCGCCGCGCAAAAGAGGGCCATCGCCCCCGGGAACAACACGAGGCGCACGACGGCGGCCCCCGGCAGGGTGTAGAGCATCCACGGCATCGCACAGGCGAAGGCCACCCAGGGCTGCCATGCGGGCGGGTCGACGCCCAGGACGGAGGTCCAGGCGAGGGCCGTGAACGCCAGCATCCACTGGTTGTGGCCGGGGGGGGCCGCGCGCAGCAACTTTCTCATGACGGGGGGACGGAAACGGGAATCAACGGGGAGAACCGGCCTGGCCGGGAGGGGTGACCTACTTCTTGCCCTTCTTGGCGGAGGACAGGGACTCGTTCATCGAGGTCTTGAAGTGGGTGCCCGGGGTGAAGGAAATGGTGTAGTGGGCCGGAATCGTGATCTCGGCCTTGGTCTTGGGGTTGCGGCCCTTCTTGGCATCGCGGTGCTTGCGCTTGAAGGTGCCGAAGCCCGGCCAGGAGAACTTCAGGTCCTTGCCCTTCACGGGCTTGGTCTTCACGAAGTACTCTTCCATCTCTTTGAAGAAAATCTCCACGACGTGGGCGATGTCCTTCTTCTTCACTTCGCTCAACTCGGCATGCTTGGCAATCTTTTCAATCAGTTCGGGTTTGGTCATGCTCTTCTCCTATACGGTTTCGGGTTGATGGTTCTCTGCAAACAATGTTTACAAAACCTGCAAATCTGCCGGTATATGTCCGGAACAGTCGGCTTCAGCATGAAAAAACCGGGATCCCTTGTCAAGCTGAAAAACGCGAATATTTTTCTCCGCAAAACCGCCTGACTCTAAGGTCAAACGAGATCACGACGACCCCGGATCGCACCCGCCGTGACGACGGGCCGGAACCCTTCCGTGGCGGACGGATGCAGGGCGACGCGCGGCGCACTTCTCCGCCTCACGGTTTCACGAATAGTTGTATTATTTCAAAGTGTTGCGTGCCAGGCATCGTGTCGAGGACGAGCATCGACGTGCGCTCCCAACCCGCCCGCATCCAGGCGGCGGCGTCCCGCGCACCGTTCATCGGATCACAGGAAACCAGGATCACCTGACGAGGCTTTTGCGCGATGAGAGCGTCATTTGTCTTTTTGTCAAGCCCCTCGCGAGGAGGATCGAGCACCAGCGTGCGCGTCCCTGGCGGGATCCTGCGGGTGCGGATCGCCTCCTCCACGGTCATCTGCAGGAGCTCGGCCCTTCCCGGTCCGGGGTGGCGCTCGAGGTTGCGGGAGAAGAAGCGCGCGGACTGCGGGTCGCTCTCGATGGCCAGCACGTCGGCGAAACGCCGGATGACCCGGGTGAGGTTCCCCGAACCGGCGTGGCACTCGAGCACGGGTCCCGGATCCTCCAGCCCGGCGAGCAGCCCGGCGAGGCCGTCCAGGATCAACTGGTTCGCGTGGGGTCCCGCCTGGAAGAAGCCGGCCGAGGACACCGTCACCGGGCCGTGTCCGGGCGTGTCCAGCTCCAGGCCTTCGAGGCCCATTTCCACGCCGGCGATCCGCACGCCCGCCAGACCGGGCACCGCGGCCCTGAGCCGGTCGAAGGTCCCGTTCAGCGAAACGTCGCAGGTGAGGTGCAGGCCGCCCTGTCCGTCATAAAGCAGGCGCAGCTCGGCCGCACCCGAGGCGGGCAGGAACGGCGCCAGCCGGGCGTGGAGCGCGGGTTGCGGCGCCAGGGGACAGGCCACGACCTCGACGATCCGGTGCGACCCCTGGGCGAAGAAGCCTAGCCGCCCGTCCGAGGCGTTCATGCGGAGGCGGCAGCGATAACCCAGCTCGGGCCCCGCCGTGAGGATCCGGTCCGGCGTCTTCACCGGGTTGCGGACCGAAGAGAAGGCACGGGCGACGATGCCCAGCTTCTGCGCGCGCTGCGCCTCGACGCGCAGGCCCATCCAGGGACAACCGCCGCACGCCTCGGAGGCGCGCGAAGGCTCGGCGCAGGCGTGGGGACACGCCGGGGCCACACGGTCCGGGGAGGGGCTCGCCAGCCGCAGGGCGGGGGTGACGGCCCAACGCCGGGCGCCGGCGGGAGCCGGGGGTGCGAGCTCGACGACGTCCCCCGGGAACGCCCCCGGCACGAAGAGGGTGAGACCCTGGACGTGGGCCACGCCGTGACCGCGGCCACCGGCGCAGGACTCGATGGTGACCGTCACCGTCATGGGCCTGCCTCCTGATCCGTCTGTTGATCCTGCGCCAGCCGGGCGACGCGCCCGGAGAACCAGAAGCCGGCCTCCTCCAGCCCCCGGGACACGCCCGCGAGCCGGGCGAGGTTGCCCAGCGCGAGGTGCAGGCGTTCGAGGGGGGACGGATCCTCGATCCCGAGGCCGCCGGAGCCCACGAGCCGACCGGCGATGGCCGCGCGCAGTGGCGAGCTCGAATCCACGGTGTCCGCGCCGGCCTCCTGGAGCCCGCGCACCCAGTCCGGCTGCCCCACGCCGAAGACGTGCAGCGGCAGGCGGCCGATCCTGGACCTGACGAGCCGCACGAAATCCAGGCACGGCCCCCACGCCTCGCGACGCCCCGCGATGCCGCCCAGGGCCACGCCGTCGATGGGGAGCGCCAGGAGCGAGTCCAGGGCGTCCAGGGTCGCCGCGCGATCGTCGGCCAGCGGCAGCGAGCCGAAGAGCAGGAAGCCGGCGTCCCGATCGCGGGCCAGGGCCATCGCCCGCGCGTTCGCCACCGAGGCCGACAGGCGCCGGCGCGCCTCGACGGGGTCGCACCCGATGGGCACCGGGATGTCCAGCGAGAACCCCACCGCGGCGTGCTCCACCTGTAGCGCAAGCAGGAGATCGGAAGAGCACACGTCTGAACTCCAGTCACCGAATACGAT
>CALKWH010000120.1 GCA_938004375.1 uncultured Pseudomonadota bacterium
TACGAGTTCGTATTCGGTGACTGGAGTTCAGACGTGTGCTCTTCCGATCTGACGAGGCGCAGGCGCGTGCAGGTCTCGGCCTCGTCCTGGTTCACGCGCATGACGCGGCCGGCCAGGTCGATGACCTCGAGCGGTGCGGTGTTCAGCCATTTCTCGGTGTACCGGACGGCGACGAAATGCTCCACGTGGGCATCGCCGTCGTGGGTGTGGACGGTCCCGTCGGGGAGCACGTGGGCGTAGTGGGACATCCCGGAGAGCAGACGGGCGGAAAGGCCGGAGTAGGGCGGCGCCTGCAGGTCCTTGTACTTCAGGTGGCGGCGCCACCGCTCGACGAGGGCGGACGGGAGCTCCTCGGGCTCCGTGACGGCCTCGAGGTCCGCGAGGGCCCGGTCGAGCTCGGTGCGCACGCGCAGCACGCAGGCGATGCGCACGGCGTCTTCCCGCGGCAGGGAGAAGGCCGGCCGCAGACGGGAGACCTCCCGCGCCAGTTCATGCAGATACAGGAAATCCGCGCCGATCCGGCTCATCCGGTAGAACCGCTCCACGTCCTCGCCCGTGGGCTCGGGCAGGTCGGCCGCCAGCCGCCGGTAGGCGAAAGGCAGGGCGAACCGGTACAGGTACTCCAGCCGGGGCTTCAGGCCCGCACCACGCCACGCGACCGCGGGGATCCGGGCCTCGCGCAGGACGGCGAGGCGGTCGCGGACCGCGGGTGTGAGGAGGGCGTCGTGGGCCTCGAGCCAGTCGGCGAGCGCGGGGAAGGCGTCGCAGGCCAGCGGCAGACGCACGAGGGGCCCCTTCTCCTCGCCGAGCACGAGGGTGAGCCCCGAGGGCTCTTCGAGCAGGCCCGCCGGGAGCAGCCGGTCGGCGCGCAGGGTCTGGACGGTCGCCGTGAACGGGTTCAGGCCGCGGTGCCAGACGATCATCCTGTCCGGTTCGAGCGCCACGGCGGGTCGGGCGGCCAGGTGGCGATGGGCGGCGACGGTGGCCATCAGCATGGCCAGCAGCCCGACGGGGAACAGCAGGGTCAGGTCGGACCAGTCGGCCGTGCCGCGGATGACGATGGCCCAGAGCGCGACGGCGGCCAGGGCGGACAGCAGCAGGCCGCCGATGAGCGCCAGGCCGATCACGCGAACCCGGCGCTCCAGGCTGAGGTTCCAGGCGGCGGCGGGGTGTGGGCGCAGGATGAACTTTTTCGGGGTCGCTCGCGGCATGACTCAGGGGCCCTCGACTGCCAGCGGAAGCAGGACGGCGGTGCGCTCGCGGGCCAGCACCCCGGCCGCGGCCAGGGTGCGCAGCACGGCGCGGCCCAGGGGCCAACGGGCGCGGATCAGGCGGGACACCTTGGCGTCGATGGCCGAGTCGGGGTCGAACATCTCCGAGAGCTGCTGCAGCCACGGCTTGGGGCGCGGATAGATCAGCACCGGGGTGTCGGGCGTGAGGCCCGCGAGCCGACGCACCTCGGCCGCGGCGTCCTGCAGGCCGCCGAGGCGGTCCACGAGGCCGTTCTTGACCGCCTGGTCTCCCGACCAGATGCGGCCCTGGGCCAGCTCCTCGAGGTTCTTCACCCGGGGGCGCGTCGTGCGCACCCGCTCGAGGAACAATTTGTAGGTGCGGTCCATCGAAGATGCGATCATCTCACGCTCCTGGGGCGTGAACGGCCGCGAGGAGGACAGGTATCCGGCGTTGCGCCCGCGGGTGAGCAGTTCGGTGCCGACCTTGAGCTTCGACAGGGTGTCCTGGAACACGAGCTTGCCACCGACGACGCCGATGGAGCCGGTGAGCGTGAACGGGCTGGCGAAGATGGTCGGGGCCGCCGAGGCCAGGTAATAGCCGCCGCTGGCTGCGGTGGCGCCCATGCTGGCCACCATCGGGCGGTCACCGGCGGCCTCGCGCAGCGACAGCCAGAGGATGTCCGAGGCCAGCGCCGAGCCGCCGGGGCTGTTGATGCGCAGGATGATGCCGCGGACATGCTGGTTTTTCTTGATCTTCTCGAGGGTCTTCAGGAAATCGAGGGCGGCGATCTGGGACTCCTCGCCCAGCAGGCTCGACGGATCCTCGCCGGCGTAATAAATGGGCCCCTGGGCCTGGAGAAGGGCAATGTGTGGATAATCCGGTTCGCGCTCGGCCGCCTGGGCCGAGAACAGTTCGAACAGGTTGGGACGCGGCTTGGCGGGGCGCGGCGCCTTCTCGACGCGATAGGTCTGGCGCAGGCGCTGGAGCAAGGGATCGAAGCCCTCGACCCGGTCGATCAGTTTCGCCGTGCGGGCCGCCTCCGGGTCCAGAAATCCGCGATCCACGAGCGCGCGCAGCGCGTCGACCGTGAGCGCCCGGCTGGCGGCCATGGGCGCCAGGAGGCTCTCGTACACTGAGTCCAGCATCGCGTCGAGGCTCAGGCGCAGCTCGGGGGACATGGCGTTGCGGGTCAGGTTCTCCGCGGCCCCCTTGAACTTGCCGACCTGCAAAAAGTCCGCGGACACGCCGACGAGGGCGAGGGCGTCCTTCAGAAAGGTGAACTCCATGGCGAGCCCGGCGACCTCCCAGGCCCCGGCGGGGTGCAGCACGATCTCGTCGGCCGCGGTGGCCAGGAAATAGGCCCGCAGGTCGTAGCCGTGGGCGTGGAAGTAAATTTTTTTCTTGTTGGCTCGCACCTCATCGAGGGCCCGGCGGAGCTCCCAGAACGAGGTGATGGGGCCTTCGAACGCCTGATGTTCAATCAAAATGGCCTTGACGGTGCTATCGGTTGCGAGGTCGCGCAACTGTTTCAACAGCGCGGGGAGCTGGATCTGGCGTGGCACGAACGGGCTCTCGTTCTTGACGTCCAGCAGGTGGCCGTTCCAGACCAGATGAAGGCACCGGGGGAGGGCGGAAGAGGAAGGAGGAGGGTCTGACTTGTCCGACTTGTCCGACTTGTCCGACTGGTCTGACTTGTCCGACTTGTCTGACTGGTCTGACTGGTCCGACTTGTCTGACTTGTCTGACTGGTCTGACTGGTCTGACTTGTCTGACTTGTCCGACTTGTCTGACTCGTCCGACTTCGGAGGGCGGTCGCAGGCCGGCGGCAAGAGCAAGGCGAACATGAGGGCTGCGAGGAGCGGGGAGCGGGTCGGGCTGGGGAGACGAAGGAACATGGCGACACCCTGCAATCATACGGGTTGAAGAAAAGGGGATGGGATCATTCCGTCATCGGCGCATCCGCCGGCGGCGGATCCATTTCAGGCTCGGTCATGGGCGGATCCGCGGGGGGCGGATCCATCGGCGGGTCGGCCGGCGGCGGGTCCATGACGGGCTCGGTCAT
This sequence comes from uncultured Pseudomonadota bacterium, assembly GCA_938004375.1. Classification (GTDB taxonomy): domain Bacteria; phylum Myxococcota_A; class Polyangia; order HGW-17; family HGW-17; genus HGW-17. The sequence goes on from CALKWH010000120.1 coordinate 3,296, forward strand.
CTCGGGCTCGGTCATCGCCGGCTCGGTCATCTCCGGCCCCGGCGACGAGAGCCCCAAATCCTGCTCGAGTTGGGCCACCATCATCTTCGCGCGCGGCACGTTGTGACCGCCGGGCGGGTTGAGTTGGAGGAATCGCCGGAAGGCGTTGAGCGCCTCGTTCTTCTGCCCGGTCTGATAGAGCGCCTCGGCCAGGCCGTACTGGGCGCGGGTGAAGTTGGGGACCAGCGCCAGGGCCTTGCGGAAGTTCGGGATGGCGGCGGCCGCGTTGCCGGTGTCCAGATCGCAGTACCCCGCGCCGTTGAAGGCGTCCACCGAGGTGGGGTCCTTCTGGCCGGCCTTCAGATAATACTGCTTGGCGCGGGCCTTGTCCCCGGCCTTGTAGTACTGCTCGGCCTTGGAAAAATAGGTGTCGTAGTCGAAGTCGCCGCGGTCGTCCCCCGGCATCGAGGGATCCCCGGGTTCGGGCTCGGTCGTCATGCCCGGCGTGACCACATTGGGATCCGTGGGGGGCGTGTCCGTCCCGGGGGTCACCGGCGCGTTGGGATCCGTAGATCGGAAGAGCGTCGTGTAGGGAAAGAGTGTAGATCTCGGTGGTC
>CALKWH010000121.1 GCA_938004375.1 uncultured Pseudomonadota bacterium
TTCCGATCTGGGGGCGCCCTCACCGCCCGCGACGCCGCCTTCAACGTCACCCTGCGCCCGGACGGCGCGCTGTTGCACCACCTCGAGGGCGAGCTCACCGCCCACTTCGGCCCCAAGGCCGAGCGGCTCCGCGGCGGCACCTTCCTGCTCACCTCCGCCGGACCCCAGGCGCGCCCCACCGAACTGTGGACCGACTGGACCGGCGGCCTGTACCGCCCCCAAAAGGCGGCCTCGGGCTACGGCCAGCTCCTCGGACGCCCCCAGGGCGCCGTCGGGCTGGGCGCCGGCAACGCGCCGCTGATCCTGCGCCGGCAGAAGGTCGCCGTGAAGATCCGCCAGCGCACGGCCATCACCGAGGTCGAGCAGGTGTTCTTCAACCCGTCCAGCTCCTCGCGCGACGGGGACTACCGCGTGAAGCTCCCCGAAGGCGCGGTCATGCTCGAGGTCGCCGTCTCCAAGAAGGCCGAGCACTGGATCACCGGCTCGGCCAAGCCCGTGGCCGCCCAGGACATGGTCGTCACCGACGGGTCGTTCTTCCAGCTCGGCGAGGGCGAGTACGGCGCCCTGCTCACCGCCCTGCCGCCGGCGGGCGAGGTCGGCATCCGCCTGACCTATGCCCAGACGCTCTCGGACGTGGGCGGACGGCGCCTGTACCGCTACCCCATGAGCGGCGGCACCCGCGCCGGCGAGTTCGAGCTCACCCTGCGTGTGCTCGACGCCAAGGCCCGCCTGCGCTCGGGCTGGGACGGCGCCTGGGAGCGCCTGCAGTTCGTGGTCCGCAAGAGCGACTTCTTGCCCCTGTCGGACTTCGTGGCCGAGGTCTTCCCCCCGAAGGCCGACGAGCCGCTGTTCGAGGTCGAGAAGGACCCCGGCGAGAAGGCGGCCTTTTTGCTGTCCATCCCGCTGCAGGGACTCCTGGCCAAGGTCGCCGCCGCCAGCGGCAAGGCGACCCCCGCCGAGCCCTCGGTGGTCTTCCTGCTGGATCTCTCGGCGTCCATGGACTCGTCGAAGATCCAGGTGCTCAAGACCGCCTTCGCCTCGCTGTTCGAGAAGCTCGGCGGCAACACGAAGGTCGCCGTGTTCGTGCTGCGCGGCGACGTCACCCCGCTCGACGCCGAGGGCCTCGCCCCCATGCACGAGAAGCGCCGCAAGGCCTTCCTCGAGGCCATCTCCCGCCTGAACCCGGCCGGCGCCACCGACCTGGGCCTGGCCATCGAGAAGGCCACGGTGCTGATCCCCAACGGTGAGGGCATGATCCTGTACGTCGGCGACGGCCAGCCCTCCCGCGGGCCGATGATCAGCGCCCAGCTGGCCTCGCGCCTCGCCATGAGCGCGCCCGCGCCGCTGTTCTCCAGCATCATCCTGGGCCGCCCCGGCGCCCGCAACATCCTCGAGCCCCTGGGCCGCACCCTCTTCGTCGAGGAGGTGGGCGAGCTCTCCTCCCGGGTCATCGCCCTGCTGCAGGAGCTCGAGACCGCCGCGTTCAAGGACGTGAAGGTCAACCTGGGTCCCAAGGTCTCGCGCCTGACGCCGGTCCGCGTCCCCACGGCCGCCCCCACCGACACCCTGTTCCTGTCCGGCTTTTCCGAGAAGGAGCTGCCCAAAAAGGCCCTGGTGACCGGCTACTACGCGACGCGGCCCTTCTCGGTCGAGCTCGAGCTCACGCCGACCCCGACCTCGGACGTCTCGGTGCTGCACAAGTTGTGGGCGGCCTCCCGCCTGCGGGACCTCATCGCCCGCGGCAGCGGCTTCGAGGCCATCGCCCAGCTCGCCCTGGAGCACCAGATGATCACGCCGTACACCGGCTTCTCGTTCGTCTACTCGGGCCAGAACCCCGACACCACGGCCATCCCGCCGAGCATCTACCAGGAGATCCCGCGCCTGCCCGAATACGAATTCGCCGGCCTGCGCAACCTGCCGCCGTCCTCGGTGTCCGGCCTCAGCCTGCCGGATCTGGCGCCGCCGGTGCAGGAGTTCTCCATCGAGACGTACTATCGCATCCTGCTCCAGAACGACGACCGCCGCGAGGCCGTGGACCAGTGCTACCAGCGCAAGGCGGTGTTCGCCCCCATGGCCGGCGGCACGGTGACCTTCGAGCTCACCGTCGACGTGGACGGCCGATGGAAGAAGATCGAGCGCAAGAGCGCGACCATCACCGACGCAGCCATCCTCGCCTGCATCGAGCGCGCCCTGCGCCTGGCCCCGCCACTGCCGGCCCCGCCCACGGGCCAGCCGGTGACGTTCACCCACGCCTGGTCCTTCGCGTCCACCGGCCAGGTGCTGCCCCAGGAGTGCTCGGCCCTCTCCCGCGCCTACATCGAGGACCGCAAGCGCGCCTGGCGCCAGAAGATGCCCCAGGGCGGCACCGCCTACCAGGCCGAGAGCCTGTGGAAGGCCGCCGAGGCCGCCTGCGAGCTCGAGAGCTGGACCGACCGCCGCGCCTTCCTCGAGATCGTGCTCCAGCGCATGACCGACGTGCGCCAGAAGCTCTCGTTCGCGCTGCTGCTGGCGCCCGAGGGGACCGCCGTGTCGGCGTTCATCCGCGAGAACATCCTGCGCAACGTGAAGACGCCCGACGAGGCCCGCTGGGTGGTCCAGCACCTGTCGCTGCACGGCGGCCAGTTGTTCGGCGCCTTCCTCGTGGAGCTGGACCGCTGGTGGGAGAAGGACGGCAAGAAGCTCGTGGACACCGCCCGCGACGCGGCCGTGCTCGAGCTGGCCCAGAAGTGGCAGCGCCTGGATCCCGCCAACGCCGCCCTCACCCTGTTCGTGATGCAGGCCGCCATCCGCGCCGCCCAGCCCGACGTGGCCCTGCGCTGGGGCGCCGAGCTCCTCGCCCGCAACGACCTCACGGCCGGCCAGCGGGAGCAGGTGGCCGAGCTCTTCATGCAGATGAAGCAGCCACTGCTGGCCCAACTGGCGATCTCGACCTCGGTCGAGATGGCCCCCCACGACCCGTGGACCCGCAAGCGCCTGGGCGACTTCTACCGCCGCCACCTGCTCCACGAGGACGCCTCGGCCGAGTACGCCTTCCTCTCGTGGCTGCTGCCCCAGGCCCCCGAGCCCCGCGTGCTCATGGCCGAGACCTTCCTGACCCGCGGCAACTGGGAGCTGGGCCTGCAGACCTACGAGCAGCTGCTCCAGCGGTCGTCGTTCCCGGCGGCCCGCCACCTGTTCGCCCTGCGCCTGGCCCAGCTCTCGGGCCGGCCCGAGATCCCCGCCGCCGCGCTGCGCGCCCGCGCCCGCCGCAACGGCCTGCTGGACGACACCGGCGCCGTGCTCGTGCTGGTGCGCACCCTCGAGGGGTACGCCCCCATGCAGACCCGCCTGGGCGGGCTCCCGGCGGATCCCGAGAAGGATCTCGAGACCTGGGGCGCCCCCGCGCTGGCCAGCGGCACCCTGGGCATGGATCTGATCCATCACGCCAAGACCGAAGATCTGGTGCTGAGATTTTTCCAGGCTGCTTCTACCGGCTTGCGATTTTTACCCCCGGCCCGCCACCAAATCGTGGTCGTGCGGAACCTGTGGACCCCGGCGATGACCGTGCAGACCCTGGAGCTCACCCAGAAACCGGGAAATTATCAATACATCGCCATTCCCGCCAAGGGCGAGCTCCCCGCCCCCGTCTTCTTCGCGAAGAAGCCCGAGAAGACCCCCCGATAAT
>CALKWH010000122.1 GCA_938004375.1 uncultured Pseudomonadota bacterium
CTTCGGGAGCGCGAGCTGGATTCCCTGGGCGAAGGCGGCGCAGCCGGCGCGCACCGGGCAGGCCTCGCAGCGAGGGGTCGGGGCGCACACCAGCGCGCCGAAGTCCATGGCCGCCTGGTTGTGGGCGCCGCGGCCCGCGGGCGGCAGCAGCGAGGTGGCCAGGCGCTCCAGGCGGGCGCGGGTCTTCGGGCTGGTGATGTCGCCTTCGTCCGCGAAGTACCGGGCCAAAAAGCGCAGCACGTTGCCGTCCACGGCCGCGGCCGGCGCATCGAAGGCGATGGAAGCCACGGCGGCGGCGGTGTAGCGCCCCACGCCTGGCAGGCGTTCGAGCAGCTCGGGGGACTCGGGGAGCCGCCCATGGTAGGTTGCGGCCACCTCCCGGGCGCCGGCCAGGAGGTTCCGTGCGCGGCTGTAGTAACCCAACCCCTTCCAGGCGGCCAGCACGGCCTCGTCGTCGGCCGCGGCCAGGTCCGCCAGGGTGGGGAACGCGGTGACGAAGCGCTCGTAATAGGGCAGCACGGTCTCCACGCGGGTCTGCTGGAGCATGACCACCATGAGCCAGATCCGGTAGGGATCCTCGTCGGGACGCCAGGGCAGGTGCCGGCCGTGCTCGTCGAACCAGGCCACCAGGGCGGCGGAGAGCGCTGCGGGGGTCATAGGTCAGATCTCCCGGAGCCGGGCGAGCCCGGAGAAGCCGCGGTAGCGGGAGAGCTCGTCCTCGCAGCGGGCGGTGAGCGCGGCCGGATCCCGGGAGAGCGCGGCTTCCCAGCCGAGCTTGGTGACCAGCTCCGCGACGCGGACCGCCCGTTCATGGGAGAGCGGCGCCGCGGGATCGTCCGAGAGCGTGAGCAGGATCAACTTCACCGCCGCGTGGCGCTCCTTGATGCGCCAGGGCGAGGTCAAATCGTCGTGGGGGGCCACCGCGCGCTCGAAGTCCTCGCGGGCGCGCTCCCGGAAATACGCGGCGTCGCGGGCCTCGCCCGCCGCGGCCAGCGCCTGGGCGTGGCGCAGCACCAGCGTTGGGCGGTCCACCACCGTGCCCTCGACGACGAGGTTGGTGGCGTAGCCGCCCATGACCGACGAGAAGACGACCAGGTAGGTCAGGGGCACGCCCAGCACGTGGCGCCAGCGCGGCGGCGTCTTCACCGGCGGGGCCGGCTGCCCGGCCGCGCGGGCGGCCTTGCGGGCGGCGGTGGCGCGGTCCATGGCCACGCGCTCGAGGTGGAGCAGCACGCCCACGCCCACGAACATCACGCCATTTTCGACGAACATGCTCCAGTATGGGGCGATGGCGTTGTTCATGAAATAATGCTTCACCGCCCAGTGCAGCACGGTGGAGCCCACGATGAACACGCCGAACGCGCCGATCCACAGGCGCAGGATCGGGTGGGAGCGGCGCCCGAGCACCAGCGGGTAGAAGAAGAGATCCACGAGCAGGTCCCGGAAATGGACGTTCCAGCGGCGCCACCACTCGAGCACCGAGTGGGAGACAAGCGGCGAGCGGAAGGCCAGCGTCACCGGCGCGCCCATGCGGTTGTACAGCCCGGTGAGGATGTACGACGACGAGAGCGCCCAGAATACCGGCTCCATGGGGTAAACCCACGGGATGATCAGCCACTTCTGGCCGGTGACCGCGGCCGCCCACAGGATGGCCGGCTCCAGCGCGTGATAGGACAGCGCGAACAGCACGCCCGCGACCAGGTAGCGCGTGCCCTGGGCGGTGAGCACGGGATCCGGCGGCGCGTCGAGGCGCAGGTGCTCCCGGCGCGGGAGCGCGAACATGTACGGCACCAGGATCACCGCCGGAAGCGTAAAGAAATATGTGAACACCTCGGCCACGGTCACCGGGGGGGCGCCGTCGCGCAGGGCCTGGTGGTGGAACCACAGCAGGCGCAGCGGCAGGAAGAACGCGAAGATCAGGCCCGCGGGGCCCCACACCGGCGAGAACACCACCGCCGGGAACCAGCAGAAGTGGTAGAGCGCCATCACCGCCAGGTGGAGCGCGAACAGGGTCGCCCACTTCGCCCACTTGGGCGCGCCGGAGCGCATCACCAGCGCGTAGGGCACAAGCACGGCCACCGCCAACGCGGTCGCCGCAGGCAGCAGAATCGCCGAGAGCGCCAGCGAGCCCCAGAGCCAGAGCCGGGCGCGGGCTGCCGGCCACGCCTCCTGGGCGAGCGTGAGGGCGAAGAATCCCGTGAGCAGCACACCCACGCCCCAGGGGGAGTGGAACTTCGGCGTCCAGCAGGTCAGGTGCACGTGCCCGGTCGCGTACAGCGCCCCGATGACCGCGAGCAGGAACGCGAGGCTCGCCCGGGCGAGGCCGGGGCGAAGGACCCGCGGGCGCGCGTCGTCCACCGTGAGCTCGGGATCCCACCAGAACCGCAGGATCGAGCGCCCAACTGTCAATGGAATTCGGAACATATGCTACAGGATGTTCGAGGCGAGCTCGGCGAGCTTGGAGCGCTCCCCGTGGGTGAGCGTGATGTGGGCGGCCACCTCCTGGCTCTTGAAGCGCTCGACCACGTAGGAGAGGCCGTTGTTGGTGGCGTCGACGTAGGGGTTGTCGATCTGGTACGGGTCGCCCGTGAGGACGATCTTGGTGCCGTCGCCGCAGCGGGTGATGATGGTCTTGACCTCGTGGGGGGTGAGGTTCTGCGCCTCGTCCACGATGATGTACTGGTTGGGCAGCGAGCGTCCGCGGATGTAGGTGAGCGGCTCGATGCGGATGTTCTCCTGGCTCACGATGTCGCGGTAGGTGGCGCCCAGGCCGTTCTTCAGGTGCGCGATGAGCTCCATGTTGTCGTAGATGGGCTGCATCCACGGGTTGAGCTTGGAGTCGAGGTCGCCGGGCAAAAAGCCCAGCTCCTTGCCCATGGGGAACACCGGGCGGCTCACCACGAGGGCCTTGTAGGAGTCGTGCTCGAGGGCCTCGAGCCCCGCGGCGATGGCCAAAAGCGTCTTGCCCGTGCCGGCCTTGCCCACCAGGGTCACGATGGGGATGTCGGGATCGAGCAGGATGTCGAACGCGAAGATCTGCTCCTTGTTGCGGCTCTTGAGCCCGCTGACCATGCGCTTCTTGGCGTTGGGGATCAGCCGGATCTGGTTGGTCTTGGCGAGGTAGCGGCCCAGCGCCGAGGAGGAGTCGTCGGTCTTCAGGGTGACGAACTCGTGGGGGTAGAGATCCCAGTGCTGCTGGCGCTCGACGGCGCCGTTCTTGTAGATCTCGTCGATGACGTCCTGGGTGGTCGTGATCTCCTGGTCGCCGCAGTACAGTTCGTCGATCTTCTTGGGGGCGTCGCCGGTGTACTCCTCGACCTTGATGTTGAGCGCGTCGGCCCGGATCCGCAGGTTCACATCCATGGTGACGAAGATCGTCGGCTCCGACGAGGTCTCCATGACGTGGAGCACGGTCGCCAGGATCGCGTTGTCCATCTCGCTGTGCTTGCTCTCGAACGGGATCTTCAGGGACATGGTCTTGGGGTATTTGACCTTGATCACGCCGAGCTTCTCGCCGAGGGAGACGCCCTCGATGAGCGAGCCCTTCTCGCGCAGGGCCTCGATCTTGCGGATGACCTCGCGGGAGCTCTTGCCGCGCTGGCTGAGCTCTTTCTTGAATTTGTCGACCTCGTCGAACACGTAGAGCGGGATGATCACGTCGTTGGCGCCGAACTCGAAGATGGCGTTGGGATCGTGGAGCAGGACGTTGGTGTCGAGTACATAGTTCATGAAGCACTCCTGGGATCGGCGGACCGCGGGATCCGCTGCGACCGGAGCCTACTTTGGCAAAGTCGGCTTCGGTTTGTCAATGGAGGAATCGGCGGCCGGGCGTTTTCGGGCGCGGGCGGATCACAGGGCGGGTTCGGTGCAGGTCAGGTCGGAGCCGCCGGCGGGGTCACGGAAGGCCAGCACGGTCACGGTGCCGCCCTGTCCGAAGACCACCTCGAGTTTGGCGTAGGAGCCGTCGGAGAGGTGCAGGATGTAGATGTTCCCGTTGCAGGTCCAACCCGTGCCGCAGGAGCCGCCGTCGAGCCAGGAGTTGCCGATCACGTAGGTGCCAGCGCCGTCGGCCTCGTAGGTGACATCCGAGGGCGCGGTCGTGACGGCGTAGAAGTCGGCTTCGTTGCCGGCGTTGTAGGCCGTGGTGTCCGGGCACAGCAGGATGCGGGGGCCGTTGAGCTCGTCGTCGACGAAGCCGAAGTCGCAGGAGGCGAGATCGCCGCCGGCGGTCTTGTCCCGCAGGTTCATTTTCTGGGTGCCGGGGTCGTGGAGGCTGATGGTCAACTCGAAGGACTCGCGGGTGAGGTTGTTCGTATTGTTCGTGTTGTTGACGTTGTTGACGTTGTTGACGTTATTCACGTTGTTGACGTTGTTGACGTTGTTGACGTTGTTCACGTTGTTGACGTTGTTGACGTTATTCACGTTGTTGACGTTGTTCGCGTTGTTGCCGGAACTGTCGTCGTCGCAAGCGACGGCGAAAAGGGACAGGGCGAGGATCAGACCGAAAGTGAAGAGCTTGGATTGCATGGAAAAGGACCTCCGTTGCGGAAAAAGTTGATTCGCGCGGAGGGTGAAATGCCGCATTTTTGGCGGAAAGTCAAGTCTGACGTGTCTGACGTGTCTGACGTGTCTGACCAGTCTGACCCTTCCCACGACCCCGATTCCGTACTATATCTGCACGCCGGAGGTTTTCCCATGCGTTGTGCGTCGTTGCTTGTGTCCCTGTTCCTGTTCGTGTCCTGTGCCTCGTCGAGCCGCGCCACGCTGCCGGCGGCCGAGCGGAAGTTGATCGACTCCCCGGGGCCGCTGCTCGAGATCGTCACCTGGGATCCGGCCAAGAACGAAGGACACCCGGTGCTGCGGCAACGGGCGCGCCCGGCGGGCGGGCTGGCGCGCGGGGACCTCGAGAAGCTCGACCGGCTCATGCGAGCCACCCTGGAGAAGTCCGGCGGCGTGGGCCTGGCCGCGCCCCAGGTGGGGCTGCCCCTGCGCGTCGTGCTGGTGCAGCTGCAGGACCCCGCGAAGACCGTGATCACCTGCGTCGATCCGGTGATCGAGGTGCGCTCCGAGGCCGTCGTGGACGGCTACGAGGGCTGCCTGAGCATCCCCGGCCTGGGCGGCAAGGTCCGGCGTCACGAGGCCATCCAGGTGCGCTGCCTGTCCCTCGAGGGTCGCGTGAAGATCTACGAGTCCAGCGGCTTCGAGGCCCGGATTTTCCAGCACGAGCTCGACCACCTCGACGGCGTCCTGTACGCCGACAAGCTCGAAGGCGCCCTCATGCCCATCGAGGAGATGCGCCGCCGTCGGGCCGCCGAAGCCGGCGGGGCCGCCGAGGCCGGTCCGTCGAACGAAGCCGGGAAGAAATAAAACAGAAGAAAGCAGTCACGTTCCGGCAACTTCGTTGCCTCAAATGGCGGGCTGACGCCCGGTCCGGGCTGTCCGGCGCGTGCGTTGACGCGCCTCCGTGCCGACGCCATGGGGGGGGACTGTCACTTCCGGATCAGGCGGAAGTGGTGGGTCACCGGGATCGCCGGTAGAAGCGGCATCTTGCGCGTGGTGTAGCCGTCGGTCCAGTTGTTGATGACCAGCGGGTTCCCGGCTCCGTCGCGCTCCTCGGAGACGACGCCCACATGGTCGGGGCCGGCCTTGGGCAGCGTGTCCAAGATCGGAAGAGCGTCGTGTAGGGAAAGAGTGTAGATCTCGGTGGTC
>CALKWH010000123.1 GCA_938004375.1 uncultured Pseudomonadota bacterium
TCGGTTTACCATTTCTGATTATGACCTGATCGACGTCGCCGGGGCCGTGCTCCAAGTGATCGGGCGCATCCGCGAGCGCTGCGGCGGCGACGCCGCCATGCTCGACCGCGCCGGCAGCCTCGAGACCACCGCCCGCGCGGTGACCGCGGCCTACGAGGGCCTCGACACCCGGCCCGCGACCCAGGTCGTCATCATGGCCGACGCCCGACGGGACGACGCCATCCGCGTGATCGACCGTGTCCTGCAGGTGCACATGCTCTCCCCGGTGCACACCGCCACCGCCGCCGCCGCCCGCGAGCTCTGGAACGTCCTCGCCGGCGACGGCTTCGGATTCCTGACCGGCCCCTACGCCGCCGAGTCCGCCAAGCTCAACGAGGTCCTCGATAGGCTCGAGGCGAATCCCGCCGCGGTCGCCGCCGTGGGCCTTTCGCCCTATCTCTCCGAGGCCCGCGCCGCCGAGGCCGCCTTCGTGGCCGCCCGCGACGCCCGCGGTCAGCAGATCGAAGAGCGCCCCGCCTTGGTCTCCGCCGTGCGCTCCCCCCTGAGCTGCGCCCTGCGCTCCACCATCCTGTTGCTCGCCGAGCCGGCCCGCGCCGCCCACGCGTCCTACATCCTCGAGCCGCTGGCCGTCCTGCGCAAGAAGGCCCAGCCCGCCGCCCCGGCGGCCCCGACCCCGGCGGTCTGACGCGGCCCGCCCATCGTTGCGTCTGGCATGACTTCTCTTGCACGCCAACCCCGCAGCGTGAAAAATCGTTGCTTTGACAGGGACCCCGCTCCCTGATACCTTGGCGTGACGCTGGCGCGCGAGCCTCCCGGCATGAAACAGGTTTCCCATGAAGGTCCACGAACTGTCGCTCTTCAACTTTCGATGTGCAAAGGAGCTCATCCTCTCTGATCTTCAGGGGGATTTGAACCTGTTCGTCGGTGTCAACGGCGCCGGGAAGACCACCCTCCTCGACGCGCTGGCCCACCTGTTGACCGTCGCCCACGCCCGCCTGCGTTCCCCGCGCGGCAACGGGACCCCCATCCCCGAGCTCGACATCCGGATCGGCTCCGCGACCGCGGCCCTGGGCGTGGAGTGCCACCGCACGGAAGCGCCTGACAAGGATTTGTACTGGACCGTTCTTCAGACCCGCGCCGGCCATAATCCCCGCATCCCGACGCACATCTCGGCCATGGAAGATGGCCCTTTGGTGATCAACGAGTGGGCCCGTGCGCGCCGCGATGAGATCGAACGCTCCCAGGAACGCTGCAACCTCCCCGTCTTCGTCTACTACCCGGTGCATCGGGCCGTGCTCGACATCCCCCTGCGGATCCGGAAGCTCCATGACTTCGGCCTGCTCCAGTCCTCGGACCAGGCCTTGCCGCTCGGCAGGAAGTCCCGGAAGTCCGGCATCGGCTTCCGCGAGTTCTTCGAGTGGTTCCGCAACCGGGAGGATCTGGAGAACGAACTGTTCCGGGAACCCGGCCCGTTTCAACCCGACCCCCAACTGCAGGCAGTGCGCGACGCCTTGACCGTGTTCATGCCGGGCTTTCAGGGCTTCTCCATCAAGCGCACCCCCTTGCGGATGGTCGCCACGAAACAGGGTCGGACCATCCGCGTGGACCAGATGTCCGATGGAGAAAAGATCCTCCTCGCCCTCATCGGCGACCTCGCCCGACGCCTGGCGATCGCCAACCCCGCACGCCCGAAGCCGCTCCAGGGCGAAGGCATCGTGCTCATCGACGAGATCGAGCTGCACCTGCATCCCTCCTGGCAGCGGACCGTGATCCCCCGGCTGCTCCAGACCTTCCCGGGGTGCCAGTTCTTCATCACCACCCACTCGCCCCAGGTGCTCGGAGAGGTGGAGAGCAGATGCGTCCACCTGCTCCGACAGGACGAGACCGGCGAGCTCAATGTCACGAAGGCAGAGCAAGCTCGGGGACTCGACTCCGCGGAGATCCTGGAGATGCTGATGGAGACGGAGCGTCGCAGCGGCGACATCACCACGAGGCTGGGGAGCATCTTCGACCGGATCGACCGGAGCGAGTTCGAGGCCGCGCGGCGCGAGCTCGAGGTGTTGGAGAAGGACCTGAAGGGCAAGATCCCGGAGCTCGTCCGGGCCGAGGCGCTCCTGACCATGCTCGCCGGAGAGTGACCGCGATGCGCCCGATCATCAAGTCCCCCGAGCCGGCCACCCTGTCAGCGTATCGACAAACCCGGGGCGCCTCGTTCGACGGCTTGCCCTCCCCGGCCAAGCAGGACCTGAAGGAACAGTTGCTCCTGGAGCAGGGACACCTGTGTCTGCCCAGCCCGCCGCCCCGGCTGCCCCGACCCCGGCTGTCTGACGCTTAGCCGGACTTCGGCACCGGCATAATATCTTCGTCACATTCACGTTGACACCCGGTAAGGGATCTGGAAGAACCTGAAGCATGAGCACGAAGCCTTTCACGATTGACCGAAGTGAGACGTTCCCTCACCTATCGCAGGCGCCTTTGGTCGAGGCCGTCATCGAATTCAGGGCCCGCGCGGCCGAGGGCTTCGATGAAGGTTCCGCCCGTACACACTTCGAGTCGAGTCTGAAGGGTTATTCTTTCCTCCATTCATCTCGTACTTTCCAGCACAACTCCATCCTCGAAGAGGGGACCTGGAAGACCCAGGTGGAGGACCTCGGCTGGAAGGGAATGCGCTTCCAGTCAGACGACAAGACCCGGGTCATTCAATTCAACCGGGATGGTTTCGTGTTCAGTCGGTTGCCGCCCTATGTGGATTGGACGTCCTTCAGCTCGGAGGCGCTCTCACTCTGGGATTTGTATCGGGCGATCGCCGCGCCTCCCGACGTTCAGAGAACCGGCCTGCGCTACATCAACCGCATTCCACTTCCTCTGGTGAGCACGGACCTCGACAGCATCCTCAAGAAGGGCCCCACTCTCCCCGATGGCTTGGAGCTGCCCGTGTTGGAGTTCCAGCAGCAGGAGACCCTGGTCGTCCCGGAGACGTCTTATTTCATCCGCCTGACCAGGTCCATGCCGCCTTTCTTTCCGGGTGCCGAGCAGGCGCCGGGAATCGTCTTCGACATAGACGTGTTCTGTGGTCTGGCGACAGATCCGGAACCGGAGGTCCTGCGCCCTGTCCTGGAAGACCTGCGCTGGCTCAAGAACAAGGCCTTCTTCGGGTTCCTCACGAGAGAGACTTTGGAGAGATTGAAATGAGCATCGCTTTTGCTCTGCCTCTTCCCCGCATGGACACCCTGTTTTCAGAGCCGACTCGAACTGCGGTGCGGACCGTCGACCCCTCGAGGACCGACCCTCGGCTCGCCGCGACCAAGACCGAGACCTCCGATAGGGCACTGCGGGATTTGTTCAATACTTATCTCGAATGCAGGACCCCCGACTGGGACGGTCACGGCGCCCTCCCTGTGAGCCTGGAGACTCTCGAGATGACCCTGCGGGTCCTCGAAGTGCTTCCTCCGGGTCTGCCCCGGCCGACCTTCGGCGCGGAACCCGACGGTGAGCTCACGATGGAGTGGTATCGTTCCCCCCGCAGATTGCTCTCATTGAGCATCGGTAATGCCGGGGACCTGAACTACGCCGCCCTGCTCGGAGCCGAGAGGATCTTCGGACGTATTCTGTTCTGCGGCGCCATCCCGGACAACCTGATCGCCCTGATTCGCAAGGTGTCCACCAAGTGAGCGACTCTGCGGACCCCGCTTCCGCCATCGGTCCGGAAGAAATTCTGGCCCGGTTCATCCTTTCCGGCAGCCAGATCCGGAAGCAGGATTCCACGGTGAGACCGGAGGCGTTCATTCCTCACCCCCACGAGGATTTGTCGGTAAGCCGGAATGACGGACTCACCGAGACCCAAATCTGGGAGCGCGGGGACGGCGTCGCCCGGAAACGGAGCCGCCCGCTCGTGGGTCGGGCAGACACGCTCGCGCGGATCTACCTGGGGCAGCGCCTGCAGGTCCAACCGGACCCCGTGGAGGACAATCCGCAGCACGCCATCGTGGTCGGGTGGCCACCGGAGAAGGCAGATCAGAAAATGATCGCCCTGGAACTCGCCGCCAGTTCCAAGTTGGTTCTGCGATAATGGTTCGCGGGCATGGCGAACCCTCGGCCGCTGATTATAACCCACAGCGGGATCGTTCGCCCGCAGTTCACGAATGAACGTCATCTCAATTTGGGTCAGTTCCGCGTCCGAGACGGTCTCCGACTCGAACAGGATTTCCTTGCGAATCGTGAAGTCCCGTCGCTCTTCCCGGGTGAAGTCCCTGGCGATCAGGTCGGCGTCGGCCGAGCCAAAGTAGTTGATCGAGTCCGTCCGGTCCTGGCCCACGTAGATTTTTCCGTTGGGGTAGGTGATCTTGTAAATGACCTTCATGGCGCGGGCGACTCCGGCAAGACCCACAACGTCCACGTCAACGGGTCCGGGAACTTCATGATCAGCAGGTCCAGCCGGAAAGGACAGCCGACCGACAGGGCCTGTTCCGGGGTCATTTCCATCATGCCAAGCTCCGTGCAATGACACGCTTCCCGGAGGAAGCGGAAATGACAAATCACGAAAAATGGTATCTATTACCTATTAGCTTCAATGGGGCCGCTTCCCGGAGGAAGCGGAAATGCGTAGACACCCCGGGAGAAGGCCCGCTCGATTCTGGAGCTTCAATGGGGCCGCTTCCCGGAGGAAGCGGAAATTTCTCCAGGTTGACCGCCTGCGGTCAATCGAACCTCGGCTTCAATGGGGCCGCTTCCCGGAGGAAGCGGAAATCGAGTTGAGGGAGATCTTTGACGCAGCGGAGCGATACATGCTTCAATGGGGCCGCTTCCCGGAGGAAGCGGAAATCCGCGCTCGCCATCTCCTCGTAGTCGTCGAGAGTGTCGCTTCAATGGGGCCGCTTCCCGGAGGAAGCGGAAATTAGGTGACGCTGCCGAGGCGCAGGATCGGGCCGCCAATGCTTCAATGGGGCCGCTTCCCGGAGGAAGCGGAAATGCCGGTGGGCCGTGGCGCAGGGCTACGCGCCCGTGTGGCTTCAATGGGGCCGCTTCCCGGAGGAAGCGGAAATGAGAACGACACGGGCCCAAGCAGGTCCTCCGGGGTCGTGCTTCAATGGGGCCGCTTCCCGGAGGAAGCGGAAATGAGGTGTCCCCGCGCATCGTGGCCGCGATCCAGGAGCGGCTTCAATGGGGCCGCTTCCCGGAGGAAGCGGAAATGAGGAGAACATCAAGCCCTGGCGACAGATGGCCGACGAGCTTCAATGGGGCCGCTTCCCGGAGGAAGCGGAAATCGCCTTGCTTTTTGCCGAGGCCGCGCGGCAATGTGGGCTTCAATGGGGCCGCTTCCCGGAGGAAGCGGAAATTCACTCCCTGCCAGCGCCTCGAGGTCCAGGGGAGCGCCTCGAGCTTCAATGGGGCCGCTTCCCGGAGGAAGCGGAAATGGCAGCGTGGCATGGAGAGGACTTGATCGATGGTCACGGCTTCAATGGGGCCGCTTCCCGGAGGAAGCGGAAATCGCATTGCTCGCCCGGTGGCGTGCGCGCGTCGGGGATGAGGCTTCAATGGGGCCGCTTCCCGGAGGAAGCGGAAATGCGACGCGACGTACCCCGCGAAGGAGTTGACCTGATGCTTCAATGGGGCCGCTTCCCGGAGGAAGCGGAAATGTCATCGCGGCCGGCTTTGCATGTCACCTCTGGGGAGTCGGCTTCAATGGGGCCGCTTCCCGGAGGAAGCGGAAA
>CALKWH010000124.1 GCA_938004375.1 uncultured Pseudomonadota bacterium
CGACCCTGGACACCCTGATCCGCGAGGCGGACACGGCCAAGAACTGGCAGCAGATGGCGCGGCTGCTCAACATCAAACTGCTGATGACCAAGGCCGGGCCGGACAAGATCGAGCCCCTGCTCCAGCTCGCGAAGATATGCGAGGAGCAGCTCCAGGACATCCCGCGGGCCATCTCCTGCTACACCGAGGTCCTGGGCATCGACTCCCACCAGAAGGTCGCCCTCGAGGCCCTCTCCCGCATCTACGAGACCACCGAGAGCTGGGACGAGTACCTGCGGGTCATCCGCCTCTCGATGGAGGCCAACGAGGACCCCAGCGTGAAGAGCAGCCTGTACTTCAAGTACGGCTCCATCCTCGAGACCCAGTTCAACAAGGTCGACGAGGCGCTCAAATACTACAAACTCTCCTGCGAGACCGCCTCGGCCTCGCTGCCCGCCCTCCACGGCATCCGGGACATTTATGTCCGAAAGGAGAACTGGAACGGCGTGCTCAACACGCTGAAGATGGAAGCCGCGATCTGGGACGACAACAAGGAGAAGGCCGGCATCTACACGCAGATGGGCGACATTCTGATGGAGAAACTGGGCAAGGAGGAGCAGGCGATGCGGTACTTCGAGGCCGCCCTCGCCCTGCGCCCGGACTCGCCGGGCGCCCTGCGCTCCCTGTTCCAGTTGTATTTCCGCCAGTCGGCCTGGGACAAGGCCTCGGAGCTGGCGGTGTCCCTGGGGCCCAAGGCCCTCACCGAGGGCACGGCAGCCGAGCGCGCCGAACTGAACCACCACCGCGGCATCGTGTTCAAGCACTCCGGGGACCGCATGGAGGCCGCCCGCTGCTTCGTGACCGCGGTCGAGCTCAACCCGAAGGCCATCGAGCCGCTGTACGCCTTCCTCGAGATCAGCACCCAGTTCGACGAGCCGCGGGCCGTCGAGGAGTTCCTCGACGAGCTCACGCAGATCTACGAGAACGTCAAGGACGTCCCCGAGGCGCCGGCCCTGATCGCCATCGCCAAGGCCCGGCTCCACGTGCTCAACCACCTCCACGAGGAGGCCTTGCAGTTGTTCCGCGAGGCCCGCAGTCAGGCGCCCACGCTGCTCGAGGCGGTCGCCGGTGAGTGCCAGATCCTGCTGGCGATGCAGGAGGAGGACGCGGCTTTCGCCGCCTGGAACGAGTTCGCCGCCGTCATCGCCAAGGCCGACACCGCCACCCTCCCGTCGGACCAGTTGGTCAAGGCCTATCTGGCTATGGCCCGCTTCTTCTCGGAGAACCTGGGCAAGAACCGGGAGGCGACGAACCTCTTGCGCAAGGTCCTCGAGAAGGCCCAGAACGACGCCTCCGCCCTCCTCGAACTGGCGTCCGAGCTGTTCGCCAACAACCAGATCCGCGAGAGCATGGTCACACTCGAGCGCCTGCTGACCATCTCGCGGCAGGACGCGTCCTGCCGGGGCCGGGTTCAGGCCTTCGCCGCCATGCTTTATGCCGAGGTCGGCGAGGACCGCAAGGCGCTCGACCTGCTCAACGGCGTCGACGCGTCCCAGGTCTGCGCCCAAGACGCCATTCTGTACGCCTATGCCTGGGCGCGACGCGGGGACATGAACAAGGCGATGGATCTGTTGCGCAAGGTGTCCTGCCCTAAGACCGAGGACAAGGAAGAGGTCTCCCTCCACCTGGCCCTCCTGCAGACCCTCGCGGGCAACCACGGCGCCTCCATCGACGAGCTCGAGGTGCTCGCCGGCCATGGCACCGAGGCGGCCGAGCTCCTCGTGGACGTGCTGGTCCGGCAGGACGAGAAGCGCAACATCGCCAAGCACCTGGATTCCCTGCTCGCCACCCACTACGACGACATCAACTACCTGCAGATCCTCGAGGATTACCTGCCCCAGTCCTCGCCCCGCCGCCGGCGCATCCAGATTGTCCGCGAGTTGTTCGATGCGGAGTATCGCGTCGAGAGCCCGGCCCAGCCTCTCTTGAAGAACAACGCGATGGCCGGCGACGGGTTTCGTAACCTGGTGGGCATCAAGGACGTCACGGGGCCGCCCGCCCAGTTGTGGAACGCCATCCGTGGCGCCCTGGAGCTGGTCTTCAAGCCCATCGATCCCGCCCTGGCCGACGCCCGCCGGGCGAAGGGGCCAGAGCTGCTCGCGTGGGAGGAGATCGAGGCCACCCTGGGGCAGTCGGCCGAACTGTGGGTGGGGGACATTACCTCGCGGCCCATCCTGGTGTTCACCCGCGACGACGTGTTCCAGATCGTGGTCGAGCCCCGGGTGTTCGACTTCCCCATCTCCACCATCCGCTTTCTGCTGGGCCGGGCCCTCGAGAGCGCCCGCTCGGGGTACAGCCTCCTGTTCCTGCTGACCGAGGCCCAACGGCATGACATCGCCAAACTGATGTACAGCGTGGCGCTGCCTCCCAACGAGCGGGACGAGACGTCTCGAAAATTTGTTGCGGGCCTCGAGCGTCCGGCCCAAAAGGCCTTGGAGCGCGTCTCGGCGGCCTCCTGGGACATCTTCCCGACCATCAACTTGATTGACTGGATGGAATCCGTGGATCTGGCCTTGGACAAAGTGGGGTTGTTGCTGTCCGGGGATCCCTCGGGGGCGTTCCAGGGATCCACTTATTTAGTAAATCGGCACGTCGAGATGACCGATAAGTACTTGGCGAACTACGTGCTGGCGCCGCGGGCCGAGAGCCTGCTGAAGTGCTATCTCTCGACCCAGTGGGACCGTTACGTGGACGCCATGCAATAGAGCGGATTATAGATATATGGTATTTTTTTCCCGGTCGGAAGGACTTTGGACTTGTCGATTTTTTCTCGGTAGATAGAATGCCAACACCCGGCGCGTCGCGGGGCGCCAGCCGGAACAGAATGTGAGCCATGAATCAAAAATTCCACTACTCATTGAAGAAAAAAGAGAACGTCCAGTACGCGAGCATCATGGGGGTCATCGACGAGGACAACAACCTCCAGGAGCTCGGTGAACGTATCGGCGCGGGCACTCTGATCCTCAATCTGGGCAACATCGAGCGCATCAACTCCTGCGGCGTGCGCGACTGGGTCAACTGGCTGGCCTCCATCGACAAGAAGGGGACCTCGGTGATCGTGGTCGAGGCCTCCCCGGCCATCGTGGCCCAGATCAACCTGGTGAACAACTTCGCCGGGAACTCCGTCATCAAGTCCTTCTTCGCCCCGTACTACTGCAGCTCCTGCGACAAGGAGAAGGTCCTCCTCGTCGAAGCCAAATCCATGGAGAACATCAACTCCCCCAAGGCACCCATCAGCCGCTGCGACGAGTGCGACGGCGTCATGGAGTTCGACGACATGGAGGAGAGCTACTTCGCGTTCCTCAAGAACGCCAAGCTCGGGCCCCTGCCCAACGAGCTCCCCGAGGGCTGGGAGGATCTGATCCACATCGAGAGCACCGGCACGTCCGACAAGCGGGTGCGTACCCGTGAGCGCACCTTCCGCGGCCGCAACAGCCTGCCGTCGGCGAACATGTCCTCGCTGCCCGGGAGCCTGCCTTCCTCATTGCCGTCATTGCCTCCGACCTCGTTGCCGTCGCTGCCCTCCACCCGGGAGCGCTCGTCGGGCAACTTCAGTTCCTTCCCCTCGTTCCCGTCGGGTGAGCACCCGGCCATCACGAAGGAGCCCGCGCCGGCCGAGCAGGGCAGCTCCACGAACCAGAAACTGCTGCTGGGCGCGGTGATTCTGCTCACGGTCGCGACCGTCGTCGTGATGATCGTCGTCGCCACGAAGCTGCTCTAGGAACATTTCCCATTTGAAACCGCGCGGTTTCCGACTAAAGTACAGGGCGATTCCGGTGGTCCGCGCCGGGATCCCGGAGAGTGCACCATGAAGACCATCGCGCTGCTCGTGCTGTGGACCTGTCTCGCCGCCCCGCCGGCCCTGGCCGGGAATGTCACCCCCATGCCCGAGTGCGGCGGCTATCGGATCCCACCGGGGCGCCCGTCGCCGGAACAGTGTCCGGTGAAGCTGCGGACATGGAAGGCCGGGGATCGGCCGGTGGTGCTGTTCCTCAATTTCGGAGGAGCGGTGATAAAAAATGGAGATGACGATCCCGCCAACGACACTTCCTGGATCCCCGACTACAACGAGGTGACCATCCCGCCCTTCGAGGCCGAGGGCTTCATCCGTGCGCCACTCACGACCCGCCAGGCGGTGATCGACGCCGTGACGGGGTGGGTGCGTCACTTCTATTCGCCGTTCAACGTGGTGGTGACCTCGGAGCGTCCGCCTGCAGGGACGACCTATGCCATGATGATGGTCGGCGGCACGGCAGATCTGATCACACCCAACCCGGGTGGCATGGTGGGGGTCTCCCCGTTCGACTGCGGCAACGCCTCGAAGTCCGACGTGGCCTTCTGCTTCGCCGGAAACCTGGGCTCCGTCGCCGACATCGTGACGACCATCGTCCACGAGGCCGGCCACGGCTTCGGGCTTGCCCACGAGGACAACCCCGAAGCGATCATGAACCCCTACGTGACGGCCGATCCTGACTGGGGCGAGGGAACCGTCCCCGACGGCCGCGCCTGCGACGGGTCCAGTTATCAGGTCAGTTCGGAAGTGCTTGGCGAGAACCTGGGCAACCGCGCCGACCTCGAGACACCTTGGGTCGACTTCGTCGAGCCCGGTGACGGGGCACTCGTGGCGGCACCGGTCACGGTGAACCTGTTCACCGGCGACGAGGACAGCCTGGGCGTGCGTGTGGAGCTCTTCCTCGACGGGCAGTCCGTGGGCGTTAAGACCTGGCCGTACTTCTCCTGGCGCCTCACCAACGCCGAGGCCGGCCGGCACACCCTGCGCGCCCAGGTCACCGACCGGGGCGGCAATACCTCATCCTCTTCCATCACGGTCCGGGTCGAACCCGAGTGTGCCTCCTCGGGGACCTGCACCCGGGGGACTTCGGGCATCGGCGAGGCCTGCCGGAACGACACTTCCTGTCACCTCGGGCTCTGCGTGGTCGAGCTCGGGGGATCCGACTCGTGGTGCTCGGCTCCCTGCGAGATCAACTCGTCGGCCTGCGCGCCAGGGATGACCTGCGTGCCGAACGCGGACGGGACCAGTCATTATTGCGCCGAGGGAGATGGCCCCGTCCAGATCAAGAGCCGGGCGCTGGATCACCAACTCGGTTGTGCCACGCGCCCCGGAGCACCCGCCACGGGCGCCGGATTGTTCGGCCTGGCGCTGCTCGCCGCCCTGGCGCTGGCCCTGCGCCGGTCCCAGGGTAGCGGAGCTACCCTGGGCTAGAGATCGGAAGAGCACACGTCTGAACTCCAGTCACCGAATACGATATC
>CALKWH010000125.1 GCA_938004375.1 uncultured Pseudomonadota bacterium
ATGGCGCCCTCCATGCGGGCCGGGGTCCAGATGAAGGGCTCGGGCTCCTCGGTCTTGCGGTCGGGGCGGCGGGCGCCGCCGACGATGCGGGGCACGAGCAGCATGGAGGAGGCCTCGTCACCGTAGAGCCGCAACTCGAGCCCCAGGGTCTGGACCGACAGGAACTGGGAGTTCAGGAACTCGAAGACCTGCACCAGCCCCGAGGGGATCTGGGGAGCGGCGAGGATGAAGCGCAGGTGCCGGGCCTCGAGGCGCAGCTGGATGTTCTCCCAGAAGGCCTCCTCGGTGCGTCCCTCGGGCCACAGTTCGTTGATGACGAGGGTGACCTTCTGGTTGGTGGAGCCCCAGTAGCTCTCCATGTGGGCCCGCAGGTCGCGCAGGTTGACCGTCCGGAACCAGTCCGCGAGGGTCTCCATGATCTGGCCGGTGATGAAGCGCACCGCGCCGGGATCGGGTTCGAGCATCACCATGATCACGGTCAGGCCGCCGTGCTGGTCCACGAAGACGTGGTCGATGCGGTGCGGGCCGAGCTGGTAGGGCGCGAGCACGTGCACGAAGCGGGGCGGGTCCAGCGTGCCCGGCTGGATCTGGGCGCCGGGCAGCACCCGCGGGTGGCGCGTGAACAGATGCTGCAGCGTCTCGCCGTAGGTGCGCAGCGAGGTGGACACCTGGACCGGCGCGGCGGGCATCGCGCTCATGTTCTTTCCCTTGATGACGAAAACTTCTTCGGAGGATACGGACATCGGACACTCCCGGTTCGACAGTGGTCGCAGTGTAACCCAAACCGGGACCCGGAAAAAGACGGATTTTCGACATCCTGCGCGGGCGGGTTTACCTTGACGGGCGAGCCGGTGCGTCCGCCGGCACGAGAGGTATTTATTGATGGCCCCCATGGTCCGCCGCGTGCAGCACGAGGAACCCCCGGCCGGGTTCACGCGAAAGCGGGCGCTGGCGCTGGTGCTGTGCTTGGGCATCCTGCCGGGGCTGTGGCTTCAAAGCGCGTTCCTCGCCGCGTGGTTGGGGGAGGGCCAAAGTCACCTCCTGGCGGTCACGCTGGGGCTGGTCCTGGCACCGCTTCTCGGGTTGCTCCTCCTGGTGCGCGGACATCCGCGGGCCCTGAAGGTGACCGCCCTTTTGTGGGGCACGGCTTCCTGGGTCTTCACCCTGTTCTTCTGCGTGGTCATCCCCGAGTCGACCTCCCAGGTCATCTCCTCCCACGGCGCCTGGATGTTCTCGTTCGCCGGCGCCAGGACCCGGGTGAAGGGCGACCGGGTGATGGAGGTCGTGTCGAGCAAGCTGCCGGGCGCCGCCCTGAGCGTGCCCTTCACCTTCGAGCAGGGCTCCATCGTCGTGGACGCGACGCTCACGGCCGGCGGCGCGCAGAGCCTGCCGGTGCGCTTCGTGCTGGACACCGGCGCCTCGTTCACCACCATCTCGCCGGCGGTGGCCGCCCGGCTCGGCGTGGCCCCCGGGCCGCGCTCGCCCCAGCTGCACGTGCAGACCGCGGGCGGCGAGGCCACGTACCCGCTGGTGGTGTTGTCCCGGCTCTCGGTGGGGGAGGCCCGCGTGGGGCCGCTGGTCGCGGCGGTGTGCGAGCCCTGTGCGGTGGGTGACAAGGCCGGCCTGCTGGGTCTGAACTTCACCTCCCATTTCCAGACGGTGATCGACAACAAGACCGGGCGCGTCCGCATGCGCCCGGTGGAAGACTGGGTGGACCGCCACGCCGAGGTGGAGCCCTTCCTCGAGGTCCACGGCCTCACGGGCAGCGAGGCGGGGGATCTGCTGCGGATCCGGGCCCAGGTGACCAACCTCGCCCCGGTGGGCGTGAGCGGACTCGCGTTCGAGCTCACCCTGCTCGATGATCAGGGGCAGGTCCTCAACGCACGGCGCGTCACCGTGGAGGCCGTCGCCGCCGGCGAGACGCGGGCGCTGGACGTGGAGATCGCCGCGCACCCCGCCTGCGCGAGCTTCAACCTGGAGCTCAAGCAGGCCGACTGGGCCGATAATTAATTGCAGATGCCGTAAATGGTATCGGAGGGCCAGCCATAGGCAGCGCTGCAGGTGCGGCCGCCGCCGCAGTCGTTGAGCGACTTGTGGCACAGGGGCTGGCAGACGTGGTTGCTCAGGTGGCAGAACAGCCCCAGCGCGCAGTCGGCCTCGGTGTTGCAGGGCTGGCCCACGGTCGCGGTCCCCTGGGTGGCCGCGCAGCGGCCGACGTAGCCGGTGCGGCTGAATTCGCAGTTCGGGGTGCCGCCGGAGCAGCCGTACCCCGTGATGGCGTTGCAGTCTCCACAGACCGAGGACCATGCGCCGCCCAGGCAGTCGTAGTCGACGCAGTCGATGTAGCCGTTGGCGTCGTCGTCGACGCCGTTGTTGCAGACCTCGGCGGCGACGCAGGTGACCGAGATGGTGAAGGGCCCCGGAGCCGTGTAGGTGTCGACGATCACGAAGTACACGCCGCCGTCGCTGTTGTAGGAGACCTGCTCGGCGTAGCCGCCGTCGTTGAGGCTGGAATCGATGCACCCCGAGGTGCCGCAGGTGGACTGGATGAGGAACACGTCGAGGTCGCTGGTCGAGCCGCCGTTCACGGTGACGTTCACGGTGACCTCGTTGCCGGCCGCGGCCTGGAGGCGGAAGGCGCGCTCGGGGCCGGAGTACGTGTAGGTGCTGCAGCCGGGGTACTCCGTGTAGACGCTGGCTCCGCCGGTGGTGTTCCCCGAGGTGGTGCCGCCACAGGTGAGGGTGCCCGGGGAGGAGCAGGCGGTCGAGGCGCAATTGGGATTGCTCGCGCAGGAGGCCTCGGCGCAGTCGATGAGCCCGTTGCCGTTGTCGTCGATGTTGTTGTTGCAGATCTCGAGCTGGCAGTTGAGCGCCAGGGTACAGTCGGGATCGGCGCAGTCGACGAGCCCGTTGCCATTGTCGTCGACCGTGTTGGTGCAGAGCTCCGTGCGGCAGACGACGACGCCCGCGCAGTCGGAGTCGTCGCAGTCGACGTCGCCATCGCCGTCGTCGTCCAGGGAATTGTCGCAGTCCTCGATCTGGCAGTTGAGGGCGGCGGCGCAGTCGGGGTCGTCACAGTCGATGAACGTGTCACCGTCGTCGTCCAGG
Organism: uncultured Pseudomonadota bacterium; assembly: GCA_938004375.1. Classification (GTDB taxonomy): domain Bacteria; phylum Myxococcota_A; class Polyangia; order HGW-17; family HGW-17; genus HGW-17. The sequence continues at coordinate 3,109 of CALKWH010000125.1, forward strand.
GAGTTGTCACAGTCCTCGGGGGGCTGGCAGTTCGCGGCGGTGTCGCAGTCGGGGTCGTCGCAGTCGATGAACGTGTCGCCGTCGTCGTCCAGGGAGTTGTCGCAGTCCTCGGCGGACTGGCAGTTCGCGGCGGCGGTGCAGTCGGAGTCGTCGCAGTCGATGTCGCCGTCGCCGTCGTCGTCCGCGAGGTTGTCGCAGTCCTCGGCAAGCTGGCAGTTCGCGGCGGCGGTGCAGTCGGAGTCGGCGCAGTCGACGTCGCCGTCGCCGTCGTCGTCGGCGAGGTTGTCGCAGAGCTCCGGATTGGTGACGTTGTTCGTATTGTTGATGTTGTTGATGTTGTTGACGTTGTTGACGTTGTTGACGTTGTTGACGTTGTTGACGGCGCAGGCGGTGGCCGCCTCGCAGTCCTGATCGTCGCAGTCGATGAAGCCGTCGTCGTCATTGTCCCGGCCGTCGTCGCAGACGGTCTCGCGGTTTCCCCGGACTCCGGAGGTATCGAAAGCACATGCGATAAAGAACAAAGAAATGAAGACGGGAAGGATCAGGTGACGCATGGGACTCTCCCGGGGCCAGGGCCCAACGCGCTCGGGCGCGCAGCGTGACAGGGACGCAGGCAGTGTACCATGAATCGGCCCGATGTCATCCGCCCATTTCCGATTTTGCTTGACAGGCGGTCGGGGGTGCGCGTAAAAACCCTCCGTCGAGGGCGTGTAACTCAGCGGAAGAGTGCAATCCTCACACGGTTGAAGCCGTTGGTTCGAACCCAACCACGCCCACCATCCCCCGACAGCAAAGACCCATTTTTATAACATGGTTCCGTTCGCGCCCAGGTGTTCGCACACGCAGTGCAGCACGCGGGCGGTGGCTCCCCAGACCCGTGTGTCGTCGACGGGGTAGGCCAGCTCCCCGAGGGGCGGAAGCCGTCCTGAGAACCCCTGGTCGCGGTGCCAGGTCAGCGTGGCCCGCAGGTCCAGCTCCAGCACCCGGGCGATCTCCGCGGTGGCGACCTGCAAGGGGCGCGGCCGCCGCCAGAAGCCTGCGAAGACCTCGATGTCCTTGTTGGCGATGGTGGGAAAGTGCCCGAGGGAGCCGAACACGTCCACCTCGGCCGCGGTGATGCCCGTCTCCTCCTCGAGCTCGCGCCAGGCGGCCGCCAGGGGGGAGGCGTCGTTGGCGTCCACGTGGCCCCCGGGCAGGGCCACCTGGTTGGCCCAGGGGTAGCCGACGGTGTCGGTCTTCTGGATCATCAGGACGTGCCAGTTCTCCGGGCGCAAAAAGAGCAGGAATACGACCGTCGGGGTCATGCCCGGCTCGGCCCGGGCGCGACACGGCGTGAGCGTCGAGAAGAGGCGCTTCAGGTCGTCGGGACCCATCTCAGCCGAACTCCCTCACGTACCAGGCGAGCAGCTCCAGGGCCGCCTCGCGGAAGTACCCGCGCGCCTCGAGGCGGGCGCGGGTGTCTTGCACCCAGTTGGCGCGGTCCGCCGGCGGCGGCTGCCCGTTCTCGAGGTGCTCGAGGAGCGTCCGGCACAGGCCGGCCAGGTGGGTCCGGCGCGCCACGAGCTGGCGGTGGAACACGCGGTCGAGCTCGGGGGCGAACACCTGCCGCAGGTCCAGGGCCTGGTCGGGCCGGTCGATCTTGAACGCCGCCACGCGGGAGACGCAGTTCTGCCGGAAGTCGCGGGCGTCCCCGGTGAGCTCCAGTTCGGCCTCGAAGGCCTTCATGTGGGCCTCGGAGGGGCTATGGTACTGGCCGGTGACGGAGTCCTTGATCTTCTCCTTCTTGACGAAGTGAATGACCAGGCTGATGTACTCCTCCAGGCGTTCGTGGACGCTGGCGAGCTCGACGAGGCTGGCGGCCTCCCACAGGTCGCGCTCGAGCTGGCGGTGCCAGTATTTCCGGGTGAACTGCAGGATCTTCGGCAGGTCGTGGTAGCCGCCCTCCTGCCCGGGGTAGTTGACGAACTCGAAGGTCGCCTTCTGCTTCATGACCTGCTCGAGCTCGGTGAGGACGTGGGACACGCTGCAAAACGCGGGATCGGGGCGGGTGAGCGCCCGCATGAGGACCGTGCGCAACAGGCGCGGGGAGGCGCCGATGCCGCCCTCGTACACGAGCTCGGAGTTCTGCTGGTAGAGGAACTCGGCCAGCTGGGCGCCGGCGATCTTGGCCTGCTCGGCGGTGAACGCCTCGGGCAGCAGCCCGTCGCCGTACCACAGGGCCTTCTCGAGGACGTCGAGCTCCAGCAGGCGCGGGTCGACGCCCTCGAGGGCGGTCTGCGGCCGCACCAGGCGGGTCATGACCGCCCAGAGCCCGGCGCAGGAGAGCACGTGGGGGGCCACCGGCTTGTGCGCCCGGGTCTCGGCCAGGGCCAGCCCCAGGATGCGCGCCTCCTCGTGGTAGTCGAGCAGGTAGGGCATGCGGGAGAACTCGCACCGGCCCTCGAAGGAGGCGAAGTCCGGGGTCTCCGAGAAGGCCAGGAACTGCCGGTCGTTGGCCGAGCCGCAGTAGAACAGGTCGAACTGGAGGATGGCGCTGTCCAGGCTGAGGTAGCCCTCCTCGAGGGTGGTGATCAGGTACTTGAAGCCCTCGAGCGGGCGCTTGAGCAGGTCGGCGAACTCCACCAGGCCGCGGTTGGCGTCGACCAGGTCGCCGCCGTAGCGGTACAGTTCCAGGTTCTGGAGCGCGGGGGGCAGGGCCGCCAGGCTGCGGTCCGCCGTGATCTGCCGGGCGTGGGCGTCCGCGGTCATCTTGGGCTCGACGGTGACCAGGCCGCGCCGGTAACGCCGGGACAGGGTGAAGCGCTCGACCTGGACGTGGCGCAGCACGCCCTCGGCGCCGCCGGCGACCGACAGAAGCAGCGTGTCGAAGATCTGGCGGTTGCGCGGGTGCAGGTCGGCCTTCTCCAGCCAGCCGGGGAGCTCCACGTCCGGGCCCACCAGATCGCGCAAAAAGGCGGCGCGGCCCTCCCGGGGGATCAGCAGCAGCGGGGAGTCGCGGAACTCGTCGGGCAACAGCGCGTCCAGGGCCTCGCCCTCGAGGTGGGCGTAGGAGCCGGCGACGGGGCCGGGACGGGACGGGGTGTCGCCGAAGCCGATTCCGCGTCCCCGGGACGGGCCGGACGGGAAGATCCAGTTGAAGCGGTAGAGCGCGCCCTCGTCGGTGGCCGAGTAGGCCTCGAGGGCGGCCCCCAGGAGTTGGAAGAACGTGCTCTTGGCGCTGCCGTTGGGGCCGTGGAAGAGGAACAGCCGGGGCGCGCGGCCGTGGTCCGCCTGAGCCTGCAGGAAGGAGAAGAACGCGTTCTGCGCGGGCTCGTGCCCGATCAGGCGCACCAGGCCGGGGTCGAAGGGGGCGTCGAAGAGCCGGAAGCGGGTCCACTCGCGGCCGTGGCGGCGCACGGTGTCGGTGCCGAAGTGCAGCATGCAGTCGCGCAGGTAGGCGGTGGCGTTGCGCAGCTGGCCGGGCCGGCGGCGCACCTCCTGCAAATACTCGGAGAACGACAGGATGCGCCGCTCCACCGGCAGGGGCGGGAACCCGGGCGCGGTCGTGGGGGGGTCCGTTCCTCGGTCCATGGCGTGTCACCTCCGGGGGCATTCTAGCAGGCAACCCGGCGGGGGTCACCGTCAAAAATGGGCTGGCACCGGGCGCCGCCCCGTGGCATGCTGAGGCACCGGAACCGCTCTCCCGCCGCCTTCCGGCCGAGGTGACCCATGCGCCGCTTCCCCATCGTCATTCTGTTCGCCGTCGGTTGGCTGTTCCTCTCGTGCTCTCCCGAGGAGAAGCACGCGAACAACGTCAACAACGTGAACAATGTGAACAACGTCAACAACGTGAACAACGTCAACAACGTCAACAATATCAACAACGCGAACAACGTGAACAACACGAACAACGTCAACAACCAGGACGGCGGTCCGGACGCCGACGCCGACGCGGGCCTCGATCCGTGGGTGCGCATCGAGGATCCCGCCGACGGCGCCACCGTGGACAACCCGGTGACCTTCACCATCGCCGCCGCGAACGTCGCCATGGTCCGCCTGTTCGCCGACGACTGGCCCCTGGGGGACGCCTGGGATCCCGCCACCCGCACCACCCGCACCTACGACTTCAGCGGCACCGGCTACGAGCGCAACGTGGTGCTGCGCGGCTACTCGGACACGGCCGCCACCGTCGAGGTCGCCACCGACGCCATCGTGATCACCCCCCGCGAGACCGACATCGGCACGTTCCTGGGGGACATGTGGAACACGTACTACTATCTCGCCATGGAGAGCGACTACGCCGGCGCCGACGACACCACGCTCTACGACTCCAACTGCGCGCCCATCGCGCAGGTCCCCGCCGACTTCTCCGACGACATCTGCATCGAGGGCTCCGGGCGGCTCGAAGACGGCCGCGTGATCAACTACGCCCGCACCTGCGCCTGCGGCCGCACCTGTCCCACCGGCGGCATCATCTGCTACGCCGTGCTCGACGCGGTCCAGTTCCCCTGGGGCATGGGCAGCGCCTCCAACCCCCTCGAGCCCCTGCGCTCGTGGGCGGTGGACAACGCCTTCATCGCCCGGGGCACCATCCTGTACGCCCAGGAGTTCGACGGCGTGACCATCCCGTCCCACGACGGCCTGGGCGGCTTCGTCCACGACGGCTGCTTCCGCGCCGACGACGTGGGCGGCTGGATCGAGGGCAACCACTTCGACTTCTTCGCCGGCACCCACGACATGTGGATCGCGCTCGAGAACCTCTTCCCCACCGAGAGCACCTTCAACGTCTACGTCAACCCCGGCAAGTGCGCCTACCTCGCGCCGTAGATGGGAGGCAATCATGTATACGACCCACCGATTCTCCACCATTTTTTTAGCCGTAATCCTATGGAGCGGCGGTTGTGACGATGACCCCGCCAAACCCGAGATCACGCAAGAGACCTGCGAAGCGATTCAAGATGCAGAGGACTGCCTCAGTGCCGGTTGTACCCCCATTTGCGACGTAGTTTTTTACGGACAGATGGGCGATGGAAACTTGGATTGTCAGGCGCGGCGCCACGCCAGCGCGTGCCTGGCGGTTGTTCCATGGAGCTCCGTCGATCATTTCAACGACCTCAATAGCGGCGGTATCGGCGACGAAGAGGTGTGGCTCTGCAAGGGGGAGCAGTTCCCGGGAATAGGCACTCAGACCGCGTGCTTCCGATTCCGGAACGAGAGCGGGGAGCCCGTTGTCGTGCTGGGATACTCCACCGGGGACACCGATTTTCCAGACACCGATCCCTGCCTGCGCTGGGATCCGGACGAGTCCCGCTTTCCCTGGGAGGGATCCTGCGAGACCGACTGGTGGAGCGAAGCCATGTGGGACGACGTCCTGCCCGAGTGACCGCATCTTCCCATTCGAGGCGCTGTGCGAGGACCACGAGCTGGCCCTGGAGCGCTTGATGGGGCAGGTGCGGACGCTGTTCCCGCGGCAGCGCGAACTGTGGAACGCCATCTTCCCGCCCGCCGAGCGGAATCGCGCCCGCGATTCCGCTTTGCGACCGGTTCCCGGTCGCCGAGCGCCCCCGCGTACTATCGTGGTGGGAACACTGACGACACGGACGCGTCCGCCCGGACCACGGACAGCCATGGACAGCCACGGACACGGACAGCGGCCGGGAACACGGACGCGGCGGGAACACGGACGGACATGGACGGACACTGACGGACACTGACCACGGACCGCCGCGCACGGACC